>JBDHTL010000059.1:0-20634 GCA_039808645.1 Rhodoblastus sp. | reverse complement strand
CTCGAAGGCTTCAAGCCGCATTACGAATCCACCGTCACCAGCCAGCTCTGGCGCGACGGCGCGGTGATGCTGGGCAAGCTCAACCTCGACGAATTCGCGATGGGCTCGTCGAACGAGACGAGCGCCTATGGCCCCGTCGTGTCGCCGTGGCGCCGTAACGGAAGCGACGCGAAGATCGTTCCGGGCGGTTCGTCGGGCGGCTCGGCCGCCGCCGTCGCCGCGCATCTGTGTCTGGCCGCGACCGCGACCGATACCGGCGGCTCGATCCGCCAACCCGCGGCCTTCACCGGCACGGTCGGCATCAAGCCGACCTACGGGCGCTGCTCGCGCTGGGGCATAGTGGCGTTTGCCTCGTCACTCGACCAGGCCGGCCCGATCGCGCGCGACGTGCGCGACGCCGCGATCATGCTGCGCTCGATGGCGGGTTTCGATCCGAAGGATTCGACCTCCGTCGATCGCCCCGTGCCCGACTACGAGGCGTCGGTCGGCGCTTCGGTGAAGGGCAAGAAGATCGGCATCCCCAAAGAGTATCGCCTCGACGGCATGTCGGCCGAGATCGACGCGCTGTGGATGCAAGGCGTCGAATGGCTGAAGGCGGCGGGCGCCGAGATCGTCGACATCTCGCTGCCGCATACGCGGCACGCGCTGCCTGCCTATTATATTGTCGCCCCGGCGGAGGCCTCCTCCAATCTCGCGCGCTACGACGGCGTTCGCTACGGCCTGCGCAAGCCCGGCAAGGACATCGTCGGCATGTACGAGAACACGCGCGCGGCGGGCTTCGGTCCGGAAGTGCGGCGGCGCATCATGATCGGCGCCTATGTGCTGTCGGCCGGCTACTACGATGCTTATTATGTGCGTGCGCAAAAAATCCGCACGCTGATCCGCCGCGATTTCGAGGCGGCGTTCCATGCGGGCGTCGATGCGATCCTGACGCCGGCGACGCCGTCGACCGCCTTCGCCATCGGCGAGAAGGGCTCGGCCGATCCGGTCGAGATGTATCTCAACGACGTCTTCACGGTGACGGTGAACATGGCGGGCCTGCCGGGCCTCGTCGTGCCGGGCGGGCTTGCTTCCGACGGATTGCCGCTTGGCCTTCAGCTGATCGGCCGTCCGTTCGAGGAGGAGACCTTGTTCTCGCTCGGCGCCGCGATCGAACAGGCGGCGCCGAAGATCGAACTGCCTGGGGCATGGTGGGCGTGATGCCCTTCTCGAGAGCCGTGCTCGCAGCCTGCGCCGCGGTTCTCGGGTTCATCTTCTACGCCATCGCCGCGCTGTTCGTCGCGCTTGCGGCGGCGGACGCGTTGCGCGCGAACGGGCAGGGCGCGCCGGCGGCGACGACCCTGGGGCTGGCCGCCGGCTCGCTTCTCGCGGGCCTCGCCTGCCGCTTCATTGCGCGCAGGATCGCCTGAGCCGCTTCGTCCATTGCGCCGGCTTGAGCGCGAGCAGCGCGTCGGCGCGCGCCAGCGCGCGGGAAACGAGACGCGCGCGCCGCGCCGCGCTCGCCTGCGCGAGGCGATGGACGGCCTGCCGTTCCGGTCCGTCGCCGCCGTTGCGCGCGACATGCTCGTACAATTCGTCGAGGTCGTTGATCTCGCCGAGATGCTTGCGCAGACGGTCGGCGTCGTGGCGCGCGCGCTTCATCTCGGGCGAGAAGCGCGACAGAAAATCCGCGTCATATTCGAAGTCGGCCACGGTCGAGCGCCAGCGATGCAGGGCTTCGGTTCCCCCGCCGCGCCCCGCCCTGGCCCGTCTGCGCATGCGGCGATAGGCCGATCCGGCCGCCGCGACGATCTCGTCTATGCCGCCGTTCGGCTCGCACAGGCTCCAGTCGCGGATCAGCGCGGCGACGTCCTCGCGCAACATCCGCATGTCGGGAGCCGGCGTTCGACAATCGCCTGCGCCGCCCGCGAGACGGGAGAGCGTATCGTGCGCGTCGCCGAGCTTCGGCTTCAGCGCGTTCAGGGTCGCCGCGCGCACGTCAGCGTCGCGGGCTTCGCCGAGGGCGCGGCGCGCGCGGCCGACCGTCCTGCGCGTATCCTGCGCGAGAGCCGCCAGTTCGGAGGGCGCCAGCCGCGCCAGCGCACGCGCGCGCTTGGCGGCGCGGCGCGCCAGATGCACGTCGGTCGGCGCGATGGCGTCGCCGGCGAGCCGCGCCTGGATCTCGCGCAGGGCGTCGAGCATCGCGCCCCTGAGGGCTTCGCCGGCCGGTGTGATCGTGTCTTCGCCCATGCACGCACGCGCGCGTCTGCCTGACGCTAGATCGGAGCAGGCCCGGCCGGATCGTCACAGTCAAGCCCGGCGGGCGGGAGGGGCCGGACAGCGGCCTTCCTGCGCTTGCGCGCCGTGAAGGTGCGCTTGCCGTCAAAAGACGTTACAAGACCCGCCAAATCGACCGGACATCTTCTGAACGCCGAGGACGCGATGAGCGCGCATGCCAAACCTTCCAAGCTGATCAAGGGCGCCACGGGCGACTGGGAAATCGTCGTCGGCATGGAGATTCACGCGCAGGTCACCTCGCGGTCGAAACTGTTCTCGGGCGCCTCCACCGAATTCGGCGGCGACCCCAATTCGCACGTCTCGCTGGTGGACGCCGCCATGCCCGGCATGCTGCCGGTCATCAACGAGGAATGCGTCAAGCAGGCGGTGCGCACCGGCCTCGGCCTCAAGGCGCAGATCAACCATCGCTCGGTGTTCGACCGGAAGAACTACTTCTATCCCGACCTGCCGCAGGGGTATCAGATCTCGCAGTACAAGAACCCGATCGTCGGCGAGGGCGAGGTCATCGTCGATGTTTCGCCCACCGAACAGATCAAGGTCGGCATCGAGCGGCTGCATCTCGAACAGGACGCCGGCAAGTCGCTGCACGACCAGTCGCCGGATTCGAGCTTCGTCGATCTCAACCGCTCGGGCGTGGCGCTGATGGAAATCGTCTCCAAGCCCGACCTGCGCTCGGCGGAGGAGGCGCGCGCCTACGTGACGAAGCTGCGCACCATCCTGCGCTACCTCGGCACCTGCGACGGCAACATGGAGCAGGGCTCGCTGCGCGCCGACGTGAACGTGTCCGTGCGCCGGCCCGGCGAAGGGCTCGGCACGCGCTGCGAGATCAAGAACGTGAACTCCATCCGGTTCATCGGACAGGCGGTGGACGTGGAAGCGCGCCGCCAGATCGGCATTCTCGAGGACGGCGGTTCGATCGACCAGGAGACGCGCCTGTTCGATCCCGGCCGCGGCGAGACGCGCGCCATGCGCTCGAAGGAAGAAGCGCACGACTATCGCTACTTCCCCGATCCCGACCTGCTGCCGCTCGAATTCGACCAGGCTTTCGTCGACGAACTCGCCGCCGCGCTTCCCGAATTGCCGGACGCCAAGAGGGCGCGCTTCATGCGCGACTACGGCCTGCCGGCCTATGACGCGGGCGTGCTCGTCGCCGACCGCGACGTCGCCGACTATTACGAGGCCGCGGTGACGGCAGGGGGGCAGAAGCGCGACGCGAAAGTGGTCGCGAACTGGGTGACGGGCGATCTCGCTGCGCTCGCCAACGCCAGCGGCTTCAACGTCGCGCAGACGCATGTGCCGCCCGCGCATGTCGCCGAGCTCGTCGACCTCATCGGCCAGAGCGTGATCTCCGGCAAGATCGCCAAGGACGTGCTCGCGCTGATGTTCGGCGAGGAGCGCGAGGCGAGCCCGCGCGCGATCGTCGAGCGTCGGGGCCTGAAACAGGTGACAGACGCCGGCGCGATCGAGAAGGCGATCGACGCGATCATCGCCGCCAATCCGGAAAAGGTCGAACAGGCGAAGGCGAAGCCGACCATGCTCGGATGGTTCGTCGGCCAGGTGATGAAGTCGACCGGCGGCAAGGCGAATCCGCAGGCCGTGAACGACCTGCTGAAGAGCAAGCTCGGCCTCTGAGCGAGGCGGTCTCGCGCGAATCGAGTCGGCGCGATTCGACCGATTCGCGCGATTCCAATCTTCGCGTGCGCGTTTCGACGACGCGCGAAGGACAAAAATCGATCTTCTCACAAAAAAATTTTTGCGCGCGTTCGCCCATTCGTCGTCGCGCGATCTTGCGTTCGGCGCGCGAGGATGGACGCGCGTCGAACGTCGCGCGCGCGACACGATGTTCGATCGCGGCCGGTCTTCGTTCGAGCGCGCGCGCGCGGCGAACGATCGAGCGCGCGCATCGCTGCGCCGCAGATGTCGTGCATGCCGCGAGACCCTAGAGAAACAAGGGAAAGACGGACAATGCAATTCGCGCGCGCCGCGCGCCGCAAGCGCGCGGGAACGCTGCGCCGGCAAGATGAAATCCTCGTCTCGAAGCGCATGAAGCGGGCGCCGCGAACAACCTCGGCGCCCTTCTCTCGCAGGCGTTTGCGGGCGTTGCGGGAGAGCCCGCGAGCCGTGTGTCGCGTCCGCGGCGATATCGTTTGAACGCCGCTCGCGCCTTGTTTGCTTGCAACTCAGCGCTGCGCCTCTTGCACGAGTAGTTAACCACGCTACGCTAATCAGGCCTCTTGCCGGCTCGCGAATTCATCTCGCGAATTCTCGCCGGCGAACTGGATAAGGGGACACAAGATGGCGAAAGCAACCACGAAGCGTAAGCCGGCCGCCAAGAAGGCCGCCAAGAAGGGTGCGCGTAAGACTGCGTCGAAGAAGTCCGTCAAGAAGGCGGTGAAGAAGACCGCGCGCAAGAGCGCTTCGAAGAAGGTCGCCAAGAAGGCCGTCAAGAAGGCGGTCAAGAAGGGCGTCAAGAAAGCCGCCAAGAAGGGCGCCAAGAAGGCCGCCAAGAAGGGCGCCAAGAAGGGCGCTCGCAAGGCCGTCAAGAAGGCCGCTGCTCCGGCTCCGACCGAGTCGGCCTGAAGCAAGTCGAATAGGGCGCCGCCCGGCGCCCGCTTCGATCGCATGTCTTCGTGCGATCGGAACTCATGTCCTCCTGATCGAACCGATCGGGAGGACATTTTGTTTGCGAGACGCAAACGCAGGCCGACCTTCGCAACGAACGACGAGACGCATCCTTCGCGGGCGCGAGGGACGGCGACGAAGCGAAATGGCCGTTGCGCGCCGCCGACGCGTTCGGGCGCCGAGGCCGCTAGCGCACGAGACAGCGCGTCGCGAATGCGCGCCAGCCCGTGTCGACATCCTTGCCCGCCTTCTTCATCGCCGCCCATTCGTGGCCGCACTCGCTCATCCGTTTGCGGCTCGCGTTCGGCAGCATGGGCGGGTGATCGGGATCGAGCGGCTCGTCGGCCTTGGGCGCCGGCGCCGGAACCGGCGTCGTCGTCGGTTGTCCGAGCGCCGGGGGGCGCGGCGGGGGCAGGGGCGGCGTGCGCGTTTGCGCCCGCGCCAGCGGCGCGAGGGCGAGCAGGCCCGCGATCGCCGCGCCGACGGCGAGCCGCCTGGCTTTGGATGGTGGCGACAAGTTCAACCGCATCGTCCCGCCGGGCCTTCCGCATCAATGCGCCCGGGCATGAATCTCCTTGCCATTGTTTTCGGCCGCGCCGCAACCGCGTCGGAGCGATCGCGGGGCGCCGACCGGCCTTCGAATCGCGCGCCCGCGTTCAGGCGCCGGCCCGGCGGTCGGCGCGATCGAGATTCGCGCCCTGCATCGACAGCCCGGCGACAGCCGACCGAGACGATACGACCCGGCGACATCTCGCGATGCGACGCATGCTCGGCGATCGCCTGCGTGCTGCGGCGGTCCACTCGATCCCTGGCGATGGCAAGATGGCGGAGACGGTGGGATTCGAACCCACGATAGGGTTTCCCCTATAACGATTTAGCAAACCGTCGCCTTCAGCCTCTCGGCCACGTCTCCGCTGCGCCGGCGAGAGCCTGTCGCGCCCGCACGATATGCCCTGCACGGCCGGGATTGGCAAGCGCCGAGGCGCCTTCGGCCGGCCTTCGCGCTGTTTGCGATGCCCTTTTCGGCTCTACGTCCGGCGCGGGGGCTTCATTGCCGTCGGTTTCCCCACCGTCCGCGCGGACAGTCACGAAAGAGCGAAGTGAAGCGAGCGTATAGTCGAGAATAGGGCGCGCGCGCCGGCGTGCGCGCAAATATTCGAATCGCCCGCTCGCGGACTGCGCGCGGGCCAGGGGCGCCCGGCTGCCCGCCGGTTGAGCAGGACGATCCCGCGGCGGGCAGGCGACCGGCCGCGTCGCAACCGGGACGCGGGGACCTTCCATGCGGGCGCCCGAAACCAACGGCCGCAATCCGGCCACGTCCGCCGGGCTGTGGCGAGTGCTCCGCGCCGCGGCGCGGCCGAACGAACAAGCGGTTGAATAGTCGATATTTTCCAAACTGTTGTGCGGCGCAAAACAACTGTGGCGTGAATGCAACGCTCAGGCAGATAAGGCTTTGAAGGCCCTGATTTGGTTTCAACCGTGGCGAAAAGAGGGGTATGAACGATCTGCGAGCAGGGCCCGTTCCACCCCGCTCCAAAGGATGCGCAGGCAAGCCCTCCAGGCTTTCCCGCCCATCCCAAGAGAAGTGGAGCCGGGGCCCAGCGTTCCGTTCGTAAGAAGAAGAGTTCAACCGCCCGATCGGGCATTCTTTTATCTGGAGGTAACACATGAAGGTCGCCAAGAGCCTTCTCCTCGGTACCGCCGCGGTCCTCGCGACCGTCGCTGGCGCCCAGGCTGCTGACCTGCCCACGCGCAAGGCTGCGCCGGTGCAGTACGTGAAGATTTGCGACGCCTACGGCGCCGGCTTCTTCTACATCCCGGGCACGGAAACCTGCCTTCGCGTCGGCGGCCTCGTCCTCGCCGAAGTCGCGGTGTCGAATACGCCCAGCCGCCAGAACTTTGTTGGCGTCGCTACGGTTGCGGGCACCCTGGCCGGCACCCTGGTCCCCGGCACGATCACGCCTGGCGTGTCGCGCGATGCGGTGGCCTGGGCTGCTCTCGGCCGCGTCGAGCTCGACGCTCGCACGCAGTCCCCGTGGGGCACGGTCCGTTCGTTCATCCGCGTCGACTCGTACTTCGGTTCGGGCGCGGTCGCGAACACGGGCGCGCTCGCCAACGCCATCCTGTTCGCCGCGCCGGTCAGCACGCTCGGCACGCAGGCTGCGCGTGAGAGCACGATCCTGAACAAGGGCTTCATCCAGTTCGCCGGCTTCACGATGGGCCGCATCCAGTCGATGTTCGACTTCTATGCGGACGCGGCGACCTACTCGGGTCTGCGCGGCTCGAACCAGACCGTCAACGGCCTGGCTTACACCGCGACCTTCGGCGGCGGCTTCTCGGCCACGATCGCGATCGAAGACGAAGTCTCGCATCGCGGACGCGGCGCCATCGCGTCGGTTGTGACCGCGGGCGGTCTGATCCCGGCGAACAACGTGCAGTTCCTCGGGACGCGCATGCCCGACGTCGTCGCCAACCTCCGCGTCGACCAGCCTTGGGGTTCGGCCCAGATCTCCGGCGCTCTGCATCGCGTCGGCGTCGGCATGTACAACGGCTTCGCCCCCGGCGTCATCCCCGGCATGGCCACGAACGCTCTGCTCAACAAGACCGACTCGCTCGGCTGGGCGGTCCAGGGCGGCGTGAAGTTCAACCTGGACATGATCGCCCCCGGCGACAGCCTGTGGCTGCAGGCGACCTACGCCAATGGCGCGGTCGGCTACACCAACGGTTCGAACCTCGCGTTCGTGAACGGCGTGTACGCCTCGACCAACTACGGCGTCGGCATCGGCCGCGTCTCGTCGGGCAACGGCTGGCAGGAAGCTGTGACCGACAGCGACTGCGTGTTCACCTACTCGGGTTCGTGCGACAAGTCGAAGGCCTTCTCGGTCGTCGGCGCCTTCACCCACTACTGGACTCCCTCGGTCAAGTCGTGGTTGGCTGCCGCCTACTACCAGGTCAAGTACTCCGACGCCGCTCTGAACCCCGTCCCGGGCGCGGTTGCGTTCGGCACCGGCACGTTCGTCGCCGGCGTCACCAACTACAAGGAATTCGACCTTGTGGGCGGTCTCGCGTGGAACCCGATCCGCGGCTTCGAGATCGGCGCGGAAGTCACCTGGATGCACGGCATCGTGAGCCGTCCGGTCGGCCTCGGAACCGATCCGGTTCTGATCGCTGCCGGCTTCCCGGCCTTCAAGTCCCAGTCGGACCTGATCCGCGGTCGTCTGCGCATGATCCGCGCTTTCTGATCTCCCGAGATCGGAACGCAACAGACCCCGGCGCGCAAGCGCCGGGGTTTTTTGTTTGTCGGGGCTCCGCATCGCCCCGCGTGCAACGCGGCGATCGGCCGCGTGCGAGACCTGCAAACGCCCGGGCAAATGCGCCGAGAGGCGTGGACAAGTCCGATCCGGCGAATATGCTCGGCAGAGGGCGATGCAACGCGCAGCCGCGTGTTTGCGCCAGCCTCGTTTTCATGCGGCGCAGCCGTTCATTCATTGCCGGGTTCCAGCATGTGTCGTCCCAACAGGTGGTTGGCGGGTCTCATCCCGCTTCTCTTGCTCTTTCTCGTCGCAATCGTCCTCAAGCCGCATGAGATTCGCCAGGACCTGACCGAGCGCGCGGCGACCGCGGTCGCCACCTCGGGCCTCGCGCGGAACGCGGTCTCCGTCGCCGGCCGCGACGTGACATTGCGCGGCATGGCCTTTTCGGCGGACGACCAGGCGAAGGCGATCGCCGTCGCCGACGCGGTGGACGGCGTCCGACTCGTGACGAACGGCGTCGAACTGCCGTCCGAGGCGAAGCCCTATACGTTCGCCGCGGCGCGCGACGGCGCCACGATCACGCTGACCGGCTTCGTCCCCGATCCCGAATCGCGCGCGAAAATCGTCGCCGCCGCCAGGGCGATCGCGCCCGAAATCGCCGACAGGACGGCCTATGCGCGCGGCGCCGCGCCCGGCTTTGCGGATTGGGCGAACGCGGCGCTTGCGCCGCTCGCCTCGCTCCGCAAGGGCGTCTCGACTCTCTCCGACGGCGCCCTGTCGACTTCGGGCGTCGCCAACGATCTGGCCGCCTACAATGCCGCCACGGCGACGCTCGGCAAATTGCCGGCCGGTCTCGCGCTGGCGAAGAACGAGATCGTCGCGCCGGCGATTTCGCCCTACGTCTGGTCGGCGTCCAGCGACGGCAAGAGCGTGACGCTCGAGGGACATGTTCCCTCCGACGCCGTTCGCGCTGAGATCGTCGCCGCCGCCCGCGCCGCGCTGCCCGGGCGCGAGATCGTCGATCGCATGCAGCTCGGCGCCGGCGCGGCCGGCGGCTTCGCGTCCTGGGCGAAGACGGGGCTCGCCGCGCTCGGCAAGCTCGCGGCCGGCAAGGCCGGTCTCAGCGATGGCAGCCTGACGATCTCGGGCGACGCCGGGGATTCGGCCGGCTACGGCGCCGTGCTCGCCGCGCTTCGGCAATTGCCGGCCGGCCTCGCGCTCGGCAAGAGCGAGATCAATGCGCCGGTCGTCGCGCCCTACACATGGTCCGCCGCTTTCGACGGCAAGAGTGTAACGCTCGACGGCTTCGTTCCCTCCGAGGAGGCGCGCGCCGCGCTTCTGGCGGCGACGAAGGCGGCCGCGCCCGATGCGGCCATCGTCGACAGGATGCGGGTCGCGCGCGGCGCGCCGCGCGATTTCCTCGAGGCGGCGAAGGCCGCGCTGGGCGCCTTCGCGCGGCTGGGCAGCGGCAGGATCGGCCTGTCCGACCAGAACCTGTCGCTTTCGGGAACAGCCCGGGCCGGCGAGGCGGCGGAGGCGGTGTCGGCCTGGCTGAAGGGCCTGTTGCCGGGCGCTTTCGCGCTGCGCGGCGACCTGCGCGCGCCGGAACAGCATCCCTATCTGTTCACGGCGAAAAAGTCGGACGACGGACGGATCGAGATCGGCGGATTTGCGCCGAGCGAAATGGCGCGCGCCGCCGCGCTGGCCGCGGCGAACGCCGCCGGATCGGGCGTGGCGGGGCAGGCGGCCATCGCATCCGGCCTGCCCGCGTCCATCGATTTCGGCGCCTCGACCGGGCTCGGCCTGTCGACGCTCGCGAAGCTGAAGAGCGGCGAGATGGTTCTCGCCGAAGACGGCCTCACGATCCGGGGAATCGGCGATCCGGCAGCCGTCGACGCGATCCGCGCGGCCCTGTCGAGCCTGCCGGCCGGCGTGCGGATCAAGCTCGCGGACCTGACGGCGGTCTCACCGCCGCCGCAGCCCGCCGCGCCCCCGCCGCAACCGGCCCCGCAGGCTGCGCCGCAACCGGCCCCGCAGGTTGCGCCGCCGCCAGCGCCGCAGGTTGCGCCGCCCGCGTCCGCGCCGCAATTGCGCCGTCCGCTCACCGCCGAGGAATCGGCGTGCCAGAAGCAGATGGTCGACCGTCTCGCGCAGAACACGATCAAGTTCCGCACATCGTCGGACGAGATCGAGGCGGAATCGGCCTCCGTCATCGACGATCTCGCCGCCGTCCTGAGGGGATGCGCGAGCGTGAAGGTCGAGATCGCAGGCCATACGGACAATGTCGGCAATGCCGAATTCAACAAGGACCTGTCGCTGCGGCGCGCGCAATCGGTCGTGAACGCGCTGGAAACGAAGGGGATCGCCGCCGACCGCATGAGCGCGGCCGGCTATGGCGACGAACGTCCGATCGTCGGCAACGATACGCGCGAGGGGCGCGCGCAGAATCGCCGCACCGAATTCGTCGTGAAGTGAGGGCGACGACATGATCTACGTTCTTCTGCAGTACTGGATTTACGCCGCTCTCGCCTTCGCGCTCGGCCTCTTCGTCGGCTGGGCGACATGCACGGGCGCAGACGATCGCGCGCGCGGAAACTGGCTGCCCTGGGCCATCGCCGCCTTTCTGACGGGCCTGTTCCTTGCCGGATTCAAGTGGATTCCGGGCCTGTTCGGCCATCTGCTGGAGGTCGCGCTGCTGCTGTTCGCCGCCTATGTCATCGGCTGCATCACGGGCTGCGGCGGACGCACGCTGGCCGGCGGCGACGACGCGCGCGGCTCGCACGACGATGGCCATGGCGGCGGGCATGCGCATGGTCGCCACGGGCACGCCGACACGGGCGCGCACGTCTAGGCCTGTCGCGCCTGCGACCGGCGGCGCCGGCGAGCGCGAGCGCTGGATCGAGCAGATATGATCAGCCGACCGAGTCGACGAAGGTGCGGATGCGCTCGATCGTGACAATATCGGTCAGGAGCGGCGCGTGGCCCTGGCCGGGCACGACCCAGCTCTCGCATTTCGGGCAGCGGCGCGTCATCTCCTGCAGCGTGTCGCCCGAGAGCAGATCGGAGTTCTCGCCGCGGATCGCGAGCGTGGGAACCTGCGCCATCGCCTCGAATTGCGGCCAGAGCTCGATGCGCTTCATGTCGGGGCCGACCTCGGCGAGCGTGTTGGCGAGTTTTGGATCGGAGCGGCCGACGAATTTGCCGTCTTTCTCCTCGAACGTCCGGCGCGCGTAGCCTTCCCAATCCTGCTCCGACAGCGCCGTGAAATGCGCGCTCATCGTCGTCTTGACGATATCGGCGGCTTCGGCCCAGTTGCGCGGCTGCGGCATCTTGCCGACATAGCTCTTGATGCGCATGAGGCCGAGCGGTTCGACCACGGGGCCGACGTCGTTGAGCGCGACCGCCTCGAGAAGCGTCGGGCGCGTCGCGGCGAAGGTCATGGCGTGCAACCCGCCGCGCGACGTGCCGACGACGATGGCGCGGTGAACCGCGGCCGCGTCGAGCAGCGAGAGAATATCGGCGTTCTCGACGCCGATCGTGTAATTCTCCCAGTTGCGGTCCCATTGGGACAGGCCGCGCCCGCGATAGTCGAGCGCTAGCACGCGGCGCCGCCGCTTGCCGCCGAAAGACAGGGCGCGCGCGAGCGGCGCGAAATCGTCGGCGGTGCGCGTCAGGCCGGGCAGGCACACGACCGGCGCCCCGGGGTCGAGACGCGAGCCATATTCGACATAGTGAAGCTTCAGTCCGTCCGGGGCTGAGACGAAGCGGTGCTCGGGCTCGGAGGCGGCGTTCGGCATGGCGGCAGTCTAGCGGCTCGTCCTGTCCGCGAAAGCGGGCGTCCGGACTTCGCGGAAACGGGATTTCCTCATTTCGTGAACGGCCAGAGATCGGCGCGCCGCTTGCGGTACGGCAATTTCGCCCAGTCCATGGTCATCGAGCCCGGGGTTTCCACGTACAGGACCTGATCGGCCGATGGAGCATAGGCAGCGTAGAAATGCTGCGAAGACTTGACGATGACGATCTTCTTATTTTTCCAGTCGATCCCGAGCGGCGTGAATACGTCGCCGAGCGCCTGTGTACGGTGCTGGTTCAACACGATTTCCACGCCGCCGACACGTATTGCGACAGCATCGCCGAGCGGCGCGGTCGCCTCAGGGCCGTGCCCGAACGTGTCGACCATGTGGGCGCGGGGCACGCAGGCCAGCACCTCGGCCTCGACGTCGACCGGATCGCCCGAGGCGGCCGAGGTCTTGCCGCCGATGCGCAGAGGCAGGCGCGCGCCGACGCCGGCGGCGAAGCAGAGTTCGACGGCGCCCGGGTCCCAGAGCGGACCGAGCGCGGCGCTGTCGATATTCCGCTCGATCAGCCGGCGCAGGATGAAGGTGGAATCGCCCGCAGAGCCGCCGCCGGGATTGTCGGCGGAATCGGCGACGACGACGCAGCCGTTGCTGGAGCGGGCGGCGTCGATCGCGTCGTCGGCGGAGAGATAGGTCGCCAGCGTCCTGTCGCGCGTCGCGACGATCGTGGCGCCGAGGTCGGCGGCGAGCGCGTCGCCCTTGTCCTTCGCATCGTCGGTGACGACGAGAATTTTCGTGCCCATTTCCGGGCAATCGCCCCAGGGAAATCCGTGCACGAGCGAGACCGACAGCACGCCATCCTTGCCCTCGAGCGCGCTCATGCGATCCACGAAGGCGCGCGTCGGCTCGCGCGAGGTATGGAAGACCGAGATCATGCCGCAGTCGAACACGCTCATGACAGGCCTGATGCGTTTCTCGACGGCGGCGATGCCGAGATCGACGACTTCGACGGCGCGCTCGTAGATGTCGGTGTGCGGATATTCCTTGAAGAAGACGAGAATGTCGGAATTGGCGAGTTTGGCCCGCGTGAGATGGCCGTGCAGGTCGAGTTCGACGGAGATCACCGTCTGCGGCCCGACGGTCTGGCGGATGTGCGCGATGAGATCGCCTTCGGCGTCGTCGTAGCCGTCGGCGATCATCGCGCCGTGCACGCCGAGCGCGACGAGGTCGACGGGCAGCGCGCGTTTCAGGTCGTCCAGCAGTCTGTCGCGCAGCGTTTCATAGGCGCTGCGCGTGGTGACGCCGCCCGGCGTGGCGAAGCCGCCGCGCCCGACGAGAACTTCATGGCCATCACGGGCGGCGCGCTCGCGCGCCGCGCGCACGACGCCGGCGAAGGGATGTTTGACTTCGTCGGGCGGACCGCCTGGCGTCGGCTCGATCGGATCGAATTGCGCGAGGCCGGTGGGGAGGGGAGCGAACGTGTTGGTCTCGGTGCCGAGAATGGCGGTGAAGATGTGCATGGGTCGATTGAAGCCGGGGATAGCGGAGAAAGCAATCGGCGCCTTGCGCGACGGAACGCGAGCCTTCAGGCTCGCCGCCACAAGATGCGAGCCGAGCAGAAGTCGGCGCCGGGAAATCGGCTGTTGCCGATTTCCCCTAAAGTTGCCGGCTTCGCATGGGGGTTCGCGGTGGGAGGACACGCGCGTGGCGAGCGAAGACTTCAAAGGCAGGATCGGCGCGACGGTCAAGGACTCGCAGCCCTGGTGGCCGGCGCGCGTCAAGGCGCCTGCGGGCGCGCCGAACATTCTGATCGTTCTGTTCGACGACGTCGCCTTTTCCGATTTCGGCTGCTACGGCTCGACCATCGCTACGCCGACCATCGACCGCATCGCGGCGGAGGGCCTGCGCTACACCGGCTTTCACACGACGGCGATGTGCTCGACGACGCGCGCGGCCTTGCTCACGGGACGCAATCATCATGCGGTCGGCGTCGGCTGCCTCGCAAATTTCGATTCAGGCTTTCCCGGCTATCGCGGCAAGATCGCGAAGGAGGCGGGCACGCTCGCCGAAATGCTGCGGCCGCACGGCTATCGCAACTACATGATCGGCAAGTGGCACGTCACGCCGCTGACCGAAAGCGGCGCGACCGGGCCGTTCGACGGCTGGCCCCTCGCGCGAGGTTTCGACAGGTTCTACGGATTCCTCGACGCGGAGACGGATCAATATGCGCCCGAACTCGTGCTCGACAATACGCATGTCGAGGCGCCCGGTTCTTACGAAAGCGGCTATCACCTGACATCGGATCTGGTCGACCGCACGATCCGTTTCATCGCCGATCATGTCGCCGACCGGCCGCAGGACCCTTGGCTCGCCTGGCTCGCGCTCGGCGCCTGCCATGCGCCGCACCAGGCGCCGGCCGATCTCATCCGTCATTACGACGCGCAATTCGGACACGGCTGGGACGAGGAGCGCGAGCGCCGTCTCGCGCGGCAGAAGCAGCTCGGCGTCGTGCCGGAAAATACACGCATGCCTCCGCGCAACGATTTCGTGCGCGCCTGGGCCGATCATTCCGACGACGAGCGCACGGTGTTCACGCGCCTGCAGGGCGCCTATGCCGCCATGCTCGATCATGCCGACCAGCATCTCGCGCGCCTCGTCGCCTTCCTCGAACGCGCCGGCGTGCGCGAGAATACGCTGGTCATCGTCATGTCGGACAATGGCGCGAGCCAGGAGGGCGGGCCGCTCGGCATGTTGAACGCCATGGGCCCCTACAATTTCCGCTGGGAATCGATGGAGGAGAAGAAGCGGCTGATCGACCGGATCGGCGGGCCGAAGTCGCATTCCAACTTTCCGCTGGGCTGGGCGATGGCGGCGAACACGCCGCTGCGCCGCTACAAGCAGAACACGCACGGCGGCGGCATCCGCGATCCCCTGGTGATTTCGTGGCCGGTGAAGATTTCGGCGCGAGGAGAACTGCGCCACCAGTTCGCCCATGCGAGCGATCTCGCGCCGACGCTGCTCGATCTCGTCGACGTCGCGCCGCCGGCCGACGTCAATGGCGTGAAGCAAACCCCGATGACAGGCGTGAGCTTCAAGGCGAGCCTGTTCGACGCGAACGCCCCCTCGCGTGAAAAGCCGCAGTATTTCGAGATGTTCGGCCATCGCGGCCTGTGGCGCGACGGGTGGAAGGCGGTGGCCTATCATCCGCCGGGCACGCCGTTCGAGAAGGACAAGTGGGAGCTGTTCCATCTCGACGCGGATTTCTCCGAGACGAACGATCTGGCCGCCGAAAAGCCGGAACTGCTGCAGGAACTGGTCGATCTCTGGTGGAAGGCGGCGGAGGAAAACCAGGTGCTGCCGCTCGACGACCGCTTCGGCCCGCGTTTCGCGGAAACGGCGGCGCGCTATCACGGCGAGCGGCGGAAGTTCACCTTCCATCGCGGCATGGGCCATGTGCCGACCGACGTCGCGCCGGATGTGCGCTCGCGCTCGTACACGATCGAGGCCGACGCGCATGTGAGGGAGGGCTCGGAAGGCGTACTGATCTCGCATGGCGACGCGACGTCGGGCTACGCGCTCTACCTGCGCGACGGGCGGCTCGTCCACGACCTCAACATCGGCGGAACGCATACGCTCGTCACATCTGATCGCATCGTGCCTTCGGGCGACCGCAAGCTCGGCCTGCGCGTGCGGCGGCTGACGAAGGTCGCGCCCCCGCGAATGGGCGAAGGGCAGGGCGCAAGCCGCTACACGCTGCTGATCGATGGAGAAGAGGCGGGCTCGGTCGAGACGCCGCTCGGCTTCGTCACGCTGATTTCGTGGTCGGGGCTCGACATCGGCTTCGACCGCGGCAGCCCGGTCGGCGACTATTCCGCGCCCTTCGCCTTCACCGGCGATCTGCGCAAAGTGGTCGTGACGATGGACGAGGATCAGGCGCTCGACGGCGAGGCGGTGGGGAATACGGAGATGGCGCGGCAGTAGACAGGATCGCGTGACCAGCAACGGAGAGGTGTCATTCCCGACGATCGCGAAGCGAGCGATCGGGAATCCAGAAATATCCTGATGTCGCTCTGGATTCTCGCTTTCGCGGGAATGACATTGGAAATGCCGGGCCAGGGACAGGAGTCTCATTCCCGACGCTTGCCGAAGGCAAGCGATCGGGAATCCAGGGGCAAGCGATGGAACTTTCGTCAGGCGGCACTGGATTCCCGCTTTCGCGGGAATAACATCGGAAAGGGCCGGTGACACGGATGTCATTCCCGACGCTCGCCGAAGGCGGGCGATCGGGAATCCAGGGGCAAACGATGTGATCTTTCGTGACGAGGCCCTGGATTCCCGCTTTCGCGGGAATGACATTGTGGACTGCGCGCCAAACTCAGGGGATCGCCGATGGAACGGACCTATTGGGTCTATATTCTGGCGAGCAAGCGCAACGGCACCCTCTATATCGGCGTGACGAACGACCTATCACGTCGCGTCCACCAGCACAGAGAGAAGCGCGGCGCGACCTTCACGTCTCGCTATGGCGTGGGCATGCTCGTCTGGTACGAGGCCTATGCCGACGTCAACGAAGCGATCGGCCGCGAGAAGCAGCTGAAGAAGTGGCAGCGCGCTGGAAGCTGAAGCTGATCGAAGAGTTCAACCCGACTTGGCGCGATTTGTATCTTGAACTCAATGCGTGAGCGCTATGTCATTCCCGACGCTCGCGAAGCGAGCGATCGGGAATCTAGGGGCAAACGATGTGACATTCGAGAGGCGGCTCTGGATTCCCGCCTTCGCGGGAATGACAATCGCGCCTACATCCGCGCTTCCCTGCGCAACGGGTCGATCGCCTTCGTTTCCGCCAGGCCGAGCCGGGCGCGGTAGATCGTCAGGTTCTCCAGCACGCGCTGCACGTAATTGCGCGTCTCGGCGATCGGGATGCGCTCGATCCAGTCGATCGGGTCGACGCCCGACTCGCGCGGATCGCCGTGGGCCGCGATCCATTCCTTCACGCGCTTGCCGCCGGCGTTGTAGGCGGCAAAGGTCAGGATGAGCGAGTTGCGCTGCTCCTTCAGGAGGTCGCCGAGATGCGCGGCGCCGAGCTGCGCGTTGAAGACGGGATCGCTCGTCATGCGGCTCGCCTCGAAGCCGACGCCGACTCTTCGCGCGGTCGAGCGGGCGGTGGACGCGATCATCTGCATCAGTCCCATCGCTCCGGCATGCGAGACCGCTTTCGGGTCGAAAGCGCTCTCCTGCCGCGCGATGGAATAAACGACAGGAAGAGATGCGGAATTCGAAAACGGCGAGAATTGCGGCACGCCGTAGGTGGGGAAGGCGACGTCGTCGATCGGATGGCCGTTCTGCGAGGCGAGCTTGCCGAGGTTGAGCGAGACCTTGGCGTCGCGATCGTTGACGACGACGCTGGCCAGAGCAGCCATCTGCTCGGGCGCCTCGATGGCCTTGGCGGCCAGATAGGCGAGCGGCACGGCGAGCTCCTTCGCGCCGGCGGCGTAGAGAAGCTCGATCACGCGAATGCTTTCCGCGCGCGCGCCGCCTTCGGCGGGCAGGGGCGCAAGGCGGATCGGCGTGTCGGTCCTGCCGAGGCGCAGGCGCGCGAGCTGGCCGTAGAAGGTCGCCGATTCCGCGGCGGCCTTTTCGTAATAGCCGGCCGCCTGGTCGCTGCTGGCGGCTTCGGCGGCCCGGCCGCGCCAATAGGACGCCCGCGCGCGCGAAATCGGCGTGCGTGCGATCTGCATGGCCTTGTCGAAATGCGGCGCGGCGAGATCGGGCTTGTCGAGATAGCGCAGCGCGATCCAGCCGGCCATGAATTCCGCCTCGACCTGCTTGTCGTTGGCCTGCGCCGCATGGCCGGCGCAGATGCGATAGGCGGCCGCGGCATCCCCCGCGTCGAGCAGTTTTCGTGCGAGACCGCGTCGCTCCTCCCACCAGGCGTCGCCGTCCACGACGACGGCGGGATCGCGCGGCGCCGCCTGCATGACGGCCCCGGCTTCCGCATATTTCTTCTGCCCCATGAAATATTTGACCCTGGCGAAAACGAAGCCCGGGTCTTGCTTCACGGACGGCGGCGCATCGGCGAATGTCTTTTCATTCGCCACGCCGCGCTCGGCGGCGGCGCGGATCTGCACCAGAGCGACGGCGTCGGGGCCGGCGAGCGCGGCCGCACGGGCGGCCGCCGAAAACTGCTCGTCATAGGCGAGCCGAGATGCGCGCCGCGCGCTGTCGGCAGCGGTGAGGATTGCGCCGAAGCTCTTCTTCAGCGCGCCCTCCTGTGACGTGTTGAGTTCGTCCTCGCGCCAGATTTTCCGGGCGAGTTCGTTGGCGCGCGACGTCTCGCCGGCCGCCAGCAGGGCCGTTGCCAGGGCGAGGCGTCCGGAGGGCGTGGTCGGCTCGTTCCTGCCGAAGAATTCCACGACCGTTTTCGCCGGCGCCTTGGCGGCATAGAGGGCGAGTTCGCCGTTCTTGCGCAGCCAGTCCTGACCGGGCCAGTCGGGATGGGCCGCCATGAAGCGGGCGATGCGGCGATGGCCGGCTTCGAGCGGCTTGAGGCGCAGGGCCGTCCATTCGAGCGCGGTCGAAACGAGGGGGTCCGTCGCGGTCGCGGCGGCCGCGTCGCCCTTGGCGAGATCGCCGCGCCGATAGGCTTCCAGGCCTTCGCGCAGACCGGTCAGAACGACGCCGAGGCCGTCGGCCGGATCGACGACGCCGTTCGGATAGGCGGGATCGACCGCGCGGGCATAGGCGCTGACCGGCGGCGGATCGAGCGGGGTCCGGCGCGGCGCGAGCGGCGCGGCCATGTCGATGGCGATGCTCGCGTCCAGCGGCCGGGGCCGTTCCGGCCTGCCGAAGCTGGCGTGCGTCTGGTCCTGCGGATCGAAGACGAAGGCGGTTTCGGGCGGCGAGGGCAGGGCTGGCTCGGGCGCGGGCTTCGCCGCGATCGGGCGCTGCGCGAACGGAAGGCGGCCGAGCGTGGCGGGCGCGAGACAACCGGCCGCGGCGAGGGTCACGGCGAGGGTCTTGCGTTTCCAGGCGCGCGGCGCCCCCGTTTTTACCCCGGATTCCTGCGTCACGCGGCGAACGCTCCTGACGATACGGGCCCAGACTGCCGCGCGCTGATTAACGAATCGATAACCATACGCGGCCCTGTGGCCAGACCGGCCGCCTTCGGGCGGCGCCCCTTTTCGGCGCGCGCGCCAGAGGCTATGTCTACGCCCACACAAAAACCGGCGATTGCGGCGTGGATTGGGCAGGGCCGCCGCCAGATTCAGGACGCGACAATGGGCGCCAGGGCGAATTTCAGGGGATCGATGCCGGCGCTGGTGACGCCGTTCAAGGACGGCGCGGTCGACGAGGACGCCTATCGCAAGCTGATCGACTGGCAGATCGAGAGCGGCCAGCATGGGCTGGTGCCGGTCGGCACGACCGGCGAAAGCCCGACGCTCTCGCACGACGAGCACAATCGCGTCGTCGAGATTTGCGTCAAGGAAGCGCGCGGGCGCGTGCCCGTGATCGCGGGCGCGGGCTCCAACAACACGCGCGAGGCGGTGGAACTCGCCCGGCACGCCGAGAAGGCCGGCGCCGACGGCGTGCTGATCGTGACGCCCTACTACAACAAGCCGAACCAGGAAGGGCTGTACCAGCACTTCAAGGCGATCGACGCGGCGATCGGCATTCCGATCGTCATCTACAACATCCCGCCGCGCTCGGTGATCGACATGAGCGTCGACACGATGAAGCGCTGCTACGAGCTGAAGAACGTCGTGGGCGTGAAGGACGCGACCGGCAATATCGGCCGCATCTCGCTGCAGCGGCAGGCGATGGGGCCGGAGTTCATCCAGATGTCGGGCGACGACATCACAGCGCTGTCCTGCATGGCCGCCGGCGCGAACGGCTGCATTTCGGTGGTGGCGAATGTCGCGCCCAAGCCCACGGCGGAACTGATGGAAGCGTGTTTCGCCGGCAGGTACGACGAGGCGCTGAAAATCCAGGATCGGCTGGTTCCGCTGCACGCGGCGACCTTCCTGGAGGCGGGCGTGACCGGCGCGAAGACGGGCCTGTCGTTTCTCGGCCGCGCGGGCGAGGAGGTGCGGCTGCCGCTCGTGCCCTCGACGGAAGGGACCAAGAAGGCCATTCGCGCGGCGATGGTCCATGCGGGCGTGCTGAACGCTTGAGAAGCGAGTAGGGAGTAGCGCATAGCGAATGAGCGGCGGGGCGACGGGTCCCTATTCGCTACTCGCCGTTCGCTACTCGCGCGGAGCCAATGGCCGAAAAACCCAAATCCAACTTCAAGGTCGCCTCGGACAACCGCAAGGCGCGCTACAATTACGAGATCGGCGACAAGATCGAAGCCGGGCTCGTGCTGACGGGCACCGAGGTGAAGTCGCTGCGCACGGGCAAGGCGACGATCGCCGAGAGCTACGCCAGCGTCGACCGGCAGGGCGAGATGTGGCTGATCAACGCCACCATTCCGGAATATGGCGGCGGCAATCGCTTCAATCACGAGCCCAAGCGCCCGCGTAAGCTGCTGCTGAAGCAGCGCGAGATCGCGCGGCTGTCGCAGGCGGTGCAGCGCGAGGGCATGACGCTCGTGCCGCTGCGGGTCTATTTCAACGATCGCGGACGGGCGAAGATCGAAATCGCCATCGCGCGTGGCAAGCAATTGCACGACAAGCGCGAAACCGAGA
>JBDHTL010000058.1:0-20992 GCA_039808645.1 Rhodoblastus sp. | reverse complement strand
TAGCCCAGCGCCCAGCCGATCAGCGCGCCGACGAGGCCGATGACGGCGGCCTCGATGATGAAGATGCGCCGCACGCTTTTCGCGCGGAAGCCGAGCGACTTCATGATCGCGATGTCGCGCGCCTTTTCGTGCGTGATGGTCGAGACGATGTTGAACGTGCCGAAAGAGGCGACGAGCAGGATCGCGCCGACGACCGTGTACATGATGATGTTGCGCACCTCGAAGGCCGACAGCAGGTCTTCGTGCGCCTCCTGCCACGAGACGGACTTGTAGCCGGTCTCGCCCTCGATGCGCGCGGCGACGGTGCGCGCCTGCAGCGCGTCGACGGCGCGGATGCGCAGCTCGTTAACCAGCCCGATCTGCGAGGCGAGGATCTGCCCGGTCTTGATGAGACCATAAGAAGAAACGTCGTCGATCTGCGCCACGCCGGTATGCGCGATGCCGACGATCGTGCAGTCGAGCGTGCGGCCGGCGCCCGACACGATCGTCACCGTATTGCCGACGCGCGCGCCGATCTTGCGCGCGAGCCCGTCGCCGAGGATCAGCGCATTCGTCGCCTTGTAGAGCGCGTCGAGCGAGCCCTGCCGCAATTGCGTGGCGAGCTTCGAGACCCTCTCCTCGCGCTTGGGATCGAGACCCGTGAACGAGGTCGCCGTATCGCGGCCGGCGTAGCGGATCACGGCTTTCGCCTGCACCGACGGCGCGATCGCGCCCGGCAGCCAGCTCTCGATCGACGCCATGATCGCCATCGGATTCTTGATGCCCGGCCGGACGACCGGCGTCCGCAACCCATCGATCTGCACGGCGTCGTAGGCGGCCTCCGCCGGCTGGCGCGGCGGGTTGCGCGTCTCGTCGGAGACGGAAATATGCGGCAGGCTGTCGACCAGCTGGCGGATGAAATCGGCCTGCGATCCCTCCATCAGCGCCGCCATCATGATCGAGAAGCCGACGCCGGTGGCCACGCCCAGCACGCCGACCACCGTCTGGCGCACGCGCGAGCGCAGATGCGTGATCGCTATGTCGAGGACGTAGCTCACGGCCCGCTCACGCGCACGCGCGCGCCGTCGGCGAGCGTCGGCCGCGCCGGCGTGACGACGGCCGCGCCTTCGTCGAGCCCCTCGAGTATTTCGATCAGCCGCACGCCGCGCACGCCGGTCCTGACGGGCGTGCGCGCGATCCTGCCTTCCACGACGCGATCGACCGCGCCGCTGGCGACGGCCTCCGCCGGCACGACCAGCGCATTCTCGCGCGCCGCGATCACGATATTGGCTTCCACGCTCATGCCGATGCGCAGCGGCGTGTCGTCGGGCAGCGCGAGATAGACGCGAAACGTCTTGGTTTGCGGATCGCCCTTGGGCGTGATCTCGCCGACGACGGCCTCCAGCGACCGTCCGGGAAAGCCGTCGTGCCGCAGCAGGATCTTCTGCCCGAGTTGCACGCGCGGCATGTCCTCTTCGTTGACGTCGGCGACGACGCGCAGCGGCTTCGGCCTGCCCACCCAGAACAGCGCGTCGCCGGCGCCCGTGCCCGCCATGTCGCCGATCTGCCCGTCGCGCCGCAGCACCACGCCGTCGATCGGCGCGCGCAGGATGAGGTCGGCGATCTTCTGTTTGCGCGCGTCGATGCGCGCGTCATATTCCTGCAGCGCGGTGATCGCCTGATCGAGCGCGGTCTTGGTCGCGGCGTTCAGCTTGTAGAGGCCGCTGACCCGGTCGACGTCGTTCTTGAGCAGCGCGCGCCGCGCTTCGAGCTCCGCGAGATTGGCCTTCTCCTCGGTGTCGTCGAGACGCGCGAGCATGTCGCCCGCCTTCACCGTCCTGCCCTCGCAATCGCAGATGTCGACGATGCGCTTGCGCTGGTAGGCGATGACCTTCGCCCAGCGCGTCGGCTCGACCACGCCCGTCGCATAGACGACTTCCGCCACCGATCCGCGCCGGGCCTCCGCGACCGCGACCTGCGGCGGCGCGCCGAACCGGCGCCATGCGAAGCCGCCGCCGACGACGAGCGCGAGAACGATCAGCCACAGAAGATATCGCCCGCTTCGCATGTCTCGTCCGAGGTCAGGTGAGGCGCACTATTCACGCCGGCGCAGGCCTGCGCGTTGATCTGGCCCCGGGTGAGGGATCAGCCGAGCTTCGCAAGGCCCGGGAAGGTCTCCAGCAGCCAGATCGACATGGTCTGCATGCCGCCTGTCATGAATGCGACGCCGGTCGCCACCAGCGCGACGCCCACGATCTTCTCGACCTTGCCGAAATGTGCGCGAAACTTCTTGATGAAGTTCATGAAGGGCTCGATGGCGAGCGCCGCGGCGAGAAACGGCACGCCGAGGCCAAGCGAATAGACGGCCAGCAACCCGGCGCCGCGGGCGACCGTGTCTTCGGAACTGGCCACCGCGAGAATGGCGGCGAGGATCGGCCCGATGCAGGGCGTCCAGCCGAAGGCGAAGGCGAGGCCCATCACATAGGCGCCCCACAGGCCGACCGGCTTTTCCACTTCCATCCGCTTCTCGCGATAGAGAAAATGCAGCTTGAACACGCCCAGGAAGTGCAGGCCCATGCCGATGATGGCGACGCCCGCCAGCAGCGAGAGAACGTGCAGATTGGCGCGCACGAACTGGCCGAACACCGACGCCGTGGCGCCGAGCGCGACGAAAACCGTCGAGAAACCGGCGACGAACAGGACCGCCGCCAGCAGAACGTCGCGCCGCGCGCGCGCCGCGCCCTCGTCCACGATGTCCTCGATCGTCGTGCCGGCGATGAAGGTCAGGTAGGGCGGCACCAGCGGCAGCACGCACGGGCTGAGGAACGAGAGCACGCCCGCGACCGCGGCGGCGGAAATGGTGACGTCGGAAGCCATGCGCGCCTTTTACGGGGCCGGAGACATCACGCAAAGTGAATGTTCCGTGATGAGATGCGTCAAAACCGCTCCACGCCGTATGGGGCGGGATCGGCGAAAGCCTCCTCGCCGGTCATCATTTCCGCCAGCAGCCGCCCGGCGACCGGCCCGAGGGTGAAGCCGTGGTGCTGGTGGCCGAAATCGAACCACAGGCCCGGATGGCGCGGCGCGGGCCCGATCACGGGTAGAAGGTCGGGCAGGCAGGGCCTGCGGCCGAGCCAGGGCTCGGCGTCGATCCGGTCGCCGAGGCGGAAGGTCTTTCGCGCCAGGGGCTCGACGGCGTCGAGCTGGAACGGCGTCGGCGGCGCGTCGCGCGGCGCGAATTCGGCGCCCGTCGTCAACCGGAGGCCCTGCGCCATCGGCGCGACGAGATAGCCGCCGTCGACGTCGAGCACCGGATGGTTGAGCGCGACCTCGCCGGCCGGCCGATAATGCATGTGGTAGCCGCGCTTCACGCCAAGCGGAATCCGGTAGCCGAGCGGCCGGAATACATCGTCCGACCACGGGCCGAGCGCGACCACGACCTCGCGCGCCTCGACCACGCCGGCCTCCGTCGCCACGCTCCAGCCGTGCGGCGTCTGCGACAGGCTGCGCGCGTCGCCGGCGAACAGGCGCCCGCCGCGCCGCCCGAACAGGCCGGCATAGGCCGCCGTCAGCCCGCCGGGATCGACGCAGGCGGCGGGGTCCCTGAGCACGATCGCGCCGGCGAAGCCCTCGAGCCCCGGCTCGAGCCGGGCGAGCGCCGGCGCGTCCAGCGCATCGAACGTCAGCCCGTAGTCGCGCAGGCGCTTCGCCTCGATCGCGCCGTCGGCGAGCGTCGTCTCGGTGCGAAAGGCCTTGATCCAGCCCGACGGGCGGATCAGCGTCTCCGCGCCCGCGGCCTGCGCGAGCTTCATGTGTTCGTCGAGACAGCGCTCGATCAGCGGCAGCGCGGCCCGCGCATGCGCGGCCGCCCTGGCCGGCGCGCTTTCGAGGAAATAGCGCGCGATCCACGGCAGCGTCTGCGGCAGGCTGGCCCAGTCGATGCGCGCGGCCGGATTGGCGCCGAATATGGTGCGCAGGATCGTGCCGGCGTCGCGCGGGAACGTGTAGAGCTCGACCGACGCGCGCTCGATCAGCCCGGCATTGCCGTAGCTCGTCTCTCGGCCGGCCGCGCCGCGCCGGTCGATCAGCGCCACGTCGCGTCCACGCGCCTGCAGCGCCAGGGCGGCCCCGACGCCGATCATGCCCGCGCCCAGTACGATCGCATCCGCCCGTATCGCCACGCCGTCCTCCCCGCCCGAGCTGATATATAGGCCATCAGACGATTCTGATGCGAGATTCGGACCCAATCCGGGCCGACCCGTCGCGCGCAAGCCAGGAGAGCGACTTGGACGCCGCCCCGCCGCCCATCGTCATTTCCATTCCCGCCGACGCGACGATGATCGCCGCGCAGATCCCGAAGGAATGGATTCTCGACGGCGACCCGCAGGCGAAAAGCGCCCTGCTCTCCCGCTCGACCGACGGAACGGCCGTCACCGTCGTCTGGGAGACGACGAAGGGCCGGTTCCGCTGGTATTTCGGCATCGACGAGACGGTGAACGTGCTCGAGGGCGAGGTCTTCGTCACCGACGAGAAGAACGTCGAACACCGCCTCGGTCCGGGCGACGTCGCCTATTTCCCCGGCGGCTCGTGGAGCGTGTGGCGCGTGCCCGAGCGCCTGCGCAAGATCGCCTTCATTCGCCACGGGGTCTCGGGCCCCGCCGCCCTCGTGGCGCGGGCCTGGGATCGCATCGCGGGCTGGTTCGCCTCGGCGCCGCCCGCACCGCCTGTTACGGCCGCGCCGGCGACCGCGAAACCCTGACCGGCGGGACAGACGGGCCGA
This sequence comes from Rhodoblastus sp., assembly GCA_039808645.1. Taxonomy (GTDB): domain Bacteria; phylum Pseudomonadota; class Alphaproteobacteria; order Rhizobiales; family Beijerinckiaceae; genus JAJXWB01. The sequence goes on along the minus strand of JBDHTL010000058.1, from coordinate 16,233 downwards.
GGGCGCCTATATCAGTCGCGCCGCCGGAGCAGCGCGGCGCAGGAGCCCGACATGCACACATGGAGCTACGACACGGTCTGGACCTGGCCCTTCCACGGCATAGGGCCGCTCGGCGCCCTGCTGATCGTGGTGTTTCTGGCCTGGCTGCTGCTGCGCGACCGGCGTCCGCGCCAGGCCGCCGGGTGGAACTGGCCGCAGCCGCCGGCGCCTGAAAGCGCGCGCGACATTCTCGACAAGCGCTACGCCCGCGGCGAGATCACGAAGGACCAGTACGAGGCGATGAAGCGGGATATCGGGACGCCCTGACGCCCCGCGGATGGACTTGTCGCAGAGGCGCGTGGTAACGCGCCCGAAAGGAGACCGCCCCGGTGCGCAAGATCAGAATTCTCCCCTCGATCCTCTCGGCCGATTTCGCCGATCTCGGCGCCGATGTGGCGGCCTGCATCCAGGCGGGCGGCGACATGGTCCATGTCGACATCATGGACGGGCATTTCGTGCCGAACATCTCCTTCGGGCCGATGGTGGTGCAGGCGATCCGCAAGAAGACGGAGGCCCTGTTCGACACGCATCTGATGATCGCGCCGGCCGACCCCTATCTCGAGGCCTTCGCCAAGGCCGGCTCCGACATCATCACCGTCCACGCTGAAGCCGGCCCGCATCTGCACCGCTCGCTGCAGGCGATCCGCGCGCTCGGCAAGAAGGCCGGCGTCTCGCTCAATCCCGGCACGTCGGAGACGGCGATCGAACATGTGATGGACATGGTCGATCTCGTGCTGGTGATGAGCGTGAACCCCGGTTTCGGCGGCCAAAGCTTCATTCCCGGTTCGCTCGAGAAAATCCGCCGCGTGCGCGCGATGATCGCGGGGCGGCCGATCGCGCTGGAAGTCGACGGCGGCGTGACGCCTGAAACGGCGGGCGCGGTCGCCGCCGCCGGCGCCGACTGGCTGGTCGCGGGCTCGGCCGCCTTCAAGGGCGGACGCAGCCGCTACGCCGCCAACATCAAGGCGCTGCGCGAAGCGGCCGAAAGCGCGATCGGGATGGCGGCTTAGCGCGCGCCTACTTGCTCTCTTCCGTCAGGGGGGTCTGGCAGGCCGCCCCGTCCACGGCGGCGCGGGCGGCTTCATTGCCCGGATAATTGCCCTTCCAGCAGATTTCGCCTGGTTTCAGCGAGAAGACGGACAAAGCGTTGCGGCCCTTGTTGTCCTGGTCGACCCCCTGGAAGCGCACGATCAGCCCCTTGAGATTTGCGCGCGAGGGCGCGCCCGGCGCAAAGACCCATTCGACCGTCCCGTTCTTGTTGGCGAGGCCCGAAAAACCGCCGACCGCCAGCATCGCACTCCAGGTCGACAAGCTCCTGCCGTCGATCTGCACGAACAGATGTTCGTAGTCGTAGCAGGACAGAAGTTTGGTGCTCACCCCCGCAACCGGCCCCTTGCAGGAGAATTCGCAGGATTCCGGCCCATCGTCGGAGGCCTTGCTGTGCTTGTAGACGCAGAGCTTCTTGTCGTTGACGCTCGAATAGCGCGAGATGTCGGCGGCCTGCGCGCCAACAGCAGCGCCGAGCCCGCCCGCTACAGCCAGAATCGCGATCTTCCGCATGACGCCCCCGTGAACCGGCGAGCTTAAGCGCTGGCGGCCTGTTGGAAAATAGGCCGGTCGACTTGACCGGGCGGCCCCGCTCGCGCAAGTCCTGCCGCAGCGCGCCGCCGACGCCTGCCTACCCTGGATGCCCGCTTTCGCGGGCATGACACGAATGGATTTGAGACGATGATCCCCCGCTATTCCCGCCCCGAAATAGTCGCCGTCTGGGAGCCGCAGACCCGCTTCCGCATCTGGTTCGAGATCGAGGCCTATGCCTGCGAGGCGCTCGCCGAGATCGGCGTGATCCCGAAGGAAGCGGCAAAGAATATTTGGGAGAAGGGGTCTGCCGCCACCTTCGATGTCGACAAGATCGACGAGATCGAGCGCGTCACCAAGCACGACGTCATCGCCTTCCTGACGCATCTCGCCGAATTCATCGGCCCGGATTCGCGCTTCGTGCACCAGGGCATGACCTCGTCCGACGTGCTCGACACCTGCCTGGCCGTGCAATTGCAGCGCGCCGCAGACCTTCTCCTGAAGGACATGGACGGCCTGCTGGCCGCCATCGAGCGCCGCGCCTTCGAGCACAAGATGACGCCGACCATCGGCCGCTCGCACGGCATCCACGCCGAGCCCGTCACCTTCGGCCTGAAGATGGCGCAGGCCTATGCGGAATTTGCGCGCTGCAAGCAGCGCCTGATCGCCGCGCGCGAGGAAATTTCGACCTGCGCGATCTCCGGCGCCGTCGGCACTTTCGCCAATATCGATCCGCGCGTGGAAGAGCATGTGGCGAAGCGCCTCGGCCTGAAGCCGGAGCCAACCTCCACCCAGGTGATCCCGCGCGACCGGCACGCCATGTTCTTCGCCACCCTCGGCGTCATCGCCTCGAGCGTCGAGCGGCTGGCGATCGAAATCCGCCACCTCCAGCGCACCGAAGTTCTGGAAGCGGAAGAATTCTTCTCCGAGGGCCAGAAAGGCTCTTCGGCCATGCCGCACAAGCGCAATCCGGTGCTGACCGAAAACCTCACCGGCCTCGCCCGTCTCGTGCGCGGCATGGCGATCCCGGCGATGGAGAACGTCGCGCTCTGGCACGAGCGCGACATCTCGCATTCGTCGGTGGAGCGCATGATCGGCCCGGACGCGACGGTCACACTCGATTTCGCGCTCGTGCGCCTCACGGGCGTGATCGACAAGCTGCTCGTCTATCCCGCCAACATGCAGAAGAATCTCGACCGCCTCGGCGGGTTGGTGCATTCGCAGCGCGTGCTTCTGGCGCTGACCCAGAAGGGCGTCTCGCGCGAAGACTCGTATGCCTATGTCCAGCGCAACGCCATGCCGGTCTGGCGCGGCGAAGGCGACTTTCTGACGCTGCTGAAGAAGGACAAGGACGTGTCCGCCAAACTGTCGGACGCCGAACTCGAGGAACTCTTCGACCTCGGCTACCACACCAAGCACGTCGACACGATTTTCCGGCGGGTGTTCGGGCGGGCGTAACTGGAACTGGAGTAAATCCGGGGATGGCGGACTGACAAATCCGCCGGACGCGTTATCTTCTCGAGAGAAGAAGCGTCCGGCCCATGATCCTGTGTTCCTGCAACCGCCTGACCGACCGCGCCATCCGCGCCTGCGCCGCCGCCGCGGCGGACCGTCCGCTGCGCGTGCTCGAGGTCTACGGCGCGCTCGGCTGCAAGCCGGAATGCGGACGCTGTGCGCAGACGATCGCCGCCGTCCTGCGCGAACAGCGCGACATCGATTGCGCCTGCACGCCCGACGCCTGTCCCTGCGCGGACAGCGCTGCGGGCGTTGCCGCGGCATAGAGTTCCATCCAAGAGGTTTTCACGAGGAGCGACACATGAAGGGCGACGACAGGGTCATCGAATATCTCAACCGCGGCCTGCGAAGCGAGTTGACGGCGATCAACCAGTACTGGCTGCACTACCGCATTCTCGACAATTGGGGCTACAAGGATCTCGCCAAGAAATGGCGCGAAGAATCCATCGAGGAAATGGAGCATGCCGACAAATTCGTCGCGCGCATTCTCTTCCTCGAGGGCTTTCCGAACATGCAGAGCCTCGACCCGCTCCGCATCGGCGAGAACATCGAGGAAATCCTCAAGGCCGATCTCGCCGCCGAGATCGGCGCCCGCGCCCTCTATCTCGAAGCCGCGCAATATTGCGTGTCGGTCAACGACCGCGTTTCGAAGAACCTGTTCGAGGAACTCGCCCACGACGAGGAGGAGCACATCGACTTTCTCGAAACGCAGCAGGAGCTGATCAAGCAGGTCGGCGTCCAGCTCTACGCCCAGAAGCACATCGGCAAGATGGAAGACTGAGGGCCTAGGCATTCGGCATCAGGCAGTCGGCTCGATTGCCGACTGCCGAACGCCGACTGCCTGCTCAAGCCGCCTCCCACAGCAGCCGCGACAGGTCGGCCTCCAGCCGGTGCCAGCGCGGCGCGCTTTCCACCCAGACATGGCCGTGCGGCGCGTAGAAAGCCGTTTCGTCGAGCGCGCCGGCATTGACGGTCGTGCGGTCCGGATGCGCCGCGCTGCGCAGGAATAACTGCGTCCCGCAGGTCTCGCAGAAGAAACGGGTCACGCGGTTCCCGGCGTCCGACAGTTTCGCGTAGGCCGCCGGCGCCCCCTGGGTCATCTGAACGAGGTCGGTGAGCAGGACCAGCCCATGCGCCGCGCCGCCGCCGGCCATGTACTGGCAGTCGCGGCAATGGCATGCGCCCTGGGAGAGCGGGTCGCCCTCGCAGATGAAGCGCACCGCGCCGCACAGACACCCCCCTTCAAATCGCGCCATCGGTATCCTCCGCTTCGTTTGATTTGCGGCGGGACTGTCCGAATCCAGCAAGGCGCAAAAGCGGCGGCCACGCGACCATTCGCGGGCAAGGTCTTGGCTCGGCTCGAACCGCTTGTTTTTTCGCCGGATCGCTCTGCGCGCCGTCCGCGAAAAACGGCTTTCGCTTTTCGGCGGCGTGTTCTAGCAGGTTGCTGAAGAACGATTTCGGCGCCCCTGTCCTGCGAGACGCCTGCTTCGCAGAATGAGGGCCGGGCGGATGGCCGCATTGGTCCCGCATGCCGAGGAGCGCCGCAATGCGGCGCGTCTCGGCGCGAGGAGATCAATCCGGATTTCTTCGGCAACCTGCGAGAGACACGTCTCATGCGCGCATCCGAATGCGATATTCTGATCCTGCCCGGCATGGGCGGCGGGACGCCCGATCACTGGTACAACCGCTGGGCGCAGAAGCTCTCGACCGCCCGGCGCGTCGAGCAGCGCGATTTCGACCGCCCGAGGTTCGTCGAATGGGCCGACCGCATCCAGGAGGCCGTGGCGGCCGCGACGCGCCCCGTGGTTCTCGTCGGCCATTCGATGGGCGCGGTCACGGCCTGCCTGATCGGGGCCGATCTGAACAAGGTGGCGGCGGCGATGCTCGTCGCGCCCGCTTCGCCGCGCGTCCTGTTGACGCTGGAAGACGTCGATCCTGCCTTCGGGCGCCGGCCGCAGCGGCGGGCCGATTTCCCGTGCCTGCTGGTCGCCAGTCGCAACGATTCCTACGCGACCTACGAGGAATCGACCGAGCGCGCGTCGGCTCTCGGCGCGACCCTGGTCGACGCCGGCGAGTCCGGCCATATCAACCCCGACAGCGGGCACGGGCCGTGGCCCGAGGGGCTCATGCGTTTCGCGCATTTCCTCGGGCAGTTGAAATCGCCGGAAGCCTAGGCTTCACGGGTCCGCGCGGCGATCGCCTTGGCGGCCATGAAGGCCGGCGGAATGGCGATGATCGCCCCGAGAGCGGCGGCGATCGGAATGAATTTCATGGGGGCGAGCGAGGGCGTCAGCAGGACGACCACGACAAGAACGCCGGCGAGCACGGTCCCGCCCATGACCCAAAGAAGAAGCGCCAGACGCCACATGATTCCCGTCTCCGGTTGAAATTCAGCGGCCGGGAATTTGCTATTTGTCAAAGATCGCGTCGTTGATCGAACGCAAGAAGCGCCGGCTTCCGCGGCGCCCGACTTGCGATTTCCGGATCTGCGGATCGTCGCGCCTTAAAAAAAAAGCAGCCGGATCCAGAGGTCCGGCTGCTTCGATTGCAGGCGTATGCGCGAAACGATCAGCGCGAATAGAATTCGATGACGAGGTTCGGCTCCATCTGCACGGGATAGGGCACTTCGCTCGGCAGCGGGATGCGGCTCAGCTTGGCCACGCCCTTGGAATGGTCGACCTCGTAGAAATCCGGCACGTCGCGCTCGGCCAGACCCTGCGATTCCAGCACGATGACCAGCTGGCGCGAGGCTTCCCTGATCTCGACGACATCGCCGACCTTCACCTGGTAGGAGGCGATGTTGACGCGGCGGCCGTTGACCTTGACGTGGCCGTGGTTGACGAACTGGCGGGCGGCGAACACCGTCGGCACGAACTTGGCGCGATAGACGACGGCGTCGAGGCGGCGCTCCAGCAGGCCGATCAGGTTGTCGCCCGAATCGCCCTTCATGCGGATCGCTTCTTCGTAGTACTTGCGGAACTGGCGCTCCGAGATATTGCCGTAATAGCCCTTGAGCTTCTGCTTGGCCTTCAGCTGCGTGCCGAAGTCCGAGAGCTTGCCCTTGCGGCGCTGGCCGTGCTGGCCGGGGCCGTATTCGCGGCGGTTCACCGGGGACTTCGGACGGCCCCAGATGTTCTGGCCCATGCGGCGGTCGATTTTGTACTTGGATTCTGCGCGCTTCGTCATGTGCGGTTCCGATCTGTCCTGTTCGGGCGCGACGACAGGACCAGGGCGCAAGTACGCCCTCAGGGGCGTCTCGCCGAACCGCGATCCTTTCGCCGCTGGGGCCTTTCGGCCCGGCGAAAGAACGCGCCCTCCTCTATTCCCGCATGGGAATCGACAGGTCGCTCACCTCTCACGAATGGAAACGGGAGCAGCCACGGGTGCGAACGAACGCGCCCCGGCGAGGGCCGAGGCGCGGACCGCGGTTCAATAGGCGGGCCGCCGGGGAATGTCAACGCGCGGGCCGATTGACGCCCAACCATCGGCCCCGGCAGGATGCGGAAACATATGGAGGAACCGATGGCGACTTCAGGCGGCTGCCTGTGCGGCAATATTCGTTACACGCTCAAGACCGAGCCGGCGCTGACGGTGGTTTGCCACTGCACCCATTGCCAGAAGGCGTCGGGCTCGGCCTTTTCCACCAACCTCGTCGTCCAGCGCGCCGACCTCGATTTTTCGGGCGGCGAATTGGCCGCCTTCGACGACAAGGCCGACAGCGGCAACACGCTCAAGCGCTCGTTCTGCCCAAAATGCGGCTCCTCGATCTTGAGCGAATCGAGCGGCCGGCCGGGCGCGGCCGTGCTGAAGGCCGGCACGCTCGACGACCCGTCCGCCGTCAAGCCGACCATGCAGATCTGGACGCGCTCCGCCCAGCCCTGGGTGAAATTCGCCGCCGAGATGACCTCGATGGAAAAGGGGCGCTGAACAGGCGCCCCTCTCCGGCGCCTCAGAACAGTTTCACCAGCTGCTTGCCGAAATTCTTGCCCTTGAGCATGCCGAGGAATGCCGAGGGCGCCTTCTCGACGCCTTCCGCGATCGTCTCGCGCCATTTCAGCTTGCCGGTCGAGGCGAGCGTCACGAGTTCGCTCAGCGCCGCCGGCCAATCGGACAGGAATTCGGACACGATGAAGCCCTGCATCTTCAGGCGCCGCATGAGCATCAGGCGCATGTCCGACAGCGTCGTCTTCTCGGCGCCCTCGTAGGAGGCGATCAGGCCGCAGATGGCGATGCGGCCGAAATCGTTCATCCGGTTCATGGTCAGCGCGAAGGGCTGGCCGCCGACATTCTCGAACAGGCCGTCGACGCCGTCGGGCGTCGCTTTCTTGAACTGTTCGGCGAAATCGGGCGCCTTGTGATCGACGCAGACGTCGTAACCCAGTTCCTCGACCGCGAATTTGCACTTGTCCGGCCCGCCCGCGATGCCCACGGCGCGCGCGCCCTTGGCTTTCACGAGTTGGCCGACCACCGTGCCGACCGCGCCCGTCGCCGCCGAGCAAACGACGGTCTCGCCGGCCTTCGGCATGATGATGCGGTTGACGCCGACCCATGCCGTGACGCCGGGCATGCCGAGCGGCCCGACGAAAGCCTGCAGCGGAACCTTGCTGTCGTCGACCTTGCGCAGCAGCGCCGGATTCTGGATGGAATAGAGCTGCCAGCCGCCGTTGTTGGAGACGACCTTGTCGCCCGGCTTGAAGTTCGGATCGTTAGACGCGACGACCTCGCCCGCCGTGCCGCCGATCATCGGTTCATTGAGCGGCTGGTTGCCGGCGTAGGACCTGCCCTCGTCCATGCGCCCGCGCATGTAGGGGTCGAGCGATAGCCAGAGATTGCGTATCAGCACCTGACCCGGTCCGGGCGCGGCCGTTTCCTTTTCGAAGAACTTGAAATTGTCCTCGGTCGCCGCGCCCTGCGGACGCGAGGCCAGAACGAAACCCTTGTTGAGCGGCATGTTTCTCTCCCGATGATCGTGTGATGCGATTTTAGAGCCCGCGCGGCGAATGGCGAGGCCGAAATCTAGATCGGCGCCTGACGCGCGCTGTCGACCTCCGCGATGAAGTCGCCGACGACGCGGTCGAAGAGGTCCGGCTCCTCCAGATTGACGTTGTGCGTCGTGCGCGGAACGATCCACAGCCGCGCGTCGGGGATCCTGCGTTTCATGAAGAGCGCGGGGTCGATGCAGGCTTCGTCGTCGTCGCCGGTCACGATCAGCGTCGGCGCGGAAATCTTCCGCAATCCTTCTTCCAGTTCGTAGATCGTCTTGCGCTTCAACTGGCAGCCGCGCGCGGTCAGCGCCGTGCCGACGGCGGAATGGTCCTGCAGCTGCGCGAGAAAGCGCGCGAAGCCGCGCGGATCGCGCTCCCGGAAGCGCCCGCGCACCTGGCTCTGCATATACTCGCCCATCCCGGCCATGCCCTGCGTTTCCAGTCGTTCCACCATCGCCGCGCTTTCCTTCAGGAACGTGTCGCGCGTCGTCGGGTCCGAGCCGTGGCCTGCGCCGACGACGGTGAGCGAAAGCACGCGGTCGGCATGCGCGATACCGAAGTTGACGGTCGCGTATCCGCCCATCGACAGGCCGACGATGTGCGCGCGCGCGAAACCGAAATGATCGAGCACGGCGCGGATGTCTTCGACCGCGTAGCGCTGGCTGTAGAGCGCCGGGTCGGTGGGCACGTCGGACGGCGGATAGCCGCGCGCGTTGAACGCCACGCAGCGGTGAGTCCGCGCCAGATGGGCGGCGGTCCGTTCCCAGTTGCGGCAATCGCCGGCGAATTCGTGCACGAAGACGATCGGCGTTCCCGCGCGTCCCGATTCCTCGGCGTAGATTCGTGCGCCGTCCGAATTGATGTAGGCCATGTCCTCCCGATCCCGTCTGCGCGGTTTCGCCGGATCCGATGATAGGATGGACGCCCGCGCGCGCGAAACGCGCGGGCTCAGGCCCTGACCCGCTCTACGGGCATGGCAGCGAACGCGCCGCCGCTCAACCCGAAACCTTCGAGCGCACGGGCAAGACCGGCGTCAGGCGCGGCGCCCGACGTGAAGACGGCGCGCCACTGCGGATCGCTCGCGCGCAGGTCGGTATGCTCGAAAGGCCGTTCGCGCAGAACGAATTCGACGCGGCGCGCGATCGCCGGCGCCGGATCGATCCATTCGACCGGCCAGGGCGCGAGACGTTCGAAATGCGCCGTCAGCAGCGGATAATGCGTGCAGGCCAGCACGATCTCGTCCGTCCGGCGCGCGCCGTCCTGCACGAAGCACGGCGCGATTTCCGCCGCGATGGCGGCGTCCGGCGCGGCCCGCCCGTGCATGAAATCCTCCGCGATCCGCGCGAGGCTCTTCGAGCCGACGAGCTGCACCCGGCAATGCGCGGCGAAGGATTGCACAAGGTCGCGCGTATAGTCGCGCGCGACCGTGCCGGGCGTCGCCAGCACGGAAATCATCTGCGAGCGCGAGCGGCCGGCCGCCGGCTTGATCGCCGGCACCGTGCCGACGAAGGGCAGGTCCGGAAATGCGGCGCGAAGGTGCGGCAGAACGAGCGTGGAGGCCGTGTTGCAGGCGATGCAGACGACATGCGGATCGAAACCGGCGATCAGCCGGCGCATGACGGCGACCACCCGCCAGACGAGATCGTCCGCGGTCCAGTCGCCGTAGGGAAAGCCGGCGTCGTCGGCCGCGTAGACGTGATCGGCCTCGGGGATCAGCTTCGCGATCTCGCGGAACACCGTGAGGCCGCCGAGGCCGGAATCGAAGGTCAGGATGCGCGGACGGGACATGGGGCGACCCAATAGCCGGTTTCGCGCCAAAGCGGAATGCGGCGCCCTCCCCTGCCGCGCCCCGAGGCGCTAAAGAAGCGCATGGAACGCGATTCATGACCGGCGCCGGCACGGATTCCACAAGGGCGCCCCGCGAGGGCGGGCCGGCGATCGTGCTCGTGCGCCCGCAGCTTGCCGTCAACATCGGCATGTGCGCCCGCGCCATGGCCAATTTCGGCCTCGCCGACCTGCGGCTCGTCAGCCCGCGCGAGGGCTGGCCGCGCACCGGCGCCTATCGCAAGGGCGCCTACGCGGCCGCCGCGGGCGCCGTGCATCTGCTGGAAAAGGCGAAACTGTTCGACAGCGTGGAGGCGGCCGTCGCCGACCTCAACCATGTCTACGCCGCGACCGCCCGCGAACGCGGCCAGGCCAAGCCGATCCTGCTGCCGCGCGAGGCGATGGGCGCGACGGCCGCGCGCATCGCGGCCGGCGAGAAGCACGGCATCCTGTTCGGCCCCGAGCGAACGGGCCTCGACAATGACGACGTGGCGCTGGCCGACGCCATCCTGACCTTTCCCGTCAATCCGGCCTACGCCTCGCTCAATCTCGCGCAGGCGGTGCTGCTGTCGGCCTACGAATATTTCTCCGCCGCGCACGGCCAGATCGCGCCGTTCGACATCGTCGAGCGCTCCCCGCCCGCGCAGCGCGAGATGACGCTCTCCTTCTTCGAGTTTCTCGAAGGCCGCCTCGAGGAGCGCGGCTTCTTCCGCCCGGTTTCAAAGCGCCCGGTCATGCAGCGCAACCTGCGCAACATGTTCCATCGCATGCAGCTCACCCAGCAGGACGTGCGCACCTGGTGGGGCATGATCGTGCGCCTGATCGAAGGCCCGCGCGAAACGCCTCAGACGAGGAAGAGGAAGCGAATAGAGAATAGCGAGTAGCAGCTGGAGCCGACATTCCCCATTCGCTATTCGCTATTCGCTAATCGCTATTCGCTATTCGCTTCTCGCCTTATGCTTCATCCGGCGGGAGACAATCGCATGACCGAACATTTCGACGTGCTCGTGGTCGGCGCCGGACTGTCGGGCGTCGGCGCCGGCTACTGGCTGCAGAAGCTCTGCCCCAACAAGAGCAATGCGATCATCGAGGCGCGCGAGCGCAAGGGCGGCACCTGGGATCTCTTCCGCTATCCCGGCATCCGCTCGGATTCCGACATGTTCACGCTCGGCTATTCGTTCAAGCCGTGGACCGACCCGAAAGCGATCGCCGACGGGCCGTCCATCCTGCGCTACATCGAGGACACCGCGCGCGAGAACGGCATAGATCGCAAGATCCGCTATTCGCAGCGCATGGTCTCGGCCGCCTGGTCGAGCGCCGATGCGCGCTGGACGGTCGAGGTCGACACAGCGGACGGGCGCAGGAGCTATACCTGCGGCTTCCTCTACATGTGCTCGGGCTATTACCGCTACGACCACGGCTATCTCCCGGCTTTCGCGGGCATGAGCGATTTTGCCGGCCGCATCGTGCATCCGCAGGCCTGGCCCGACGACCTCGACCATTCCGGAAAGCGCGTCATCGTCATCGGCTCCGGCGCGACCGCCATGACGCTTGTGCCGGAAATTGCGAAGACGGCGGCGCATGTCACGATGGTGCAGCGCTCGCCGACCTATGTCGTCGCCCGCCCCTCGAAGGACGCGGTCGCGGACTGGTTGCGCGAGAAATTGCCGGCCAAGGCCGCCTATCAGCTCGTGCGCTGGAAGAACGTCGCCTTCGGCATGTATTTCTACAATCTCTGCAAGCGCAAGCCGGAGAAGGTGAAGGCCTATCTCCTGAAGCTCGTGCGCGAGCAATTGCCTGCGGGCTACGACATCGAGAAGGACTTCACGCCGCGCTACAACCCGTGGGACCAGCGTCTGTGCCTCATCACCGACGGCGATCTGTTCGACGCGATCCGGCAAGGCCGCGCGTCGGTTGCGACGGACGGCATCGAACGCTTCACGGAAAAGGGCTTGCGGCTGGCGAGCGGCCGCGAGATCGAGGCCGACGTCATCGTCACCGCGACCGGGCTGCAATTGCAGATGCTCGGCGGCGCAAGCCTCACGGTTGATGGCCAGACCGTCGAGCCCTGCAAGACGCTCAACTACAAGGGCATGATGTTCTCCGACGTGCCGAACATGGCGGCGACCTTCGGCTACACCAACGCCTCGTGGACGCTGAAGGCCGATCTTATCGGCGAATACGTCTGCCGCATTCTCAATCTGATGGATGCGAAAGGCCAGAAGATCGTCGTCGCCCACAACGACGATCCGGACATGCCGGTCGAGCACTTCGTCGATTTCTCCAGCGGCTATTTCCAGCGCGTGATCGACCAGCTTCCAAAGCAGGGCGCGAGAAAACCGTGGAAGCTCTATCAGAACTACGCGAAGGACCTTCTGTCGCTGCGCTATGGCGCAGTCGAGGACGGCGTGCTGCGGTTGTCGAACCCGCCTGCGAGCGCGCAAGCGAAGAAGGAGATGGAGGCGGCGTAGAGGACTGCGACCGTCATTGCGAGGAGCGAAGCGACGAAGCAATCCAGAGTCGCAACCCGGCTCTGGATTGGTTCGCCGCGCTCACAATGACGGCCAACGCACCCCCTACCCCATGTTCTCCTTCACCGTCTCGATCAGCTGCTTCAGCGTGAACGGCTTCGGCATGAATCCGAAGGCCTCGCCTTCGGGCAGGTTCTTCGAGAAGGCTTCCTCCGCATAGCCGGAGACGAAAATCACCTTTGCTTTGACGCCGCGCTTGCGCAATTCGCCGAACATGGTCGGGCCGTCCATCTCGGGCATGACGACATCGGAGACGATGAGATCGACCTTGCCGTCGTTCTCTTCCACCACCTGCAGCGCCTCGGCGCCGCTCGCGGCCTCCAGAACCGTATAGCCGCGCGCGGAAAGCGCGCGAGAACCGAAGGCGCGCACCGCGTCCTCGTCCTCCACCAGCAGGATCACGCCCTGCCCGGTCAGGTCGGCGGCGGGCTTGGCGGCCTCCGCCTTCGGCGCGAGTTCGGCGGCGTCGGGAATGTGGCGCGGCAGGAAGATGCGGAAGACCGTCCCCTTGCCGACGGTCGAATCGACGAAGACGAAGCCGCCGGTCTGCTTGACGATGCCGTAGACCATCGACAGGCCGAGGCCCGTGCCCTTGCCGACCTCCTTGGTGGTGAAGAAGGGCTCGAAAATCTTCTCGCGCAGTTCCGGCGGAATGCCCGTGCCGGTGTCGCTCACCTCGAGCAGCACGTATTCGGCCGGCGCGAGCATCGGCTCCTTGAAGGCGGCGCATTCGGCCGGCGCCACGTTCTTCGTGCGCAGCGCGATCTTGCCGCCGTCGGGCATGGCGTCGCGCGCATTGACGACGAGATTGACTACGACCTGTTCGAGCTGGTTGAGGTCGGCCTTCACCAGCCACAGGTCGCGCCCGTGCTTGAGTTCGAGCGCCACCTTTTCGCCGGCCAGACGCCGCATCAGCATCTGCAGGTCGGACAGCATGTCGTCGACCTGCAGCACCTGCGGGCGCAGGGTCTGCCGGCGCGAGAACGCCAGCAACTGGCGCACGAGGCCGGCCGCGCGGTTGGCGTTCTGCTTGATCTGCATGATGTCCTGGAAGGACGGATCGGTCGGCCGGTGGTTGGCGAGCAGCAGGTCGGAATAGCCGATGATCGCAGTAAGCACGTTGTTGAAGTCGTGCGCCACGCCGCCGGCGAGCTGGCCGATCGCCTGCATCTTCTGCGACTGCGCGAAATTCTCCTGCAGCGTGCGCTGCTCGCTCGTGTCGAGCGCGGTCAGCATGACGCCGCCGGCCTCGCCGACATCCTCGGCCGGCGCGAAGAACAGCCGCGCCGCCGTCCCGCCCTCCGTGCCGATGTCGAGCGGCGCGGGGTCGGCCTGGCCGGCGAGCGTCGCCTCCAGCGCGCCGCGCACGGCGGCGGAATCGCGCTCGGCAAGGCCGGCGAAGATCGAGCGCGCGCCGTCCGCGCCCTTCAGCGCCGCGGGCATGAGCTTGGCGAAGGCGGCGTTCGAGCGTTTCACGCCGCCCCGCGCGTCGAGCACCGCAATCGCCATCGGCGTCGAATTGAAGAAGCGCGCGAACCGCGCCTCGGCCGCCCGGATATCTTCGGCGGGCTCCTCGCCGGACGAGCGCGTCAGCACCAGCGTGCGCGACTGGCCGGGCTGGCCGTCGCTGGAATAGGCGATGCGATGGACGAGCCGCACCGGCAGGCGCTGCCCGCCGCGCCGCTTGAAGTCGACATCGATCTGCTCCGTGCGCACCTCGCCCGGCCCGCCGGAGACGACTTCCAGCAGGGCCGCCCCCGAGCCTGCGACGAGCTGCGACAGCTTCATCCCGCCGGAGCCGACCTGGGCGAGATCGTAGTCGAGCCACTGGGCGAGCGTGGCGTTCATGAAGGTGACGACGCCGCTCGGATCGGCCGCGAAGAAGCCGGCCGGCGCGTGGTCCAGAAAGTCGATGACGTGCTGCAGCTCCTGGAAGACATTCTCGTGCCGCTCACGCTCGCGCGTGATGTCGGCGACCGACCATAGCGTCGCCCGCTTGGCGCCGAGCCGGTCGAGCGGCCGGACGCGGATGCGGTACCAACCGACCCCGGACTGGCCGGCCAGCGGGGCGGCCAGGCGCACCTCCTCCACCGCGCTGCGGTTTTCGCGCGCCGCCTGGGCGAGGCGATAGATGGATTCGGAAACCTCCGGCGCTCCGGAAAAAAGCCGCTCGATCGTCCGCAAATCCGCAAGTCCGTGCGCGCCGGACAGGGCGAGATAGGACTCGTTGGCGTAGATGACCCGCGAATCCCCTTCCGTGACGAGAAGGCCGTCGGAGCCGGTGTCGGCGATCACCTTGGTGATGTCGTTCTTGACGGACTGGCCGGAAAACTGAAGAAAGCCGACCGCATAGGCGAACAGCGCGAGCACGCCGACCATGGCGAGCACGGCCAGCAGCGCCATGATCAGGCGGCTGGCGTGTTCCTGCGGCAGGAAGGAAAAGGCGGCGGCCGCCGCCACCAGCGCGGCGGCCAGCAGCAGGACGAGACCGGGACTGCCCGTCCGTTCGCTGCGGTCGATGGCGGTGATCGGGGTCTCGCTCATGAACGACGGTCTTCTTAGGCGGCGCGCGCCCGTGAAATCCACGGCTGCGGCCCGATTCGCAAGAGGATGGGGCGGACCGGGCGCCAAGGCAATCGCCGTTCCGCGGGAACGTCCCTATATGCGCAGACGTTCGTTAACCATGCATTAACCTTCTGGGCGGGGCGGCCGCTCGTCATGTTATTCTGTGAAGTGCGCCTTTCCCGGGCGCGGCAGGGTTTAAGTAGATCATGGGTTCCATGAGCACATTTCTGGCGGACAAGCCTTCCTGGTGGGCGTACGCCATCGCAGCGGTCCTGATCTTGCTGGGCCTCGCCTTGGTGACGATGATCTACCGAGCGTTGCGCGGCGGCCGCATTCGCGCCAGTTCCGGCCGCG
Organism: Rhodoblastus sp.; assembly: GCA_039808645.1. Classification (GTDB taxonomy): domain Bacteria; phylum Pseudomonadota; class Alphaproteobacteria; order Rhizobiales; family Beijerinckiaceae; genus JAJXWB01. The sequence goes on along the minus strand of JBDHTL010000058.1, from coordinate 839 downwards.
CCCGCCAGCAGCGGCTCGGCGTGGTGGACACGCACGACATCGGCGGCGACCGGCAATTGATCATCGTGCGCCGCGACAATGTCGAACATCTGATCATGATCGGCGGCCCGACCGACGTGGTGATCGAGCCGGCGATCGTGCGCGGCGAAGCGCGCACGACGCGCGAGCGCGAGGCCGGCGCCCCCGCCTGGGCGAGCGGCGAGACGCCCGCGACCGAACCCGTCCGCCCCCTCGCCCCCGAACCCGTCGCGCCGCCGGAGCCGCCGGCGCCCGAACCCGCCGCCGCGCCGCCGTTCGCGCCCGCGCGTCCCTCCCGCCTGCCCGACCTGTTTTCGCGCGGGCGGCGGCCGGATGCGGCCTCCGAATCCGCGAAACCGGCCGAGCCCGCGCCTGTCGAGACGAAACGCGAGGAGCCGAAGCCGCTCGAGGCCGCGGCGAAACCTGCGGAGGCGAAACCCGCGGCCGCGAGCCCGGTCGCCAAGCCTGAGCCGGTCAAGGTCGAGCCGGCCAAGCCTGAATCGGTCAAGCCCGAGCCGGCGAAGCCCGAGCCGGTGGCCGCAGCCGGGCCAGCCAAGCCCGCGGAAACCAAACCTGCGGACATCAAGCCTGCGCAACCCAGGCCCTCGCTGCCGCCGGAACTCGACCTCGAGAAGCTTGCCGCCGCCTTGGCCGCGCCCGAGCCTCCGGTTGCGCCGCCGACGAAGCCCGACCTTCAGGTCCCGCCGGCGCCCAAGCCCGACATTGCGCCGCCCCCGCCGCCTGCGGCCCGTCCGGCCGGCCAACCCGCTCCGGGCCTGAGGCCGCCGCCGCCGGTTTTCCGGCCGCCGCCTCCGCAAGCC
>JBDHTL010000057.1:0-21225 GCA_039808645.1 Rhodoblastus sp. | reverse complement strand
GCCCTTGCCGATCGACAGCACGATCTCGTAGTCGTCGGCCGCGCGCTCGTTGATGAAGGGCGCGGCAAGCGGCTCGGCGATCAGCGCGTTGATGGCGTTGCCGGTCGAGCCGACGGCGCCGCCGACCGTATAGGTCTTGGAGGCCAGCACCTTCTCGTCGCCGGTGCGGCGCAGCGCCACGGTCAGCGGCGCGGTGTAGGTCCCGGGGCCGCCGGCGGGCCCGACCACCGTGCGCGTCTCGACCCCGACGCGAACGAGCAATTGCCCGTTCGACTGGGAGCAGTCGCGCGCCACGTCGCCGATGGCGATCTGGTAGCGCACGGTCGAGGAATCCGGTCCGCCGACGCGGAAAGCCGACATGCCGGGCTCGATCTGCACCACCGGGCAATCGATTCGTGCGCCCTGGTTCTTGTTCGGCAGCGGCGGCGCGGTCGTGGAATTGAAGGCGAGCAGGTTGCCGAGCTTGGTCGAGACCGGGTCCGGATCGCCGCCGGCGACCGAACCGGCCGGGCCGCCGCATCCGGCCAGAACGAGGCCCGCCGCCATTGCTGCGGCGATCGCCGAAATCCCACGGACCGGCCGCGCCCAGAATTCAACGCGCATGTTCGAAACTCCCAACTGCGCCCGCTGTATAGCCCGTGGCGCCGCTTCAGGCCAGCGTTCGGCCGCGCCGCTCAGGGCAGGGCGTCGAACCCCGGCGCGAATCCCGCGAGGTTGAGCGGAATGCCGACCCCTTCCTCGGGCGTCTGGTAGATGATGAATGTCGCCGTCTTGCCGGTCTTCATCTGCTCGACGAGCTTGTCGTCCATGATGACCTCGGCGACGCAGCCGGTCGGCAGGCAGCGCACGAAACCGGCCCGGCCGATGTCGGTCTGGTCGATCTTGAGCCCGAGCCCGTTGGGCAGCAGGACCCCGAGCGGCGCGATCACGCGCAGCAGCCGGCTCTTGCCGTCGGCGGTCTTGAGCGTGATCACCACCAGATTGATGTTGGGCTTGTCGTCCGCTGCGACAGATTGAAGCAGGGCGCATTGCTCCTTGGAGGCGCCGGGCGGCGTCTCGCAGCGCAGTTCCCAGTCGCTGAACTTGGCGCGCCGCTGCGTCTCGTCGGGCGGGGGCGCGCCGCCGCCCTGCGCGCGCGCGCCGGGTGACAGGACGAAGGCGCCTGCCAGCAGGACGAGCGCGCCCGCCAGCAGGGCGACGGCGCTGGCCGCCGCGCCAGCGAGCGACTTGAAGGTCTTGGTCGGAATCATGCGCGCTTCGCTCGCCCTATCGTTTCAGTGGGAACGCGGATCGCCGGACGCAAACGCAAAGCGGAAGCGCGCGTTTGCAGCGTCCCCGAGGACCCGCGCGCGACGCTGCGACCGCACAGGGCTGGGTAACAAACGGGGCGACCCTGTCAAGCGCCGGGGACGCGGACGAGGGCGCTCTGGCTGCCGATTGTACGTGTTGCGCTTCAAGGACGATTGTGATTTTAACTGGTTCAATGGCCAAAAGCTGCGCCCGGATTCTTCATTGTATTCCGCGGACTTTCGGCCACAAACGAAACAAGGCGCGGGACGGGTCGAGAGGCCTCGCAGCGCGACGAACGGACGCTTGAAGGGAGCTGACAGGGCAATGATCGATTTCTCAGGCGTTGCAAGGGCCGCGAAATCCGCCCGGGCCGGACTGGCCGCCACGGCCGCGCTGGCCTGCTCGACCGCCATGGCCGCCGAGGGCGGCGTGTTCGGGCACGCGGTTCCCGGCCAAATCAAGCTGATCGAAGGCGAAACGCCGATCGCGCACGAGATCGATTTCTTCCACAACAGCATCCTGATGCCGATCATCGTCGTCATCAGCCTCTTCGTCCTCGCGCTGCTTCTCTACGTGATGGTTCGCTTCAACGAGAAGTCGAACCCGGTTCCCTCGCGCACCACGCATCACGCGCTGCTCGAAGTGGCCTGGACCATCGTGCCCGTTCTCATTCTCGTGGTGATCGCGGTTCCCTCGTTCCGCCTGCTGTCGCATCAGCTCGTGCTGCCCAAGGGCGACCTGACGGTGAAGGTGACGGGCAAGCAGTGGTACTGGTCCTATGACTATCCCAAGGACGAGGGCGGCGGCTTCGGCTTCGACTCGCTGATGAAGGACGAGAAGGACCTCCAGCCCGGCGATCTGCGCCTTCTGTCGGTGGACAACGAGGCCGTGGTTCCCGTGAACAAGGTGGTGCGCGTGCAGGTCACCGCCGCCGACGTCATCCACTCCTTCGTCATCCAGTCCTTCGGCATCCGCATCGACGCCGTGCCGGGCCGCCTGAACGAAACCTGGTTCAAGGCCGAGAAGGAAGGCGTCTACTACGGCCAGTGCTCGAAGCTCTGCGGCAAGGACCACGCCTTCATGCCGATCGTCTTCCGCGTCGTCAGCGAGCAGAAATACGCCGAATGGCTCACCGCCGCGAAGAAGAAATACGCCTCCGCCGCTGACCGCGCCGTCGCTCTGGCCGACGCCAGCCGCTGACCGGGCCCGACGAATTCTGGGGAAGACCGCACATGGCCACCAATACCGCCCACGCCGCCGACCACGCGCATGACCATCCGACGGGGTGGCGCCGCTACCTGTTCTCGACGAACCACAAGGATATCGGCACGCTCTATCTCTACTTCGCGGTCGTGGCCGGATGCGTCGGCTTCCTGCTCTCGCTCGGCATGCGCCTCGAACTGGCCAACCCCGGCATCCAGATCTTCCCCGGACTGGCCAAGCTGCTGAACGGCGACAATTCGGTCGACGCGGCCAAGAATCTCTACAACGTGTTCATCACGGCGCACGGCGTCATCATGATCTTCTTCATGGTCATGCCCGCGCTGATCGGCGGCTTCGGCAACTGGTTCGTGCCGCTGATGATCGGCGCGCCGGACATGGCCTTCCCGCGCATGAACAACATCTCCTTCTGGCTGCTGCCGGCCTCGTTCACGCTGCTCGTGATGTCGATGTTCTTCGAGGGCGCGCCGGGGATGATGGGCTTCGGCGGCGGCTGGGTGCTCTATCCGCCGCTCTCCTCCAACACCGGCCACCCCGGCCCGGCGATGGACTTCATCATCCTGGCGCTGCACATCGCAGGCGCGTCGTCGCTGCTCGGCGCGATCAACTTCATCACCACCATCTTCAACATGCGCGCCCCGGGCATGACGCTGCACAAGATGCCGCTGTTCGCGTGGTCCGTGCTGGTCACCGCCTTCCTGCTCGTGCTGTCGCTGCCGGTTCTCGCCGGCGCGATCACCATGCTGCTGACGGACCGCAACTTCGGCACGGCCTTCTTCGATCCGGCCAACGGCGGCGACCCAATCCTGTTCCAGCACCTGTTCTGGTTCTTCGGCCACCCCGAAGTCTACATCCTGATCCTGCCGGCCTTCGGCCTGATCAGCCATATCGTCTCGACCTTCTCGAAGAAGCCCGTGTTCGGCTATCTCGGCATGGCCTACGCGATGGTCGCGATCGGCTTCGTCGGCTTCATCGTGTGGGCGCACCACATGTACACGGTCGGCCTGTCGCTCAACACGCAGCGCTACTTCGTGTTCGCGACCATGGTGATCGCGGTGCCGACCGGCGTGAAGATATTCTCCTGGATCGCGACCATGTGGGGCGGCTCGATCTCGCTGCGCGCTCCGATGGTCTGGGCGATCGGCTTCATCTTCGTGTTCACGGTCGGCGGCGTGACGGGCGTCGTGCTCGCCAACGCCGGCATCGACCGCGCGCTGCACGAGACCTACTATGTCGTCGCGCACTTCCACTACACGATGTCGCTGGGCGCGGTGTTCGGCGTCTTCGCGGGGTTCTACTACTGGTTCCCGAAGATTTCCGGCTACATGTACAACGAGACGCTGGCGAAGCTTCACTTCTGGCTGCTGTTCATCGGCGTGAACCTGACGTTCTTCCCGCAGCACTTCCTCGGCCTGTCGGGCATGCCGCGTCGCTATATCGACTATCCGGACGCCTATGCGCAGTGGAACCATCTGTCCTCCTACGGCACCTATATCGCCGGCGTCAGCCTCCTGTGCTTCTTCTGGGTCGTGCTCGACGCCTTCGCGAAGAAGCGGGCTGCGGGCGACAATCCGTGGGGCGTCGGCGCGACGACGTTGGAATGGACGCTGCCCTCGCCGCCGCCGTTCCACCAGTTCGAGACGCTGCCGCGCATCACCGGCAACGACCACTGAGACGAGGCGCGGCCGGGCGCCCGGCCGCATCCTGCAAGCGTTGATGAAGCAAGCGACATGAGCGACGTGACGGCGATAGCGCAGCGGGAAGCCGGGTTCGGCGCGGCCGGACTGACCGGCGGCGCGCCCGCGGACTACGTCTCGCTGCTCAAGCCGCGCGTCATGTCGCTGGTGATTCTCACCGCGCTCGCGGGGCTCGTCGCGGCTCCGACCCATGTCCATCCCGTGATCGGCTTCGCCGCGCTGCTCGCCATCTCGGTCGGCGCGGGCGCGTCCGGCGCGCTCAACATGTGGTACGACCGCGACATCGACGCGGTCATGTCGCGCACGCGCGCGCGCGCCATTCCGTCCGGCCGCATCGCGCCGCGCGAGGCGCTGGCCTTCGGCCTGACTCTGTCGGCCTTCGCCGTGTTCACGCTCGGCGTCGTGACCAACTGGCTTGCGGCGGGACTCCTCGCCTTCACCATCTTCTTCTACGCCGTCGTCTACACGATGTGGCTGAAGCGCTGGACGCCGCAGAACATCGTGATCGGCGGCGCCGCCGGCGCCTTCCCGCCGATGATCGGCTGGGCGGCGGCCACGGGCTCGGTCGGCCTGGAGAGCGTCGCGCTCTTCTCGATCATCTTCTTCTGGACTCCGCCGCATTTCTGGGCGCTCGCCCTGTTCAAGAGCGGCGACTACGGCCGCGCCGGCGTGCCGATGATGCCGAACGTGAAGGGCGCGCGCCGCACGCGGCTGGAAATCTTCCTCTATTCGCTGCTGCTCGTTCCCGTCTGCGTTTCGCCCTGGGCCATCGGCTTCGAGGGACGCGTCTACGGCGCGCTCGCGCTCGTGTCCGGCCTCGTCATGCTCTGGTTCGCCTTCGCCGTCTGGCGCGATGCGGACGGCCGCGACAACGACAAGGCGGCCAAGCAATTGTTCGCCTACTCGATCCTGCATCTCTTCCTGCTGTTCGGCTTCATCGTGATCGAACACGCAGTGCTGCAGCCGCTGGGCGTTGCGTCATGAACGCCGTCGAACACCGCCCCTCGAACGAGAACGGCGTCGTGCTGACGCCCGCGCAGGCGAAGGCCCGCCGCCAGCGCAACATCGCGATCGGCCTTGCCGTCGCGCTGCTCTGCGCGCTGTTCTACGCCGTCACCATCGCCAAGCTAGGCTCGGCCGTCCTCAAGGGCGGCGGCTGATGAACGGCGTCGCGCAGGAAACGAACAAGGCGCGCAGCCGTCGTCTGCCGGCGATCATCACGGTTGGCGTCGCCGGCCTGATGCTCGGCCTGTCCTTCGCCGCCGTGCCGCTCTACCGCATGTTCTGCGCGATGACGGGATATGGCGGCACGACCCAGCGCGTCTATGCCGCGCCCGCCGCGCCCGGCGAGCGGACGCTCACGGTTCGCTTCGATTCCAATGTCGCGGGCGGCCTTCCCTGGGCCTTCGAGCCGGAGACGCGGCAGATCACGCTGCGCACCGGCGAGACCAGGACCGTCTTCTACCGCGTGACCAACCTGACCGACCGCGCGCTGTCGGCGACCGCGAGCTACAACGTGACACCCGATCAGGCGGGCGGCTATTTCGACAAGCTGAGCTGCTTCTGCTTCTCCGAGCAGACGCTGGGCCCGAGGGAGACGGCCGAATGGCCGGTCGTCTTCTTCCTCGATCCGGCGCTCGAGAAGGACGAGGCGATGAAGAGGGTCGACCAGCTTACGCTGTCCTACACGTTTTTCGAATCGAAGAAGCCCGCGCGCTCGGCAGAGCAGACGGCGCCGAAATCCAGGATCTGACTTAAACAGTCGCATGCGGCCGACAGGCCGGAAGGGGAAGGAAGATGGCTGACGGTCACGCGAAGCCCAACCACGATTATCATCTCGTCAACCCGAGCCCCTGGCCGCTCGTCGGTTCGATCTCGGCCTTCGTGCTCGCCGTCGGCGCGATCTTCTGGATGAAGAATCTGAAGATGTTCGGTCTGCATGTCGGGCCGTACGTCTTCGGCGCGGGCCTGATCGGCGTGCTCTACGTCATGATCGCCTGGTGGTCGGACGTGGTCCACGAGGCCGAGACCGGCGACCATACCCGCGTCGTGCAGCTCTCGCACCGCTACGGCATGATCCTCTTCATCTCCTCGGAGGTCATGTTCTTCGTCGCGTGGTTCTGGGCTTTCTTCGACGCGAGCCTGTTCACCAACGAGGCGATCCAGTATTCGCGCGTGGAATTCACCGGCGGGCACTGGCCGCCGAAGGGCATCGAGGTGCTCGACCCCTGGCACCTGCCGCTGCTCAACACGCTGCTGCTGCTGACATCGGGCACGACCGTCACCTGGGCGCATCACGCGCTGCTCAACAACGACCGCGAAGGCCTGAAGAAGGGCCTGCTCGCCACCATCGTGCTCGGCCTGATCTTCACCAGCGTGCAGGCCTACGAATATGCGCACGCGCCCTTCGCCTTCAAGAATTCGATCTACGGCTCGACCTTCTTCATGGCCACCGGCTTCCACGGCTTCCACGTCATCGTCGGCACGATCTTTCTGATCGTCTGCCTCATCCGCGCGGTGAAGGGCCAGTTCACGCCCAAGCAGCACCTCGGTTTCGAATTCGCCGCCTGGTACTGGCATTTCGTCGACGTGGTCTGGCTGTTCCTGTTCGCCTGCATCTACGTCTGGGGATCGTGGGGCGCGCATATCGCGCACGGCCACTGAGCCGGGCGACACGTTTGCCGGGGGCGGCTTCGGCCGCCCCTTTTTCTTTTGAGGCCCGACCGGACGACCGCTATGGCCTATGACCAATACCCGCCGCTCTCGCCCATTTCGACCGGCATGGGCGGGCGTTGTCCGCGCTGCGGCGAGGGAAAGCTGTTCAAGGGTTTCATCACCATCGCCGACAAATGCGGGAATTGCGGGCTCGACTACAAGTTTGCCGACGCCGGCGACGGCCCCGCCATTTTCGTCATGCTGATCGCCGGCTTCATCATCGTCGGCGCGGCGCTCTGGCTCGAAATCGCCTATGAGCCGCCGATGTGGGTGTTCCTCGTCATCTTCCTGCCGCTCACGCTCGTCGTCTGTCTCGGCATGCTGCGCCCGCTGAAGGGCGCGCTGGTCGCCCTGCAATTCGCCAACAGGGCCGAGCAGGGCCGGCTGGAGCGCTGATGGCCGCGCCCGCGACGGTCCGGCGCAGGGGCCTCATCGGCCCGTCGATCGCGGCCGCCGTCTGCTTCGCCATTCTCGTGGCGCTGGGCGTCTGGCAGTTGCAGCGTCTCGCCTGGAAGGAGGAGGTGATCGCCAATATCGGCGCGCGCATTCATCAGCCGCCGGCGCCGCTGCCGCCGCCCGCGCAATGGGCGACGCTTCAGCCCGACGAATACGACTATCGCCATGTGCGCGCCAGGGGCCGCTACCTTCCGGGCGAAATCCTGATCTTCCGCAGCTCGGCGCCCGCCGTCGCCGATCGCGCGGTGGGGCCCGGCTATCAGGTGATGGCGCCGTTTGCGCTCGACGGCGGCGGCGCGGTTCTCGTCAACCGGGGCTTCGCGCCGCTCGCCTGGAAGGACCGGCCGGAGATGCGGACGGCGCCGCCCGCAGGCGCCGTCGAGATTTCGGGTCTGATGCGCCCGCCGGAGGAGCGCAATCCCTTCACGCCCGCCGACGAACCGGGGAAGGGCCTGTGGTACACGCGCGATCCCGCCGCGATGGCGGCCGCGCTGAAGCTGACTGACGCCGCGCCCTTCGCGCTCGACCTCGACGCCGATCCGGCCGCCAGGGGCTGGCCGCACGGCGGGGCGACCGAACTGAAGATACCCAACAATCACCTGTCCTACGCCTGGACCTGGTTCGGGCTGGCGGCGACGCTGGCGGGGGTGTTCGGGGTTTGGGCGTGGGGGCGAATTCGGACTGGCATTCCCGACTTGGACGGCTAGCGCCGATTTCGCGCAGGCGCGAGATCGGAATGCGCGACCGGGAATCCAAAGAAAACGACGGAAGATCGGGGTCGCGGCCCTGGATTCCCGCTTTCGCGGGAATGACGGGCAAGGATGAGCCTAGCCTGTGTCCCGCCGCCGCTAATCCATGCTAAACCCCACCCCGATCAATCCAGGACGACCATGCGCTACATTTCCACCCGCGGCGAAGCGCCCGCGCTGAATTTCACCGAAGTCGCGCTGGCGGGGCTTGCCGCCGACGGCGGGCTCTATCTGCCGGAGACCTATCCGCTCCTGCATGCCTCCACCATCGCGGGGCTCGCCGGCCGGACCTATGCGGACGCCGCCGAGACCGTCATCGCGCCATTCGTCGGCGACGCCATCCCGCGCCACGATCTGCAGGCGATGATCGCGGACGCCTACAGGCCGTTCCGTCATCCGGCGGTGACGCCGCTTGCGCAACTCTCCGACAATCTCTTCCTGCTCGAACTGTTCCACGGCCCCACGCTCGCCTTCAAGGACGTGGCGATGCAATTGCTCGGGCGCCTGATGAACTACGCCCTGAAGGCGCGCGACAAGCGCGCGACCGTGGTCGGCGCGACCTCGGGCGATACCGGCGCCGCCGCCATCGAGGCCTTCCGCGGCCTCGATCAGGTCGACGTGTTCATCCTCTATCCGCACGGCCGCGTGTCGGACGTGCAGCGTCGGCAGATGACGACGGTCGGCGATTCCAACATCCACGCCATCGCGCTCGAAGGCACGTTCGACGATGCGCAGGCCATTCTCAAGGGCCTTTTCCGCGACGCGCGTTTCCGCGAGGACGTCGGCCTCGCCGGCGTCAATTCCATCAACTGGGCGCGGGTCGTCGCGCAGATCGTCTATTATTTCACGAGCGCAGTCGCGCTCGGCGCGCCGCACCGGCCGGTGTCCTTCACCGTGCCGACGGGCAATTTCGGCGACATTCTGGCAGGCTACGTCGCCAAGGAAATGGGTCTGCCGATCGAGCGCCTGGTGATCGCGACCAACGAGAACGACATTCTCGCGCGCACATTGGCGACGGGGCGCTATGAGGTGCGCGGCGTCAAGGCGACGCAGTCGCCGTCGATGGACATTCAGGTGTCGTCGAATTTCGAGCGCCTGCTGTTCGACGCCTATCTGCGCGACGCCGCCGCCATCCGCAACTTGATGGCGCGCCTCGACCAGTCGAAGGCTTTCGATATCGCGGCCGAGCCGCTCGCCGCCATCCGCGCCGATTTCGACGCCGCCAGCGTCAGCGAGCAGGAGACGGCCGAGGAGATCGCGCGCGTCTACAAGGCGAGCGGCTATATTCTCGATCCGCACAGCGCGGTCGGCGTCGCCGCCGGTTTTCGCGCGCTCGAGAAACACCCGCACACGCCGATGATCGTCGCCGGCACCGCGCATCCCGCGAAATTCCCGGACGCGATCAGGGCCTCGACCGGCGTCCATCCCGCGCTGCCGCCGCATCTCGCCGACATCATGGAGCGCAGGGAGCGCTTCGACGTCGTCAAGAACGACATCGGCGCGGTCGAAACCTTCATCCGCGCCCGCGCGCGCGCGCTGACGGCGGCATGAGCGTCGAGACGAGCACGCTGCCTTCGGGCCTGCGCGTCGTCACCGACCGCATGGAGGGGGCGGAGACGGCGGCGGTCGCGGTCTATGTCGCGGTCGGTTCGCGCAACGAGACGGCGGCCGAGCACGGCCTGTCGCATCTCATCGAGCATATGGCCTTCAAGGGCACGCGAAGCCGCGACGCCCGCGCCATCGCCGCGGAAATCGAGGAAGCCGGCGGCGATCTCAACGCCGAGACCGCGAGCGAACACACTGCCTATCTCGCGCGCCTGCTGCCGGGCGAGGTCGACCGCGCCCTCGAGATTTTCGCCGATATCCTGACCGACTCCGTCTTCGACGCGGAAGAACTCGATCGCGAGAAGAACGTCATCCTCCAGGAGATCGCCGCCGTCGAGGACGATCCCGACGATCTCGTGATGGAGCTGATGGACAGGGCGGCCTATCCCGACCAGCCGCTCGGCCGCGCGATTCTCGGCACGAAGAAGACGGTGAAATCGTTCGACGCCGGCATGATCCGCGCCTATCTGGACCGCTTCTACGGCGCCAATTCCCTCATCGTCTCGGCCGCCGGCGCGGTGCGCCACGACGAGATCGCGCGCGCCGCCGAGCGCCTGTTCGGCGCCATGCCCCAGGCGAGCGCGCCCGCGCACGAGCCCGCCCGCTATCGCGGCGGCGAAGCGAAGTCGCGCCACGGCGCCGAACAGGCGAACGTGGTCATCGCCTTCGAGAGCGTCGGTCATCGCGACGCGCAGGCCTGCGCCGCCCATGTGTTTTCCGGCGCGGTCGGCGGCGGCATGTCCTCGCGGCTCTTTCAGGAAGTGCGCGAGAAGCGCGGCCTCGCCTATACGATCGACACGTTCAACTGGTCCTACGACGATACGGGCCTGTTCGGCCTGCAGGCCGCGACCGATCCGCGCGACGCGGCGGAACTGGCGCGCGTCGCTGTCGACTGCCTCGCCGCCGCGGCCGCGGATCTGACCGAAACCGAGCTGCGCCGGGCCAAGGCGCAGGCGAAGGTCTCGCTGCTGGCCACGCTCGAATCCTCGCCCGCGCGCGTCAACCAGATTGCTCGCCAGACCTCGATCTTCGGCCGAGTTCTTGCGCGTTCCGAAATCATCGGTGAAATTGACGGACTGACTCTGGCCGACGTGCGCGCCGCCGGCCGCAGACTTCTGTCGAGCGCGCCGACGCTCGCCGTCGTGGGGCCGGCGGGAAGGGGCCTGACGGCGGACCGCGTCGCCGAGCGCTTGAGGACGGGCTGATCCATGGCCTTGTTTCGACTCGGGCCAACCACCGATCACAGCACTTTCGTGCGCGGTGACGGCGTGTTCCTCCGTCCCGCGGAAATGGCCGATTTCCAGGATTGGGCGCGCCTGCGCGAACACAGCCGCTCCTTTCTCACGCCCTGGGAGCCCGTCTGGCCCTCGGACGATCTCACCCGCGCCGCCTTCCGCCGTCGCGTCAAGCGGCATGCCGAGGAAATGGCGCGCGACGAGGCCTTTCCGTTTCTGATCTTTCGCGCGCGCGACAAGGCGCTCGTGGGCGGCCTGACCATCGGGCAGATCCGGCGCGGCGTCGCGCAATCGGCGACCATCGGCTACTGGGTCGGGGTCAACCACGCGGGGCAGGGCTACATGTCGCGAGCGCTGCGCGCGGCGGTCGCCTATTCCTTCCAGACCCTGCGGCTGCATCGGGTGGAGGCCGCCTGCCTGCCGACCAACATTTCCTCGATCCGCGTGCTGGAGAGCGCCGGTTTCAAGCGCGAGGGGCTGGCGCGGTCCTACCTGCGCATCAACGGCCGCTGGCAGGACCATCTGCTGTTCGCCGTGCTGGAAAACGACCCGCCGCTGCCGCCGCGCTTGCGGGCGCGCAATGACGACGGCGCCGCGCCCGCGTGACGCCTTCTTGCCCGGGCGCGCGAGAGGCTTTACCAGTCAAACTTCCGACACGAACAGGGCGCACCCCGCGGTCCGCTTTTCGCGTAGCCGCCGTCGTCCCCGAGAGAGAGAATTCGTGCGTTTTTTTCGATTGCTTCTGGCCGTCCTGGTCCTGGCCGCCGCATCTCTGCCGGCCGGCGCAATCGAATCCGTACGCGTGCCGCTGGATTCGCAGGCCATCGACCTCACGCGCGCCGTCGAATCCTATTCCTCCCAGGGCGACCGATTGCAGGTCTCGACCGCGCCGGGTTCCGACGGCATCGTCCGCCGCATCGAGGTGCGCGCCAAGCAGGAGGGCGCGCGGCCCTCGTGGATCGTCTTCGCGCTGACCAACGACACCGACGAGCAGGTCGAGCGCCTGCTGGTCGCCCCGCATTTCCGCCTCGTCGGATCGGGCGTCATCTGGCCCGACCTCGGCGCCATCCGCATCAACGCCATCACCGCGAGCCAGGGATTTCCGCCCGAGACGGAAGAGAACCCGGACGCTGACATCTTCCGCGTGACGCTCGATCCCGGCACCACCGTCACCTATGTCGCCGAATTGCGCACGCCGAACCTGCCGCAGCTCTATCTCTGGGATCCCGACGCCTACAAGGACCGCGCGACGAGCCTGACGCTCTACAAGGGCATCGTCATCGGCATTTCCGGCCTGCTGGCGCTGTTCCTCACCATCGTCGTCGTTGTGAAGAGCGCCGTGATCTTTCCGGCCGCCGCTGCGCTCGCCTGGGCGGTCTTCGCCTATGTCTGCATCGACTTCGGCTTTTTCGCGCGCGCCTTCGGCGTCGGCGTGGAGGCCGACCGTTTCTGGCGCGCGGCGGCCGAGACGATCCTGTCCGCCACGCTGGTCGTCTTCCTGTTCGCCTATCTGAACCTCAATCGCTGGCATGTGCGCGCCTCGCATGTCGTGGCGCTCTGGGTCGTCTTCCTGCTCGCGCTGCTCGGGCTCGCCTGGTACGACCCGTCCGTCGCCGCCGGCGTCGCGCATATCTCGCTCGCCACCGTCGCCGGCGCCGGCCTCCTGCTCGTCGTCTATCTCTCGACGCATGGCTACGAGCGCGCGATCATGCTGATCCCGACCTGGTTTCTGCTGCTCGCCTGGGTCTGCGCGGCAGGCTTCGCGGTCACCGGCGCGCTCGCCAACGACATCGTCGGCCCAACGCTGATCGGCGGCCTGGTGCTGATCGTCATGCTGATCGGCTTCACAGTCATGCAGAACGCTTTCGCCTCCGGCGGCCTGGCGCAGGGCGCGATCTCCGACGTCGAACGCAAGGCGCTCGCCGTGACGGGCGCCTCCGACGTGATCTTCGACTGGGACGTGCCGGCCGACCACATCTACGTCAGCCCCGAGGTCGAGGCCCATCTCGGTCTCGAGCGCGGCGATCTCGAAGGGCCGGCCTCCAACTGGCTCGAGATCCTGCATCCCTTTGAGCGCGACCGCTATCGCGCCTGCCTCGACACGCTGCTGGAACAGCGCCGCGGTCGCATCAACGAGGAATTCCGCCTGCGCGCGGCGGACGGCCACTATCTGTGGTATCGCCTGCGCTGCCGCCCCGTCGTCGGCCCCGACGGCGAGGCGATCCGCGTCGTCGGCACGCTGGTCGACGTCACCGACGAGCGCACGGCGCAGGAACGCCTGCTGCATGACGCCGTGCATGACAACCTGACCGGCCTGCCCAACCGCGAACTCTTCTTCGACCGGCTCGAGGCCGCGCTTTCCTTCGCGCGCGCCGACGCCGCGCGGCCGACGGTGCTGTGCATCGACATCGACCGTTTCAAGCAGATCAACGAGACGATCGGCATTTCCGCCGGCGATTCGATCCTGCTGACAGCAGCGCGAAGGCTGTCGCGCCTGCTGCAGCCGCAGGACACGCTGGCGCGCGTGTCCGGCGACACGTTCGCGGTGATCGTGCTGTCCGAAAACAATCCCGAACATGTCGTGCAGCTCGCCGAAACCATTCGCCGCGCGCTGGCGACGCCGGTCAGTTTCGCCGAACGCGAAATCGGCCTGTCCGCCTCGGTCGGCATAGCCCTGTTCGATCCGCAGACGCACGCCAAGCGCGACGACATGCTGAAGGACGCCGAGATCGCCATGCGCCAGGCCAAGCGCGTCGGCGGCAATCGCATCGAAGTGTTCCGCCCGGGCATGCGCGGCCAGCGCTCGGACCGGCTCGCGCTGGAAGCCGATCTCAGGCGCGCGCTGTCGCGCGGCGAGATCAAGGTCTTCTTCCAGCCGATCGTGCGGCTCGAGGATCGCACCGTTGCGGGCTTCGAGGCGCTGCTGCGCTGGGATCACCCGAGCCTCGGGCGTCTCGGGCCCGATGTCTTCATTCCGATCGCGGAAGAGACCGGCGTCATCGTCGAGCTCGGCGTCTTCGTTCTCGAACGCACCGCGCGCGAACTCGCCGCCTGGCAGAAGGCGCTTGACGTCGATCCGCCGATCTTCGCCTCCGTCAACGTCTCCTCCCGCCAGCTGCTGCGCCACGATCTTCTGCAGGACGTGAAGAATGCGCTGACGCGTTCCGACGTCATCCGCGGCACGCTCAAGCTCGAACTGACCGAGAGCCTGGTGATGGAGAACCCGGAATATGCCGCGCAGATGCTGACGCGCATCAAGAACCTCGGCGCCGGGCTTTCCCTCGACGATTTCGGCACGGGCTATTCCTCGCTCGCCTATCTCCAGCGCTTCCCCTTCGACACGATCAAGATCGACCGCTCCTTCGTGCAGCAGAACGCGTCCGGCGCGCGTCCGGTGATTCTGCGCTCGATCGTCGCGCTCGCGCACGACCTCGGCATGGAAGTGGTTGCAGAGGGCGCGGAGACGGAGTCGGACGCCATCGAGCTCTATCAACTCGGTTGCGAATTCGCGCAAGGCTACGCCTTCGGCCATCCGATCAGCGCGCTCGACGCGCGCAAGCTGGTCGGCGCCGCGACAGAGGCTGCATGATGGATCGCAGATTGTTCATTGGCGGCGCGGCGATCGCGCTCGCCGCGGGCGTTGCGCGCGCGGAAGACGAGTTTCGCGGCGACGACGGCAAGCCCGCGCCGACCTGGCGACTGCCCTCGGAAATCTCGCTCGACCTGCCGGGCCTGATCGTCGTCGGCGGCAGGAGTCCGGACGCCATTCTCTACGAATTCTTCGACTACAACTGCCCGTGGTGCAAGAAGTCGGCGGCCGATCTCGACAGGTTCGTGGCCGGCGACAAGGACTTCAGCCTGCGTCTCGTTCAGAACGCCATGCTGTCGCTGGGCAGCGTGCAGGCCGCGAAAGTGGCGATGGCCGCGCGCGCGCTCGCCGACGACAAGCGCGCCTACGCGTTGCATCGCGCGATGCTCGGCCATCGCGGACAGATCGACGGCATGGCCGCGATGGGTCATGCGAAGAAACTCGGCTTCGACATGAAGGCGCTGGAAGCGAAGGCGGATTCCGAGGAGATGCGCAAGCAGCTGACGCTGCACACGCAGACCGGCCGCGCGCTCGGCATGGACGCCACGCCGTCCTTCGCCATGAACGGCATGGGCGTCGGCGGCTGGCCGGGCTCGAAGACGATCGCCCGCATGGTGAAGAACGTGCGCGCCTGCGAACGCATTTCGTGCTGAGCGCGCTGATGCCTGCCCGCGATGTCATCCCCGGCGACGGCGCAGCCGTCGATCGTGGACCCAGACTGCAACGATCGGGATACTGGATCCCGGCTCTCCGCTTCACTTCGGCCGGGACGACATGCGCGGCGCCGGCGCGCGCCGCGCGAACTGCGGTCTAGCGACATGGCGCGCTACGACTTCGCCGCGACCCGCCTGTTCGTCGAGGCCCCGCTCGGCCCCGGCGCGCGCGTCGCGGCCGGCGCGGATCGCGCCAATTTCCTGCTCAACGTCCTGCGCCTGAAACAGGGCGACACGATTCTTCTCTTCAACGGCCGCGACGGCGAATGGCTGGCCTCGATCGCCGAGACGAAGAAGCGCGAGGCGATCCTCGCCATCGAGGAGATGACGCGGGCGCAGGAAGGCGGACCAGACATCGATCTTTGCTTCGCGCCGCTGAAGCATGCGCGGCTCGACTATGCCGTGCAGAAGGCGGTCGAAATGGGGGCCGCGCGCCTGCGGCCCGTGCTGACGCGCCGTACGCAGGTCGCGCGCCTCAATCTCGAACGGATGCGCGCCAATGTGATCGAGGCTGCCGAGCAATGCGGCGTTCTGCGCGTGCCGGAGGTCGAGCCGGAGATCGCGTTCGAGCGGCTGATCGCGCAATGGCCGGCCGACAGGCTGCTCGTCTTCTGCGACGAGGACGCCGAGATCGCGGACCCGATCGAGGCGCTGCGCGCCGCCCGCGATAAAGGGGCGCGGCCCGTCGGCCTCCTGATCGGCCCGGAAGGGGGATTCGAGGAAAAGGAGCGGGCGCTCGCGCGGTCGGCGCCCCACGTGCTGCGGATTTCGCTGGGGCCGCGCGTCCTGCGGGCGGATACGGCCGCTGTGGCAGGAATGGCGCTTGTGCAGAGCGTTTTCGGAGATTGGCCTGGATCAACGGCCTAGGACACGATCTTGCCACGATGTGCGCCCAAACCCACCGCTCATCGCGAAACATCAGCCGGAACGACGTTCCGAGAAAGCTCTGAGGGGCGACGATGCGAAAAGCGGACAAGGGCGCGACCCGACCGATCCTGAAATATTCGGCGTCCGGAGTCTCCGCTCTCTGCCTCGCGGTCTTCGCCGGTCCCGCCGTGGCGGGCGGATGCATGTCCTACAGTCCGGACAGCGCGACGATCAGCGGCGCGGACGGCTGCCTGAACGTCGGCCGTCACGTGCGCGTCGAGGCGCAGGTCATGCAGGGCGCGGCGAGCCTCGGCTCGGGCTTCGTCGGGCCGCAGGCGGCCGGCGCGCGTCCTGCGGCGATGCGGCCGGAAGGCGCGACGCGGCTGCGCGCGGGCCCGCCGCTCGGCGGCGTCTTCCAGCGCTGAACGAAACGCCTTCAGCTCAGAAAACGCATTCCTGAAACGTCGGCAGGACGCTGCGGCCCCAGTGGCCTTCGTAGCGCGCCAGCAGGTCCGCGGCGAGCGGGCGGCCGCTGTCGGCAAAGCCTTCCAGAACGACGAGATGGCGCGACTCGTCCTGTCCCTGCGTGTCCTTGCGTGCGCGCCGCGCCAGGCCCTTGCGGGCAATCGCCAGCGTGTCCCTGGCGACGTCCTGCAATCTGCGCCCGCCGATCGTCGCCTCGAGACCGAGGCGCGGGACCGAATCTCGCAGGGCCTGACGGTCGTCGGCGGTCCAGTCGGCGACCAGCCGTTCCGCTTCGTCGAGCGCGCCGGGGTCGTAGAGCAGGCCGACGAACAGCGCCGGCAGCGCGGATATATGCGCGCGCGGGCCGACGTCGCAGCCGCGCATCTCGATGTAGCGCTTCACCCGCACTTCCGGGAACAGCGTGGACAGATGGTTTGCCCAGTCCGCCATGGTCGGGCGTTCGCCCGGCAATTGCGCCAGCCGGCCGTCCAGCAGGTCGCGGAACCGCGCGCCCGCGACGTCGTGGTAGTGATCGCCGCGCTTGACGAAATAGAGGGGAACGTCGAGCGCATAATCGACATAGCGCTCGAAGCCCATGCCCGGCTCGAAGGCGAAGGGCAGCATGCCGGTGCGCGCCTTGTCGGTGTCGCGCCAGATTTCGGAGCGCATCGACAGCATGCCGTTCGGCTTGCCTTCGGTGAACGGCGAATTGGCGAAGAGGGCGGTGGCGACCGGCTGCAGGGCGAGCGAGACGCGGAGCTTGCGCACCATGTCCTGCTCGCTCTGGAAATCGAGATTGACCTGCACGGTCGAGGTCCGGAACATCATGTCGAGGCCGCGCGAGCCGACCTTCGGCATGTAGCGCATCATGATGTCGTAGCGCTGCTTCGGCATGACCGGCGTCTCGCCGCGGGTCCACAGCGGGCTCATGCCGATGTCGAGAAAGCCGACGCCGAGCGGGCCGGCGATCGCCTTGACGGCCGCCATGTGCTCGTCGAATTCGGTTTCGACCGCATGGACGTTTTCCAGCGGCGCGCCGGAGAGTTCGAACTGCCCGCCGGGCTCGAGCGAGATCGCGCCGCCGCCCTGTTCGTCGTACAGGCCGATCAGCGCGGACCCGTCCATGATCGGGGCCCAGCCGAGATCGGCCTGCAGGCCCTCCAGCAGCGCCCGGATGCCGTCGCCGCCGCTGCGGCCCGCGTAGGGCACGGGGGCGTGGTCGGCCGTGTAGAAGGGAATCTTCTCGTGCTCGGCGCCGATGCGGTACTGGTCCGGCGGCTTGCAGCCGGCCTCCATCCAGGCCACCAGTTCGTCGCGCGACGAAATATGGGTCGTGTCTGTCACATCGCGCGCCATGCGGGTCCTTTGCGCTGCTCGAGCGGCCCTGGGCCGGAACAATCCGCAACGGCGGGCGGCGTCCGCCGCTTTGATAGTCGGAGCCGCGCGGCTGCGCAATCCGAGGGCGGACCGCCATCGCACGTGCGGGAGCGCGCCGGCGCGGTCTTTCGGCCTTGATCCCGCCCTCGAAGCCGGCCATTTAGGTCGGAGGCGGCCGCATGCGCCGCAGGGGACAGAACGCCGCCATGACGATTGCACCCGAGGTCGAGGCAGGGGCCTTGCAGGGCAAGACAGCGCCCGACAAGCCCGCTCAGGACAAGGCCGCGCTCAAGATCATCCTGTGCGCGCCGCGCGGCTTCTGCGCCGGCGTCGTGCGCGCGATCGAGGCGGTCGAACGCGCGATCGAGCGCTACGGCCCGCCGGTCTATGTGCGCCACGAGATCGTCCACAATCGCTATGTGGTCGAAAGCCTGAAGGCCAAGGGCGCGGTGTTCGTCGAGGACTTGTCTGAAATCCCGGACACGACGGCGCCGGTCATCTTCTCGGCGCATGGCGTGCCGAAATCGGTTCCGGCGGAGGCCGCGTCCCGCAATTTCTTCGCCATCGACGCGACCTGCCCGCTCGTCACCAAGGTGCATCGCGAGGCTGAAATCCACCACAAGCGCGGCCGCAAGGTGCTGCTGATCGGCCATGCCGGCCATCCGGAGGTCGTCGGCACGATGGGCCAGTTGCCGGAAGGCGCGGTGCAACTCGTCCAGTCCGTGGCCGAGGTTCGGGCGCTGCGCGTCGCCGATCCCGAAAACCTCGCCTATGTCACCCAGACCACGCTGTCGCTTGACGATACCGCCGAAATTGTCGAGGCGCTGAAGACGCGCTTCCCGAACATCATCTGCCCGCACAAGCAGGACATCTGCTATGCGACGACCAACCGTCAGGAAGCGATCAAGGCGATCAGCCCGACCGTCGACGCGGTGATCGTCGTCGGCTCCCCGAATTCCTCCAATTCGCAGCGGCTGCGCGAGGTCGCCGAGCGTTCCGGCTGCGCGAAGGCGCAGCTGGTCGACGGGGCGCGCGATCTCGACTGGGCGCTCTACGACGGCGTGCGGTCGATCGCGATCACTGCCGGCGCCTCGGCGCCCGAAGTGCTGGTCAACGAGGTGATCGACGCGTTCGGCGCGCGTTTCGACGTCGCCATCGAGACGGTGACGATGAGCAGCGAGAATACGTTCTTCCCGCTGCCACGCCAGCTGCGCGACAACGTCTGACGCGCCTCGTCATTCCCGACGGTCGCGCGGCGATTCCGGATTCCCGCTCGCGCGGGAATGACGGTCTTCACGTCCACATCAGGATCGCGACGCCCGCGATCATGATCGCCATGCCGGCGATTTCGCGCGCGCTGGTCTGCTGCTGGAAAATCCGCTTCGTGACGATCTGCGCGAAGATCATCTCGATCAGCGCCAGCGTCCGCACCCGCGCGGCGGTGTCGATGGCGAAGGCCAGGAACCAGAATTGCGAGGCGAGCGCGCCCATGAAGCCCGCGAGCAGCGACGGGCGCCAGGCGCGAAAAATGCCCGCGAGCAGCGCACGGTCGAAGATCGCCAGGCCGACGACGATCAGCGCGCTCTGGATCGCCAGCGCCAGCGCCAGGATGGTCGAGGCGCCGAGCACGAAATTGGGGGCGCCGAGCGCCAGTATGCCCGCGCGATAGCCGATCGCGGAAAAGGCGAACATGCCGGCCGAGACGAGGCCGTAGACGGCCGGCCGCCAGCCGTCGGCGGGCGCATCCGCCGAGCGTTTCGGCCAGGACATCAGCATGACGCCCGATGTCGCCACCGCAATCGCCGCCGCCATGCCCGGCGTCACCCGGTCACCGAGGAAGGCAAGGCCGAAGAGGGCGACCTGCACCGGCTCCGTCTTCGTGTAGGCGATGGCGACGACGAAGGATTTTTCCTTCATCGCCGCCAGCATCAGGCCGGTCGCCAGGATCTGGCTGATTCCGCCGAAGCCGGTCCACAGCAGCGAGGAGAGGCCGGGCGCAGGCGCCGCGGCGCCGCTTCCTGCCGCAACCAGCGCCAGAAACAGAAGCGCGAAGGGCAGGCCGAACAGAAATCGCACGAAGGTCGCGCCCGCCGTCCCCAGTGTCGCAATGAGGTCGCGCTGCATGGCGTTGCGCGCCGTCTGCGCGCCGGAGGCGGCGACGGTGAAGACGATCCACAACCATGATGGAATGGCGGTCATGAAGGCGCGGCCGGCGGTTTGACGGGGCGGACGGGCCTCGCTAACACGGGCCGGAAGCGCCTGCTAGGCGCAAACAAGCAGCGCACGAATTCGCCTGATGGCCGTCTATACCGATGTCTCCGGCGAGGACCTCGCCGCCTTCCTCGCAGATTACGATCTGGGCGCCATGCTCTCGCTGAAGGGCATCGCCGAAGGCGTGGAGAATTCCAACTACCTGCTGCATACGGAAACCGGCCATTTCATCCTGACGCTCTACGAAAGGCGCGTCGCCGAAAGCGACCTGCCCTTCTTCATCGGACTGATGCAACATCTGGCGGGGCGCGGCCTCAACTGCCCGCAGCCCGTCAAGAACAGGCGCGGCAATGCGCTCGGCCGTCTCGCCGGACGCCCTGCGGCCATCGTCACCTACCTCGATGGGCTCTGGCCGCGCCGGCAGAACGCGAAGCAATGCGCGGCGGTCGGCGACGCCGACGCGCTGCTGCACATCGACGGCGAGGGCTTTGCGCTGAAGCGGCCGAACGCGCTGTCGATCGGGGCGTGGCGGCCGCTCTACGAAAGCGCGGCTTCGCGCGCCGACGGCGTGCAGCCCGGCCTGGCCGCCTTCATCGAACAGGAACTCTCCTGGCTCGAAGCCAATTGGCCGCGCGGCCTGCCCGAAGGCGTGATCCACGCCGATCTCTTTCCCGACAACGTCTTCTTTCTCGGCGAGAAGCTGTCGGGCCTGATCGACTTCTATTTCGCCTGCAACGACGCCTTCGCCTACGATCTGGCGATCTGCGTCAACGCCTGGTGTTTCGAACCCGACGCTTCCTTCAACATCACCAAGGGCCGGGCGATGATCGAGAATTATCGCCGCCGTCGCCCGTTGAACCCCGCGGAAGTCGACGCCTTTCCGGCGCTCGCGCGCGGCGCGGCCATGCGTTTCCTGCTGACGCGACTGGTCGATTGGCTGAACGTGCCGCCGGGCGCGCTGGTGCGGCCGAAGGACCCGCTCGAATATTTCCGCAAGCTGCGTTTTCACGCGCAGGCGACGTCCATTCGCGACTA
>JBDHTL010000056.1:0-21267 GCA_039808645.1 Rhodoblastus sp. | reverse complement strand
GTCCTTGTAGGGGTCGCCGACGGTGTCGCCGGTCACCGACGCCTTGTGCGCGTCGGAGCCCTTCAGGTGCTTCACGCCGTCCTTGTCGACGAAGCCGTCTTCGAAGGACTTCTTGGCGTTGTCCCAGGCGCCGCCGCCCGACGTCATCGAGATGGCGACGAACAGGCCGTTGACGATCACGCCGAGCAGCATGGCGCCGAGAGCCGCGAAGGCCGAGGCCTTGGAGCCCGAGATCGCCAGCACGCCGAAATAGGCGACGAACGGGGCGAGAACCGGCAGCAGCGAGGGAACGATCATTTCCTTGATCGCCGCCTTGGTCAGCATGTCCACCGCGCGGCCGTAGTCCGGGCGGTCCTTGCCTTCCATGATGCCGGGCTTTTCCTTGAACTGGCGACGCACTTCCTCGACCACCGAACCCGCCGCGCGGCCGACCGCCGTCATCGCGACGCCGCCGAACAGGTAGGGGATCAGGCCGCCGAAGATCAGGCCCGCCACGACGTAGGGGTTGGACAGGTCGAAGGTGACCGGGCCCATGCCCTGGAAGTACTTGGCGCCGGACTTGGCGAAGGTCTCCAGATCGTTGGTGTAGGCGGCGAACAGCACCAGCGCGCCGAGGCCCGCCGAACCGATCGCATAGCCCTTGGTCACCGCCTTGGTCGTGTTGCCGACGGCGTCGAGCGCGTCGGTCGACTGGCGGACTTCCTTCGGCAGGCCCGACATTTCGGCGATGCCGCCGGCGTTGTCGGTCACGGGGCCGAAGGCGTCGAGCGCGACGATGATGCCGGCGAGGCCGAGCATGGTCGTCACCGCGATCGCCGTGCCGTAGAGGCCGGCCAGCTGGTAGGTGGCGATGATGCCGCCCACGATCACGATCGCCGGCAGAGCCGTCGATTCCAGCGAGACCGCGAGGCCCTGGATGACGTTGGTGCCGTGGCCGGTCACCGACGCCTGCGCGATCGAGACGACCGGACGCTTGCCCGTGCCCGTGTAGTACTCGGTGATCCACACGATCAGGCCGGTGACGACCAGGCCGATCACGCCGCAGATGAACAGCGCCGAGCCGGTGACCGCGACGCCCTTGGCCGTGCCGATGACGCCCCAGCCGGCGACAAAGTGGGTGGCGACGGCAAGGCCGCCGATCGACAGCACGCCGGCGGCGATCAGGCCCTTGTAGAGCGCGCCCATGATCGAATTGTTGGCGCCGAGCTTCACGAAATACGTGCCCACGATCGAGGTGACGATGCAGGCCGCGCAGATCGCCAGCGGATAGACCATCGAATTCACGAGGCCCGCCTGGCCGGCGAAGAAGATCGAGCCGAGCACCATCGTGGCGACGACCGTCACCGCGTAGGTCTCGAACAGGTCGGCCGCCATGCCCGCGCAGTCGCCGACATTGTCGCCGACGTTGTCGGCGATGGTCGCCGGGTTGCGCGGATCATCTTCCGGAATGCCGGCTTCCACCTTGCCCACGAGGTCGGCGCCGACGTCGGCGCCCTTGGTGAAGATGCCGCCGCCCAGACGCGCGAAGATCGAGATCAGCGAGGCGCCGAAGCCGAGCGCGACGAGCGCGTCGATCACCAGGCGGTCGTTCGGGGCTTTGCCCATGCCCTGGGTGAGGACCATGTAGTAGCCCGCGACCCCGAGCAGCGCGAGGCCAGCCACCAGCATGCCGGTGACCGCGCCCGCCTTGAACGAGATGTCGAGGCCCTTGGACAGCGATTCGGAGGCCGCCTGCGCCGTGCGCACGTTGGCGCGCACCGAGACGTTCATGCCGATGTAGCCGGCCGCGCCCGAGAGCACCGCGCCGATCAGGAAGCCCACGGCCACCGGCCAGGACAGGAGAAGGCCGAGCGCCACGAAGATGACGACGCCGACGATGCCGATCGTCGTGTACTGGCGATTGAGATAGGCCTGCGCGCCTTCGGCGATCGCGGCCGCGATCTCCTGCATACGCGCGTTGCCGGTGCTCGCCGACATGAGCTGCGAGATCGTCATGACCCCGTAGACGACGGACAATAGTCCGCCAAGGATGATGAGCCAGAGTGTCATTTTTTCGCCTGTCCTGTTCGTTCAGTCGACCGCCTGTTCCGGCGGCTTCCACGGGCCGCGCTTGGCCACGCGGCGAAATGTGTCCCTGCCCGGGAGTTCGAATGAGTCCTCGGAACGCGCGCTTCTTGCCAGAAATGAAATATGGCCGCAATTGGCCGTAGGACGATTTCGGCCGC
Organism: Rhodoblastus sp.; assembly: GCA_039808645.1. Lineage (GTDB taxonomy): Bacteria > Pseudomonadota > Alphaproteobacteria > Rhizobiales > Beijerinckiaceae > JAJXWB01. Next base: position 19,042 of record JBDHTL010000056.1, on the reverse strand, counting down.
TAATTTGCGCGAGATCAGCCCGCCCGCGCCGGCGCGGCGGCCGGCCGGGCGCGAAACGCCAGCCAGACGAGGGCGGCGAGCCCGATCGCCGCGGGCGGGAAAACGATCATGTTGACGAGGCTCCAGCCCCCGCCGGCGAGCATCTGCCCTGAGGCGAACGAGCCGACCGCCATCGTCCCGAAGATCACGAAGTCGTTGAAAGACTGGACCTTCGTGCGTTCCTCCGGCCGATGCGCGGCGACCACCATGGCGGACGCGCCGATGAAGCCGAAGTTCCATCCGAGCCCGAGCAGCACGAGGCCGGCCCAGAAATGGCCGACCGTGACGCCCGCCAGATCGACGAGCGCCGCGGCGACTTCCAGCGCCAGCCCGAGCGCCACGACGCGCGAGGCGCCAAAACGCCCGATCAGGGCGCCGGTGAAGAAACTCGGGGCGTACATGGCCAGCACATGCCACTGGATGCCGAGATTGGACTGGCTGAGCGACAGGCCGCACATCTTCATGGCCAGCGGCGCGGCCGTCATCACCATGTTCATCAGGCCGTAGGACACGGTCCCGCAGATCGCCGCCACCACGAATTGCGGCTGCGCCACGATCTGCCCGAGCGGCCGGCCGGGCCTTTCGTCGACCGCCGTCAGCGAGGCCGGCGGCGGCTCGACGCCGGCCAGCACGGCCAGCGCGATGAGCGCGACGATCGCCTGCCCGACATAGGTCGCGGCGAACAGATGCTGTGGCCAGAGGTCCATCGTGTGCTGCACGAGCTGCGGCCCGATCACGCCGGCCAGGACGCCGCCGGTCATGACCCAGGAGATCAGCTTGGGCTGCAGCGCCGGGCTCGCGCCGTCGGTGGCGGCGAAGCGGTAGGACTGGGCGGCGGAGGCGTACATGCCGCCCAGGACGGCGGACAGGCAGAGCAGCGGGAACGACCACAGGAGCGTGGCGGCGGCCGCCAGCAGCCCCGCCAGAACGCCGGACAGGGAACCGACCAGGAGCGCGGGCTTGCGCCCGAAACGCCGGGCGATCGCGCCGATCGGCAGCGTGCCGAGCGCGAGGCCGACGACAAAGGAGGTGAGCGGAATCGTGGCGAGCCCTGCCGAGGGCGCCATGCTGGCGCCGAGGATCGCCTCGGTGGCGAAGATCACGGAGGCGTTGGCGCCGGCGAGCGCCGAGGCGACCGCGAGCCGCAGCGCCAGGCGCTTGGCCGCGCGGTCCCGCTCCGCCTGGGCCCGTCGCTGCTCGGCCTCGGTCATATCGCGCTCCTCGAATGTGTCCGGGCAAACTAGCGACGGCGCGCACGAGCGCAATCAGAAATGACTGTAGGAGCCGCGTGCGAACGACATGGCCGCCCCGCGCGCATCGCGGAAGACGGGCGCGCCCTGCCCGGCCGTCGCCCGGCCGATCCGCGCGACCGGGACGCCGGCGGCGCGGGCGGCGGCCTCGAACGCTTCCGCGCGGCCTTCGGGCACGCTGGTCAGAATCTCGTAGTCGTCGCCGCCGGTCAGGGCGGTTTCGAGCAGGCGCGGCTCGCCGTCGATCATCGCCTGCGCCGCTTTGGACAGCGGAATGCGCGCGATCTCGACCTCCGCGCTCGCCCCCGAGACGCGCAGCATCTTCGCGAGGTCGCCGGCAAGGCCGTCCGACACGTCCATCGCGCCGGAGGCGTTTTCACGCAAGGCTTCCGCCAAGGCGCCGCGCGGCCGGGGCATGAGATAGCGATCGACGAGAAAGGCGCGGTCTCCAGCGCGGATGGTCCGCGCGCCTTCAGGCTCGCTGCGCAACCGCAGGCCCAGCGCCGCGTCGCCGATGGTTCCGGACACGTAGAGCGCGTCCCCCGGCCGCGCGCCGTCGCGGCGGACCATGCGTCCCGCAGGAACCGCGCCCAGCGCCGTGATCGACAGCGTCAGCGGCCCCGGCGTCGAAACCGTGTCGCCGCCGAGCAAGGGACAGGCGAAGCCGCCGGCGTCTTCGCCGAGCGCGGCCGCAAAGGCGCCGAGCCATGCGGGCTTCCAGTCGCGTGGCAGCGCGAGCGTGAGCAGGAAGCCGAGCGGCGCCGCGCCCTTGGCCGCGAGATCCGACAGGTTCACCCGCAGCGCTTTTCGCGCGATCGTCTCCGGTGGGTCGTCGGCGAAGAAATGCACGCCGGCGACCAGGCCGTCGACGGTCGCGACGATCTCGCAGCCCCCGGGCGGCGCGACCAGCGCGGCGTCGTCGCGCAGCCCGAGACCGCCCGGACCGGCCAGCGGCGCGAAATAACGGGCGATCAGATCGTCTTCGGTGGGGCGGTCGGGCTGGGGCAAAGCGGACATGCGCCGATTATGCGGACTCGGCGCGCGCTTGGCTAACGCGCGAACTCCGCCGCGCGCGTCTTGCGCGCCAGCGCGTCCAGCACGGCGTTGATCATGCCGGCCTCCTCGCGCGCGAAAAAGGCGCCGGCGATGTCGACATATTCGGAGACGATCACCCGCGCCGGCACATCGGCGCGTTTGCGCAATTCGTAGTCGCCCGCGCGAAGAATGGCGCGCATGACTGCTTCGATACGCTTCAGCGGCCAGCCCTCGGACAGGGTGGTGTCGACTTCGCGGTCGATGGCGATCTGGTCCGCCAGCACGCCCTCGAGAATGTCGCGAAAGAAAGCGATCTCGGCCGGCTTGTACTCGGCGCCTTCGATCTCGCGGCCGATCCAGTGGGACTCGAACTCGGCCAGAATGTCGACGACGCCCTTGCCGGTCACGTCCATCTGGTACAGCGCCTGCACGGCAGCGAGCCGCGCGGCGGAGCGCTTTTCGCCCTTCGACATGTCAGGCGTTCCCGCGCTGCGAGAGCCTGAACAGCGATAGCGCCGCGCGCGCCGCGTCGCCGCCCTTGTCGCCCTGCTTCGGATCGGCGCGCACCACCGCCTGGTCCTCGTTCTCGACGGTGAGGATACCGTTGCCGATCGGCATGGGCAGCGACACCGAAATATCCATCAGCGCGCGCGAACTTTCGCCCGCCACGATTTCGAAATGGTAGGTCTCGCCGCGAATGACGCAGCCGAGCGCGATCGCGCCGGCGTAAGGCTCGCGCGACACGTCGCTGGCGATGACGATGGCGGACGGGATTTCCAGCGCGCCCGGCACGTTGACGATGTCCCAGGTCGCACCCGCCTTCTTTAGCGCGGCGGTTGCGCCGTCCAGCAGCATGGCGCCGATGGCGTCGTAATAGCGCGCTTCCACGATGAGGAATTTCGCGCCGCCGACCGGCGTCTCGTCCTGATTTTTCGCGCGCTGCGGCTCGGCCATGAGGTCCTCAAAAACGTGAGGCGCTTCAATAGAGGGGAGGCGCTCAAATGTCACCCCCGCGAAAGCGGGGGTCCAGATCACATCCGGCGCTTGCCGGTCTGGATGCCCGCCTTCGCGGGCATGACAATTTCGCTACCGCGCCTCGATCAGACGCGCCGCGTAACGGGCCATCAGGTCGACCTCGATGTTGAGCGGGTCGCCGTCGCCTTTCTCGCCCCAGGTTGTCACGGCCAGCGTGTGCGGGATGAGCAGGATGGTGAAGCGGTCGCCGTCGACCTCGTTGACGGTCAGCGACACGCCGTCGAGCGCAACCGATCCCTTGGCCGCGACGAATTTCGCGAGAGCGTGCGGCGCCTCGATCTCGAAATGCGCCATGCCGTCGAAATCCTTGCGGCTGACGATGCGCGCGACGCCGTCGACATGGCCGGTGACGATGTGCCCGCCGAGTTCGTCGCCGATCTTCAGCGAGCGTTCGAGGTTGATGCGCCGCCCGACCGTCCACAGGCCGACCGTCGTCTTGGCCAGCGTTTCGGCGGCGGCGTCCACCTCGTACCAGTTGCGCGAGCCGTCGTTGCCGATGTCGACCGCCGTCATGCACACGCCCGAGCAGGCAATCGACGCGCCGAGCGCGATCGTATCCGGATCGTAGGAACAGGCGACGCGCAGGCGGCGCAGATCGCCGCGCGCCTCGACGGACAGGATTTCGCCGACGTCGGTGACGAGGCCCGTGAACATCTACAATACCCTTTCATACCGCCGCATGCGATCCGGCCCGAGCTTCGTATCCTCGGCCAGCCTGTAGCGCGCGGGATCGGCGAGAATGGCGCGCGCCTCCTTCGACAGCGCGGGCGTGCCGCGGCCATGCGGCTTCGGCGCGGTGAAGATCACGACTTCGTCGGCCAGCCCCAGCGCGATCAATTGCGCGCCGATGCGCGGACCGCCCTCGCTGAACACGCGCGTGACGCCGCGCTGCGCGAGCGCGGCGAGCGCATCCTTCAGGTCGATGCGGCCGTCGTCCGCGACCGTCACGGCCGCGATGTCGACGCCCGCCTCGCGCAAGTTCTCCGCGCGCGACGAAGCCGCGTTAGCGTCCGCCAGCAGCAGGACCGGCGTCTCGTGCGCCGACATGGCGAGCCGGGAACGCGGCGACAGCGCCAATTCCGCATCCAGCACGACGCGCAGAGGCTTGCAGTCTTCGAGGCCCGGCGCGCGCACCGTCATCAGCGGATCGTCGGCGCGCGCCGTGCCGATTCCGATCATGATGGCGGCGTGCATGGCGCGCAAAACGTGGGTGCGGGCGTTCGCCGGCGCCGATGTGATGGTGAGGCGCGGATCGTGCTCGTCGCCCGCCGCATAGCCGTCGAAGGTCTCTGCGAGCTTCAGCGTCACCATCGGCCGGTTCTCACGCACACGAAGCACATGACCGAGCGTCACGCGCAGCGCCTCGTCGGCGCAGACGCCGGTCGTCACCGCGACGCCCGCCTTGCGCATGATGGCGTAGCCCTGCCCCGCCACCCGCGGATCGGGATCTTCCAGAGCCGACACAACGCGCGAAATACCCGCCGCCACGATGGCGTCGGCGCAGGGCGGCGTCTTGCCGTGATGGCTGCACGGTTCGAGCGTGACGTACAGCGTCGCGCCTCTCGCCAGATCGCCCGCGGCGTCCAGCGCCACGCGCTCGGCATGCGGGCGCCCGCCGACCTGCGTCCAGCCCTGCCCGACGATCACGCCGTCGCGCACGACCAGCGCGCCGACGGAGGGATTTTCGGCCGTGCGGCCGAGGCCGCGCCGCGCCAGCGCGAGAGCGGCGCGCATGTAGTCGGCGTCGTCGCGCCCCGGCTCGGGGAATTTCCAGAAGTCCGGGGTCATGGGTCTACCCCGCCTGTCATTCCCGACGCGCGCAAGGCGCGCGATCGGGAATCCAGAAGAACCGCGCGTCCTGCGGTCAAGTGGATTCCCGCTTTCGCGGGAATGACATTCGTGTATGCGACCCTCATCCCTTCGGCGCCTTCGCTTTCGCCTTCGGCGGCTCGTCCTCGACCGAGAGTTCGTCGATCAGCGCGCCGAAATCGCGGGCCTCGCGGAAATCGCGATAGACGGAGGCGAAGCGCACATAGGCGACGTCGTCGAGCGACTTCAGGCCCTGCATGATGAGTTCGCCGATGCGCGCGCTGGCGATTTCCGCCTCGCCCTCGCTCTCGAGCTGGCGCACGACGCCGTTGACCATGCGCTCGACGCGCTCGGGATCGACGGGCCGCTTGCGCAGCGCCACCGACAGCGAGCGCATCAGTTTTTCGCGCTCGAAGGGCACGCGGCGGCCTGATTTCTTGACGACGATGAGGTCGCGCAATTGCACGCGCTCGAACGTGGTGAAGCGCCCGCCACAGTCCGGGCAGACGCGTCGGCGCCGGATGGCGGCGGAATCGTCCGTCGGACGGGAGTCCTTCACCTGCGTATCGAGGGAGCCGCAATAGGGGCAGCGCATGACAGCCTCTTCAGTCGGAAATCAGATTAGGCGAGCGTTGCGATTGACGCAACAGAAAACGCAAAACGCGCGCCGGGCGGGCCGACGCGCGTTTCGTAAATCGCAACAAGCCGATTCGGGCGGCGCCGGCGGCTCAGTATATCGGGAAGCGCTTTGTCAGGTCCGACACCTTCTCGCGCACCGCGCCCTCGACCGCGGAATTGCCAGCCTCGCCATTGGCCGCCAGCCCGTCCAGCACTTCGACGATCAGTTCGCCGACGCGCTTGAATTCCGCGACGCCGAAGCCGCGCGAGGTGGCCGCCGGCGCGCCGAGGCGCACGCCCGAGGTGACGAAGGGCGATTGCGGATCGAACGGCACGCCGTTCTTGTTGCAGGTGATGTGGGCGCGCCCCAGCGCGGCTTCCGCCGCCTTGCCGGTGAGTTTCTTGGGCCGCAGGTCCACCAGCATCAGGTGATTGTCCGTGCCGCCGGTGACGATGTCGGCGCCGCCGGCCTTGATCGAGGCGGCGAGCGCCCGGGCGTTCTCGACCACGGCGTGCGCGTAGAGCTTGAACTCCGGCCGCAGCGCCTCCTGCAGCGCAACAGCCTTGGCGGCGATCACATGCATCAGCGGGCCGCCCTGCAGGCCCGGGAATACGGCCGAATTGATCTTCTTGGCGATCTCTTCTTCGTTGGTCAGGATCATGCCGCCGCGCGGCCCGCGCAGCGACTTGTGCGTGGTCGTCGTCACGACATGGGCGTGCGGCAGCGGCGAGGGATGCGCGCCGCCGGCCACCAGGCCCGCGATATGCGCCATGTCGACCATCAGGTACGCGCCGACCTCGTCGGCGATCTCGCGGAAGCGCGCCCAGTCCCAGACGCGCGAATAGGCCGTGCCGCCGGCGATGATCAGCTTCGGCCTCACCTGGCGCGCCTGCGCGGCGATCGCCTCCATGTCGAGAAGCTGGTCGTCCTTGCGCACGCCGTAGGAAGCGACCTTGAACCACTTGCCGGACATGTTGACCGGCGAGCCGTGCGTCAGGTGCCCGCCGGAATTCAGGTCGAGACCCATGAACGTGTCGCCGGGCTGCAGCAGCGCCAGGAAAACGGCCTGGTTCATCTGGCTGCCGGAATTCGGCTGGACGTTGGCGAACTTGCAGTCGAACAGGCGGCAGGCGCGCTCGATGGCGAGCTTCTCGGCAATGTCCACGTACTGGCAGCCGCCGTAATAGCGCTTGCCCGGATAGCCCTCCGCGTACTTGTTGGTCATGATCGAGCCCTGCGCCTCCAGCACGGCGCGCGACACGATGTTCTCGGACGCGATCAACTCGATCTCTTCACGCTGGCGACCCAGTTCGAGATCGATCGCGCGAGAAATCTCCGGATCGACGTCGGCGAGCGGCGCGGAGAAGAAGGAATTGGACTTGGGCGCATGCATTTCGGCGGCGTTGTTGCTCATGGGCGACCCTTCCTGACGCTGGGGGCCGAGACGACCCGGAAGCCGGAAAACCCGCTTCCCCGCCCCGGAAGGGACGGCGGAATCGGCTGCCGGCTGAAGCGAAGGGCGCCGTTTAGCACGGGCGCCGCGCCGGGGAAAGCCGCGGGACCGGGTGCGGTTCGGCTTGCGCAGTCCGGGCGCGCGGACTAGAATTAGTTATACAATATAACAAAATGGGAGGATGATATGGCTACGATGCGCGCCGTTCTTGCGGCTGCGGCCCTTTTCGCTTCGGTCGCCACGGCCCCGGCGGAGCCCCTGAAGGTGACCCTGCTCGGCACCGGCACGCCTACGCCGCGGCTCAGCGCCTTCAGCGCCTCGACGCTGGTCGAGGCGGGCAAGCAGAAGCTGCTGTTCGATCTCGGCCGCGGCTCGACCATGCGGCTGTTCCAGAAGCGCATTCCGCTCGGCGCGATCGACGCGCATTTCATCACCCACATGCATTCCGACCATGTCGTCGGCCTGCCCGACATGTGGCTGTCCGGATGGATCGCGACCCCCTGGGCCTCGCGGAAATCGCCGATGGTGATCTTCGGGCCGAAGGGCCTCGTCGCCATGACGGAAAATCTCACGAAGGCTTTCGCCGAAGACATTCGCATCCGCATGGACGACGAGCATCTCAAGCCCGAGGGCGTGGCCTTCGCGGCAAAGGATATCGAGGCCGGCCTCGTCTACGAGAAGGACGGCGTGAAGGTCACCGCGATCGACGTCAACCACGGCGACAAGATCAAGCCCTCCTTCGGCTACGTCATCGAATACGACGGCAAGAAAGTCGTGCTGTCGGGCGACACGAAATACGACGAGCGCGTGGCCAATGCCGCCAAGGGCGCGGACCTTCTGATCCACGAGATCTGCATCATCCAGCCCGATCTTGCGAAGTCCTTTCCCTCCTACCGCGAGATCGAGGATCATCACACCTCGCCGGAGGAAGCCGGCAAGATCTTCACGCTGGCCGGCGCCAAGCTGTCGGTCTACTCGCACATCGTCTTCGCCACGCAGCCGCCGCAGCCGGACGTGCCGGACGCCGATCTGATCGCGCGCACGCGCACGAGCTACTCCGGGCCTCTCGTCGTCGGCCGCGATCTCTATTCCTTCACGATCGACAAGGGCGCGGTGACGGCCGCCGACGCCGCCGACAAACCGCTGGCCCCTCTGACGGCGCAAAAATAACGCGAGCTTTGCGTTTGCGCGTCCGGGCATGGAACCCGGGCGCGCTCCCATCGTTACGCCTCGGGCAAGCGTGCGTTGGAGTACCCCGATGGCCGAATCCGTCCGGACCTTCTGGAAGGGCTATCTGCGGCTCGCCCTCGTCACCATTCCCGTGCGGCTCGTCTCGGCCGAGAAGGCGCAGGCGACGCCGCGCTTCCACCAGATCGACCGCAAGTCGAAGCAGCGCATCCGCTATTCCAAGATCGTGCCGGGCAAGGGCGAGGTCGCCAGAGACGACATCGTGATGGGCTACGAGGTCGAGCCCGGCAATTACGTCCTGTTCGAGTCGGACGAACTCGACGCCATCAGGCTCGAGACGAAGCACACGATCGAACTGAAGCAATTCGTCGACGCCGACGACATCGACCCGCTCTATTTCGAGAAACCGTATTACGTCCTGCCCGACGGCGACGTCGCCGAGGAAGGCTATCGCGTGATCCGCGACGCGCTGAAGGCGGAGAACAAGATCGCCATCGGCCAACTGACGCTGCGCGGCCGCGAGAACCTGGTCGCGCTCTATCCCGGCGGCGCCGGCCTGGTGCTGGAGACCATGCGCTACAGCGAGGAGATCAAGAACGCCGACGACATTTTCTCCGGCCTCGGCCGCGACAAGCCGCGCGCCGACATGCTGCAGATGGCGGAAGAACTGATCCGCTCGCGCTCCGGCGAATTCGATCCGACCGCGTTCCGCAATCACTACGCCGAGGCGCTGCGCGACCTCGTGAAGACAAAACTCGACTCCGGCGGCGCCGTACCCGTCGAGAGCGAGACCGCGCCGGGCGCCAAGGTCATCGACTTCATGGAGGCGCTGAAGCGTTCTCTGAAGGGCGAGGATGCGCAGAGCGCGGCGAAGGCCGAAAAGCCGTCGCCGAAAGCCGCAGGCAAGACCGCGCCGGAAGGCAAGAAGACGACGCGCGCAAGCGCCCGCAAGGCGCCGGCGAAGACGAAAGCCAAGGCGAAGACGGCGAGCCGCCGCAAGGCGGGCTGACGCATGGCCGCGCGCAAGGCCAAAGCAAAGGCGAGTCCGCGAAAAAAGCCAACCGGAAAGTCGCGCGCGACAACCAATCCGCTCGCGACCTACCGGGCCAAGCGCGATTTCTCGCGCACGCCGGAACCGGCTGGCGCCTCGGTCGCGCCGGGCCATCGGCTGATCATCCAGCACCATTTCGCGACGCGCGATCACTACGATCTGCGGCTCGAGACCGGCGGCGTGCTCAAGAGCTGGGCGGTGACGCGCGGCCCCTCCGCAGACCCGCACGACCGGCGTCTCGCCGTACGCACGGAAGACCATCCGCTGGACTACGCGACCTTCGAGGGCCTGATCCCGAAGGGGCAATACGGCGGCGGCACGGTCATCCTCTGGGAATATACGACATTCACGCCGCTCAACGGCGACCCCGGCGAAGCGATCGCCAAGGGCGAGATCAAGTTCCTCGCGCATGGCGCGCGCATGCGCGGCCGCTGGGTTCTCGTGCGCATGAAGCCCCGCCCGGGCGAAAAGCGCGAGAACTGGCTGCTCATCAAGGAGCGCGACGAATTTGCCGAGGACGACGACAGCCTGACCGCGCGCTTCCCGGATTCGGTTTCGACGGAGCGCTCGCGCGAGGAGATCGAGAAAGGAAAGCCTGCTCGGGCCCTATCCCGTTCCCCCCTTACGGGGGAGGGAAAGGGAGATGGGTTGCGCAACCCGGCGAGATTGCCCGCCGCCCTCCCCGCAAGGCGTAGGAGAGCGAGCGCCCTCCCCGCTTTCGTCGCGCCGCAACTCTGCACGCAGGTCGAGGCGCCGCCCGAAGGCGGCGACTGGCTCTACGAGTTGAAATACGACGGCTACCGCCTGCAACTCGCCGTCGCCGACGGCGAGGCGCGTCTCTACACGCGCACCGGTCTCGACTGGACGCAGAAATTCGGCGCGATCGCCGCAGATGCGGCGCGCCTGAAGTGCAAGAGCGCGCTGATCGATGGCGAGGCCATCGTCATGAATGCGAAAGGCGTCTCGGATTTTCCGGGTCTCGTCGCCGCGCTCGAACAGCATCGATCCGGCGACATCGCGCTCATGGCATTTGACCTGCTCTTTCTCGACGGCGCGGATTTGCGCGAAAAACCACTGCATCAGCGCAAGAAGAAGCTCGCGGCGCTGCTCGAGACGGCGCCGCACAACATCCGCTTCGCCACGCATATGGAAAGCGAGGGCAAGGCGACGTTCGACGCCGCTGTCGCGGCGGGCGCGGAAGGCGTCATCGCCAAGCGCGGCGACGCGCCCTACCGCTCCGGCCGCACGCATTCATGGCTCAAGATCAAGGGCTATCCGCGCACCGACGTGCTGATCGTCGGCTACAAGCCGTCGACCAAGCATGAGCTCTTCGCCTCGCTCCATGCGGCGCTCGAGGAAGGCGACGAATTGCGCTACATCGGCGGCATCGGCACGGGCTTCAGCGAGGAAACGCGAAGCGCGATCTTCGCGAAGCTGAAGGCGGACGCCGGGCCGCGGTCCGCGAACCTGCGCGGCGAAATTCCGCGCGACCTGAAATTCCTGCGCACGCCTTTGCGCGCCGAAATCCGCTTCGGCGGCTGGACGGGATCGGGCCAGTTGCGGCAGGCTCGCTTTCTCGCGCTCCGGGAGGATTTGCCCGTGCCGAAGACGACAGCGCCCGCAAAGCCCGCGCTCGCGCGCAACACGACGAAGCCGGCGCCGAAAGCCGACGAAAAACCTGTTCTCGTCACGCACCCCGACCGCGTGGTCTACCCCGAAGACGGCGTCACCAAGGGCGAGATCGCGGACTATTACGCTGCCGTTGCCGAACGGATCTTGCGTCATCTGAAGGATCGTCCGGTCAGCATCGTGCGCGCGCCCGACAATATCGCGGAAACCTTCTTCCAGCGCCATCCGCTCAAGGGCATGACGCGCGGCATCGTGGAAATCCCGCAGGCCGGCGACGAATCCTACATGGCGCTCGACGGCGCGTTGGGCCTGCGCACCGCCGCGCAATTCGGCGCGATCGAATTGCACGGTTGGATGAGCCGCCTCGACCGCATTGACCATCCCGATCGCATGGTCTTCGATCTCGATCCCGACGAGGCCGTGCCGTTTGCCGAGGTCAGGAATGCGGCGCGAAAAATCGCCGGCCATCTCGAAGACGTCGGATTGAAATCGTGGCCGATGATCTCCGGCGGCAAGGGCGTGCATGTCGTCGCGCCGCTCGATCGTTCGCTTGCATTCGAGGAGACGGAAATTTTCGCGCAAGGCTTTGCGGCAGGGCTCGCCGAGCAGGCGCCGGCTCAATTCGTCGCGACGATGAGCAAGGCGCGGCGCAAGGGAAAGATCTTCGTCGACTGGCTGCGCAACAAGCGCGCCGCGACCGCCATTCTCCCGTGGTCGCTGCGCGCGCGCAAAGGCGCGACGGTCGCCGTTCCGCTCTCATGGGAGGCCCTCTCGCGCGTGAAAAGCGCGGCAGCCTACGACATTCGCAGCGCCCGCAAGCGCCCCGACCCGTGGGACGAATTCTTCGAAACGAAGCAGACGATCCCGAAGGCGGCGCTCGATTTCATGAAACGCCGACGCTGAGTCGGAGGCGCACAGGCGCAGCAAAAAGGGCTGCTCGCGCAACCCTTTCGAATTTCTGCAAGAGGCCGCCGAGACGGATCACTCGTCGTCGTCGGCCATCGGCTGGAGACGGCCGCCGCCCGCCGTCGTGCGCACCGGCTGCGGCGCCGGCGCGGACCCGCCGCCGCCGGGCGCCGCCTGATAGGCGGCAATCGCGCCGAGGCCGTCGCGCTGGTAGATGTCGTCGCGGAACTGCACGATGCCTTCCGGCGTCGCCCAGCCCGTCACATAGACCCAATAGACCGGCACCGGCTCGGTCAGCTTGGCGTCGATGCGCTCGCCCGAGGCGATCGCCTGGTCGATCTTGTCGCGATCCCAGCCGGGCGTCTCCTTCAGCAGCCAGGCGACATAGTCGCGCACGTTCTGGATGCGCATGCAGCCCGACGAAACGAAGCGGTAGTCGTCGCCGAAGATGCCCTTGGCGGGCGTGTCGTGCATGTAGACGCCATAGGGATTGGCGATGTTGATGCGCACGACGCCGAGCGAGTTGAAATCGCCGCCGGGGTCCTGGCGGAAGCGGTAATTGGTCGCTTCCATCGAGTTCCAGTTGACCTGGCTCGGCTGCAATTCCTGGTTTTCCTTGTTGTAGATGCGGATCTTGTTGTCCGTCAGGTAGTTCGGATCGGCCTGCATCTTCGGGATCAGGTCCTTGCGGATGATCGAGGCCGGCACGGTCCAGTAGGGATTGAAATTGATGTCGAGCACGCGCGCCTGCATGACCGGCGACTGGCGGTCGATCTTGCCGACGCCGGCGGCATGATGCGTCATCACCTCGCCGTTCTCGACCGTCTCGACCATCGCGGCCGGGATGTTCGCCGTCACGTAGCGGCGGCCGATGTTGTTGGCGAAGGAGCGCAGGCGGACGATGTTGGTTTCGAGCTGGCGCAGGCGGACGTCGGCGGGAATGTTCATCGCCGCATAGGTTTCCTTGCCGACGACGCCGGTCTGGCCGATGCCGTGGCGCGCCTGAAACCGCTTCACGCCGGCTTCGACGTAGGAATCGAACACGGGCGAGGCGCCGGCCGAGGAATCGAGGTCGCCGGACCGCATCAGGCGGTCGCGCAACGCCACCACGGCCTGCGAGCGTACCCCGATCTTGAGCGTCGGGCCGCTGACCTGCGGCCAGCCGCCGGACTGGACCATCTGCTGGTAGCGCTGGATCGCCGCTTCGGTGGCGGCGAGCGTCTGCGGCGACAGCAGCGGCGTGGTGGAGCGCGGCACGACGAGGCGCGCGTCCGAATCGAAGCGCTGCGCCCATTCCGCCTGGCCGAAGCCGTCGCCCGGCGCCGCGAGCGCCCCGGACGCAAACCCCAGGGCCGCAGCGAGGCCGACGGCCGAGACGCCGCCGGCGAAAGCGCGGCGGGACAGGGAAACCTTGGAGGCAGGCGCGGGCAAAGTCATCGGCGGGAAATCCAGATCAGGCTTGAACGCTCTGCCCCGCCGCGCGCGAAATCGCCCGGACGGTATGCTCGAGACGCTCGATGGGAACTATGGCGCGACCGAACGCAACGGCCGACCCTGTCATCGTCAGGGTTAAAATGGCCCGAACAAGCTGGCGAATTTGTGACTTCCGCCCTCCTCCCGCGTCCGGATATGCGCGGCGGCAACCCTGTTGCAAATGGGTGACAGCAGCGACGGCCGGGGCGCTGGGACGCCAGTCTCCGGCTGGCTGCCGACTTAGAATCCTGAAAAGCCGGCCGGGGGGCCGGCGGCCCCGGCGCGGCCGAAACGCGAAAAACCCGCCGGACTCTCGTCCAACGGGCTTTCGCGGAAGCCGACCTGATTTGGAAGATCAGAGGCGATAGCGGATCTGGTCGGTCCAGAAGCGCTCCAGGCGAACCAGCGCCGTGTTCACCTGCCGGAATTCGTCGCAGGTGATGCCGCCGATCTGCTCGACGGTCATGACATGCTTGTCGTAGAGGGTGGCGACGATGCGATGGACCTCGCGGCCGGTGTCGGTGAGGCTGATCCGGACGGCGCGGCGGTCGACGCGCGAGCGGGCGTGATGCAGATAGCCCATCTCGACCAGCTTCTTGACGTTGTAGGAGACGTTGGAGCCGAGGTAGTAGCCGCGGGTGCGCAGCTCGCCCGCCGTCAGCTCCTTGTCGCCGATGTTGTACAGGAGCAGGGCCTGCACGGAATTGATGTCCGAACGGCCGCGGCGGTCGAATTCGTCCTTGATGACGTCCAGAAGGCGACGGTGGAGACGCTCGACCAGCGTCAGGGCTTCGAGATAGACCGGACGAACTTCGGTCATGCGCTCGGCGCGGGCGGTAGAGCTTTCGGCTTTGGCGACCTGGTTCATGACTTGACCCCTGTTTCTTGCTTCCCCGGCCGGCGTTTGTCCGGCTTCGTTACGAGCAATTTAGGCGGGGCGAATGAAAACCAGTTTAAGCAACAGGCTGAATCCGGCGTTTACCCGAAACGCGCGAATCCTAGTGAACGGTGAGTGAATCAAAACAATAGTTTACGATGAAGGACGCGATGCCGTGCCGTCGCGGGAGCGGTTTCCCTCCCGCCGAATGTCATCCCCACGAAAGCGAGGAGATGGATCCACCGCGGAACTTGCGGCGCAGCCCCCGGATGCCCGCCTTCGCGGGCATGACGCTCACCGCCTGAAATTCTCCCACACCTTCCAGGAGCGGTTCCACAACCGGGTGGCCGCACGGCGCGGCGCGCTGCGGCGATCGGGCTCGCGCCCGGCCTCGTAGGTGAGCAGCAGATACATGCCGATCAGGATGACGTCGAGCGCCACGACCAGCAGGCCGCCGCCGAAGAAATCCGGCAACAGGAACGCGACCAGGATCTGCGACAGCGCGACCAGCAGCCACAGCACGCCGCCCCAGGCGGTCGCCAGCCACAGGCCGACGGCGGCGAGCAGGTCCATGACGGCGAAATAGACGATCGCCACGGCGGTCGGCGTCGGAATGGTCGAGAACAGGTCGGACGGCGCGGTCAGCACGATCTGCCATTGCACGAGGCCCTGCAGGATCCAAAGGCCCGCCACCACGCGCATGAACAGCACGAGCAACATGCCCCAGCGCGTGGCGTTCGGATCGAGCGCCTTCTCGCCGAGCCGGATCGCCGCGCCGGAGTCGAAATCCTGCGGCCTGGTCACGCCGCCGGCTCCGCGACCGCGGACAGATCGAGTTCGTCGGCGCCGAGCGGCGCGAAGATCGCGTCGACCTCGATCGTCGAGACCTCCTCGATGCGCGCGGGCCGCCAGGCCGGCTTCTGGTCCTTGTCGATGATCGTCGCGCGCACGCCCTCGTAGAAGTTGGGGCCGCGGCAGATGCGCGAGACGATGCGGAACTCCGTGCGCATCGCCTCCTCGAAGGAGATGTTCGCGCCAGCCTGCATCTGGCGCAGCGCCACGGCGAGGCTCAGCGGCGCCTTCTGGCCCATCGCCTTTGCGGCCTCCTGCGCGAAATCCGAACCGTCGGCGGCAAGGCGCGCCAGAATGTCGCTCACGCTACCGCCCGAAAAGGCGGCGTCGATGGTCGCGCGGTGTCGCACGACCGGCCCCGGCGCGGCCTCGCTCCTGAAACGCGCCACGGCGGCCTCGACATCCTCGCCCGCTTCCAGCGCGGCGACGAAATCGGGAATCTTCGCGCGAGACACATGCGCTTCGGCGAGCCCCAGCGCCACCGCGTCGCCCGCCTTCGCGCGCGCGCCGGTCAGCCCGAGATAGGTCCCGGTCCTGCCGGCAAGGCGCGGCAGGAACCAGGTGGCGCCGACGTCCGGAAAGAAGCCGATGCCGACCTCGGGCATGGCGAAGGCGAAGCCGTCGCCGGCGATGCGGTGCGAGCCGTGCACGGAGACGCCGACGCCGCCGCCCATCACGATGCCGTCGATGACCGCGACATAGGGCTTGGGATAGCGCTTGATGCGCACGTTGAGGACATATTCCTCGCGCCAGAAATCGAGCTGGCTCTTGTGATCGCCCGCCGTCCCCTGCTCCCACAGCAAGCGAATATCGCCGCCGGCGCAGAAGGCGCGGTCGCCGGCGCCTTCCACCACCACGGCCCTGATGGCGGCGTCGCGCTCCCATTCGTCCAGCGCCGCGGAGATCGCGCGCACCATGTTCAGCGTCAGCGCGTTCAGCGCCTGCGGGCGGTTGAGGGTGATATGGCCGATCGCGCCGCGGCGCCGGCAGATCGCTTCGTCGGTCGAGGTCATGCCGGGAGGGATAGAGCATTTCGCCCCCGCGTGTCATCCCGGCCAGACAGAAGTCGCCTGTTGGCGACTTCGTCAGAAAGCAACGCGGAGAGCCGGGCCCGGCGTCCGAACGCCCGAGGCTGGCTCCCGGATCGCCCCCGCAGGCCGTCCGGGATGACAGTTGCGCCCGCCCGCCCTAGATTGCCGCCCAAATTCTCGGGAACAAGACCATGGACGCCAAGACCGCGCTCGCGCGCAAGCTCGACCTCACCCATCGCCCGCGCCGCAACCGCCGTACCGACTGGTCGCGCCGTCTCGTGCGCGAGAACGTGGTGACCACGAACGATCTCATCTGGCCGATCTTCGTGGTCGACGGCGAGAAGACGCAGGTTCCCGTCGCCTCCATGCCCGGCGTGTTCCGCTATTCCGTGGACGAGGCGGCCAAGGCCGCGGCGCACGCAGCTTCGCTCGGCATTCCCGCGATCGCGCTGTTCCCCTACACCGATCCCGACCTGCGCGACCCCACGGGCTCGGAAGCGCTCAACGACCGGAACCTCGTCTGCCGCGCGGTGCGCGCGATCAAGGCCGTCGCGCCCGAGCTTGGCGTGATCACCGACGTCGCGCTCGATCCCTACACGAGCCACGGCCACGACGGCGTGATGGAAGGCGACCAGATTCTCAACGACGAGACCGTGCACGTTCTGGTCGAGCAGGCGCTGAACCAGGCGCGCGCCGGCGCCGACGTGATCGCGCCCTCCGACATGATGGACGGCCGCGTCGGCGCCCTTCGCGAGGGACTCGATGCAGCCGGCTTCGGCCATGTGCAGATCATGTCCTACGCCGCCAAATACGCTTCGGCCTTCTACGGCCCCTTCCGCGACGCCGTGGGCACCAACAAGACGCTGATCGGCGACAAGCGCACCTACCAGATGGACCCCGCCAACACCGACGAAGCGCTGCACGAGGTCGAACTCGACCTGGCCGAAGGCGCCGACATGGTGATGGTCAAGCCCGGCATGCCCTATCTCGACATCATCCATCGCGTGAAGGACACGTATCAGCGCCCGACTTTCGCCTATCAGGTGTCGGGCGAATACGCGATGATCATGGCCGCCGCGCAGAACGGCTGGATCGACGGCGAGAAGGCGATGATGGAAAGCCTGCTCGCCTTCAAGCGCGCCCGCTGCAACGGCGTGCTGACCTATTTCGCCGTGCGCGTGGCGGAGAAGATCAGGGCGGAAGGCGTGGCGTAGCTGCGCCGTTCAGGCGCCCGCCAGCGCCTGCAAGCGGGCCTCGGCCGTCTCTGCCGCCGCGCGGGAATCGGGCGCCACCGGCACTAAGACCGAAACGGCCTGCGCGCCGAGGCGAGACAGGAAGGCGTAATCCACTTCCAGCGTGCGCCCGTCGCGCGACAGCCGCGCGCCCGTGAGCCAGCTCAGCGGGGCGCCCCAGACGTGCAGCACCTCGTTGAACAGCAGACCGCGTTCGCCCACGATCGCTTCGCCGCCGCGATAGACGAGTTGCGCCTCCGTCGTCCGCCGGCCGAGCCGATAGGCGAGCGCCATCGCGAGAATGACGACCGCCGCCATCGACAGCATGTAAGGCGCGGCCTCGCGATCGAACAGCGCGAACGCGCCGAAGATGACGACGACGAAGGCCGCGACCGCGGCGAGCGCCTGCCGTTTTTCGCTCCGGTCGCTATCCAGCGCGCGCGGCGCGAAAGCCTTGAAGGTCGCCGCGTCGACGCGCCAGCGCGCCACCACGCGGCGGCCCTGGAGAAGCTCCGTGCGCACATGGTGGAAGCGCAGGAACAATGCGGCGACGGCGAGCCCCGCGATCAGCGCGAAGATCGCCAGCAGCGTCGCCGCATGCATCGCGTAGCCGAGGCGCCGGAACAACGCCTCGTCGGCCATTCGGATCGCGACGAACCATACGAGGCTCGCGGCGGCGATCAGCAGACTGACGAACGCGCCGCGCAGCGGATCGAAACGCAAAGTCGCCTACCTCGGCCCGCGACAGGGCCCGATATTCTGGGGACGGCCCTCGATCGCGAACCGGTCGCCGGGCGACAGCATTCCGCGAATGCGGACGCGCCGCCCTTCGAAACGGGCAAGGTCGTAATCTTCGAAACCCGCGCCCATCACGCGAATGGCGTAGCCGTCGTCGCTCGTCAGCTCCCCGCCGCTGACGCAGCCCGTTATGGTTCGCGGCACGGGCCTCGAAGCCTCGGCCGTCGTCCCCTGTGCAAGCATTGCCGCCACAGCCAGGGCGGCGCCGACCATTGCGCGTCCGATCATGCGTTGCGCTCCCCCTCTCGTCATCGCCTCACGGACACGGAACCAGCGACAGTTTCAGTCCGCGCAGCAGGAACCAGCCGTGCCCGCTCATCGCGACTTCGATTTTCGCGGTCGGGAACGGCGGGAATTTCCGAGCCTGCGACGGCAGAACCGTGCCGCCGGGCCCCGGCGAGAAATCGCGATTGACGACGGCGTCGCGGATGTCGAGCGCGGTCAAGGCGCCGGACGGCCCGACGAGACGGATCTGGATCGCGCTGCCCGCCGCGTCGACATCGGTTCCCGCGCCCTGAAGCGTGAGGCCCGCAATGCAGACGGGATTTGCGAGCACGCGAACCGCGGACGCGGAGCCGTTGCGCGCATTGCGCCATTCGCCGCCGTCGAACGGATCGCCGCTGACGAGGGACGTGCTGTCGAAACTGTCGGCGCCCCTGATCGAAGGCGGCTGCGCCGGAACGACGGGCGCGGGCGCAGGCTGCACGGGCGGCGCGGCCGCCGGCGGAGCCGGCGGGGGCGGCGCAGGCGTCGGAGCCGGCTGGG
>JBDHTL010000055.1:0-21452 GCA_039808645.1 Rhodoblastus sp. | reverse complement strand
CGCGCGACATCGCGATCATGAAGTCGCTCGGCTTCCGCGCGAAAAGCGTGCGGCGCATCTTCATCATCGAGGCCGCCGTCATCGGCCTCGTCGGCGCGCTGATCGGCTGGGCGCTGGGCTATGCGCTGACGCGCGCGATGGGGTCGGTCGAGATCAAGAGCCCGTTCATGGATTCCAGCACCATTCCAGTGCTCTATTCGCCGCTGCATTATGCGCTGGCCACCGTCGTCGCGCTCGCCTCGTCGCTGTTTGCCGGCTATTTCCCGGCGCGCAAGGCGGCGGCGGTCGAGCCGGTCGACATCATCCGGGGCGCATCGTGAGCGCGCTGATCGACGCGCGACAGCAGGGGCCCGCGCAGCGCGTCCCGCTCATCGAAGCGCGAAAAGCGACGCGCATCATCGGCGGCGACGTGCCGACGACGCTGGTGACCGATGTCGACGTGTCGGTGGCGCCGGGCGAATTCGTCGCGATCATCGGGCCGTCGGGATCCGGCAAATCCTCGCTGCTCTACCTGCTCGGCCTGCTCGACCGGCCGACCTCGGGCGAAGTCCTGCTCGACGGCGCGGCGACGAGCGCGCTCGACGACGATTCGCGCGCCGACATGCGGCTCGCCAGCCTCGGCTTCGTCTTCCAGTTTCACTTCCTGCTGCCGGAGTTTTCGGCGCGTGAAAATGTCGTGCTGCCGATGCGCGCGCTCGGCCGGCTGAACGACAAGGCGCAAATTTCGCGCGCGAATATGCTGCTGGACCAGCTCGGTCTGAAGGAGCACGCGCACAAGCGGCCGGACCAGATGTCCGGCGGCCAGCGCCAGCGCGTGGCGATCGCGCGCGCGCTCGCCAACGACCCGAAGGTGGTGCTCGCCGACGAGCCGACCGGCAATCTCGACACGCACGCCGGCGAGCGGGTGCTGGAAATATTGCGCGGCCTGGTCGACGCGCAGCGGCGCGCGGTCGTGGTCGTCACGCACGACCTCGCGCTCGCCGCGCGCGCGGACCGTCAGATCAGGATCGTCGACGGCAAGATCGCGTCCGCTATTCCGTGACTGGCTTTTCCGGCACGTCCCAATCCTTGCCGTTGAAGGTCGACATGAAGACCGTCTTGATCGGCGCATAGTCGGTCGGCGTGGTCGAATAGGTCACGCCCGGCATGAATGCGGGCGCGGCGTAGCCGGCGAGACTCGTCGCCTGCTTCAGCACGTTCTCGTGCGTCAGCTCGTCCCCGCATTTCTCGAGAATGCGATGGAGCGTATGCGCCGCCGACCAGGAGATGAAGGCGATGGAATTGTCTGCCGCCACGTTGGGCAGGTATTTCTCGCGGAAGGTCTGGAATTCCTTCACGGCGGGGTCGGCCGCCCATTTCGGCGCCGAGAGGTCCTTGATGTAGAGCGGCGTCACCAGGCCCTTGGCTGCGTCCACGCCCCCTGCCTGGAGAATGCTCTGTCCCGCCGAGGTGCTGACGAGCAGATGGAACGGCTTCCAGCCCATCTCGGCCATTTTCTTGATCGACTGCGACGTCGCCTTGCCCGTAGAGATGTTGAACAGCGTGTCGGCGCCCGAGGCGGAGAGCTTCACCATTTGCGAGTCGATGGTGGCGTCGGTCAGTTCGTAGCCGGCTTCCGCGACCACCTGCGCCGAGCCCGCCCTGGCGAGGGCTGCCTTGAAGGCGTTCATGAAGTCGCGGCCGAATTCGTCGTTCTGGTAGAGGATGCCGACCTTGGCGCCGGGCTTCACGCTCGTCAGATAGCGCGCGTGGATCGCGCCTTCGGTGGGGTAGAGCGGCAGGCCCGGCGTCGTCCAGGGAAAATCCTTCGGATTGTTCCAGCGCCCGGCGCCCGTGTTGAGGTGAAGCTGCGGAATCTTCTTCTGGTTGAGATATTTCTGCACGGCCGATTGCGGCGCGGTGCCGAGCGAGCCCCACATGGCCAGGACTTCGTCCTGCTCGACCAGCTTGCGGGTCGCCTCCACCGTCTTCGGCGCGCTGTAGCTGTCGTCGAGCGTCATGAAGACGACCTTGCGGCCGTTGATGCCGCCCTTCTCGTTGACCGCCTTGAAATAGGCTTCCTGCGCGCGGCCGATGACGCCGTAGAGCGAGCCGGGGCCGGAATGCGGCACGGTCTGGCCGATCTTGATCTCGGTGTCGCTCGCGCCCGGATCGTATTTCTTCTGCGCGGCTGCCGCCGTGGCGACCAGGGCGAGCGCGCCCGCGCTCAACAATGTGGCTGTCGTCTTCACTTTCGTTTCTCCCTCCTGCGTTTCCGTCCTGCGCGCCACGTCGGCCGCGAACGAAGAGGGCGCGCCTGCCGGCGCGCCCTGCATCGAAAGCGCGGGTGCGCCCCGCTCACATCTGCTTGTAGGTGATCTTGCCGTCGGCGCCCTTCGCCCAGCGGTAGACGACATAGTCGGCGCGCGTGACGTCGCCCTTCTTGTCGTAGGAAATGTCGCCGACCACGGTCTTGAAGGTCATGCCGGAATGCATGACCTTGGCCATCGCCTGCGGGTCGTTGGACTTGGCGGCGGTCGCCGCCTGCTGCATCACCTGCACGGCTGCGTAGGAATAGAGCGTGTAGGTTTCGGGGTTGAACTTCTTCGCCTCGAAGCGCTTGACGACGTCGGCCGCGGCGGGGTTCAGGCGCGGGTCCGGCGGAAAGGTCATCAGCGTGCCTTCGGCGCCGGGCCCGGCGATCTGCGCATATTCTTCCGATGCGATACCGTCGCCGCCCATCAGCACGGTCTGCATGCCCTGGTCGCGCATCTGGCGCACGATCAAGCCGGCCTCCGTATGCTCGCCGCCGTAGTAGACCAGATCGGCGCCGGCGGCCTTCAACTTGGAGACGATGGCCGAATAATCCTTCTCGCCCGGGTTGATCGTGTCGTAGACGACTTCCTTCACGCCGAGCGCGTTCAGCGCCTTCTTGGTCTCGTCGACCAGGCCCTTGCCGTAGGCCTTCTTGTCGTGGATGAAGGCGACCTTCTTGTCCTTGAAATTCTTCGCGATGTACTCGCCCGCAACCGCGCCCTGCTGGTCGTCGCGTCCGCAGGTGCGGAAGACGTTCCACTTGCTCTCGCCGGTCTTGGGATCGGGATTGGTGAGGTTCGGATTGGTGGAGGCGGGCGTGATCTGCAGGACGCCGTTCTCCATGTAGACGCCCGAGGTGGGAATCGAGACGGACGAATTGAAGTGGCCGACCACCCAGGTCACGCCGTCGCCGACGAACTTGTTGGCGACCGAAATGCCCTGCTTCGGATCGGAAGCGTCGTCGCCGACCTGCACCGAGAGCTTCTTGCCATTGATTCCGCCGGCGGCGTTGATGTCCTCGACCGCCTGTTCCACGCCCATCTTGAGCTGCGCGCCGAAGGCGGCGGCGGAGCCGGTGATCGGACCGCCGACGCCCATTTTCACCTGCGCGGATACGGGCGCCGCAACGGCGAGCACGGCGGCGAAGGCGACGCCGGACAGAAGGCTACGTGTCATGAATGGTCTCCCCTCTCGCCCGCCCTTTTGGGTTCGGGCTCGAATTTGCGCCGGCGAGTTTGGCGGGTTTTGTCGGCCCTGTCACGCCGCCCGCGCGTCACGTCGGAAACGACTTTTCCGCGCCCGTGCGATTCCGCCCAAAGGCAGGCTGATCTAGCGGGCGAGCCAGGGATATTGCGCCCGCATCCGCCGGCCGCGCGCATGCGCAAAGCCCGCCAGCGCGAAGGCTGCGAGAAACACGAACGTCGGCGCGGCATGGACGAGATCGGAGGGCTCGTCGAACAGGGCGTAGTGCAGGAAGCGCACGGCGGCGGCGAGGGGGACCATGTAGGCGACCGCCTTCCAGCGCTCGCGCCAGGTCTGCGCCATCGTGCGGCCGGTGACGAAGGCGCCGGCGCCGCCGAGGATGACGGTGAGCGCGAGGAAGGTCCAGATGTTTGGGACGAGGGCGGTCATGGGGCGCGCTCGCGCGCACTGGACCGCGAGCCTTCAGGCTCGCATTCGGCCGAAACATCGAAAGAGCGAGCCTGAAGGCTCGCGGTCCGCTTGGCGCTCAATGCGCGCCCCCCTCGAGATAGGCCGCGCGCACCTGCGGGTCGGCGAGCAGCGCCGCGCCCGTGCCGGACATGGCGATGGCGCCGTTGACCATGACATAGCCGCGATGGGCGAGCTTCAGCGCGTGATACGCGTTCTGCTCGACGAGGAAGACGGTGAGGCCCTCCTTGGCGTTCAACTCGCGCACCGTATCGAAAATCTGCTTCACCACGAGCGGCGCAAGGCCGAGCGAGGGTTCGTCGAGCAGCAGAAGCCGCGGTCGGCTCATCAGTGCGCGGGCGATGGCCAGCATCTGCTGCTCGCCGCCCGACAATGTTCCTCCGCGCTGGTTCATGCGCTCCTTCAGTCGCGGGAAGATGGCGAAAGCGCGTTCGAGGTCGCTTTCGAAATGAGCGAAATTGTCGACCGCCGCGCCCATCTGCAGGTTTTCGTAGACGGTCATGCGCGGGAAGATGCGGCGACCTTCCGGCGATTGCGCGATCGACAGGCGCGCGATCTCGTGCGTCGGCGTGTCGGTGATGTCGCGGCCGGCAAACGCGATGCGGCCTTCGCGCGCGCGCGGATCGCCGAAGATGGTCATCATCAGCGTCGTCTTGCCGGCGCCGTTGGCGCCGATCAGCGTGACGATCTCGCCTTCGTTCACGACGAGATCGACGTTGCGCAACGCCGCAATCGCGCCGTACCAGGTCGAGACGCCGGAGAGGGAGAGGAGAGGGGTCATGGACGCGCTCCCTTCTCCCCGCAAGCGGGGAGAGGGGACGAATGGCGCGCATCGCTCGCCATCACGCGCCGATCTCCTGTTCGACCGCCGCCACCTCGTCGTCGGGCACGCCGAGATAGGCGGCGACGACGCTCGGATCGGCGCGGATTTCGGCCGGCGCGCCGTCGGCGATCTTGCGGCCGTAATCGAGCACGACGACGTGATCGGAAATCTCCATCACCACGCTCATGTCGTGCTCGATCAGCAGCAGCGAGGTTCCGTCCTCGCGGATCGAGCGCAGAAGCGCGTTGAGATCGGCGGATTCGCGCGGGTTGAGACCGGCTGCCGGCTCGTCGAGGCAGAGCAGGACGGGATCGGCGCACATGGCGCGGGCGATCTCCAGCCGGCGCTGGTCGCCGTAGGGCAGGGCGCCGGCCGGATCGTCGGCGCGCGCGATCAGGCCGATGCGGTCGAGCCAGTCGCGCGCCTTGTCCTTGGCCGCCTGTTCCGCCGCGCGCCACGAGGGCGCGCCGATCAGCCCGATCAGCGAGAAACCGGAGGCGCGCATGAGCGGGCGATGCTGCGCGACGATGAGGTTTTCAAGCGCGGTCATGCCGGCGAAGAGCCGGATGTTCTGGAACGTGCGCGCCACGCGCGCGTCGCGCGCGATCTCGTGATCGGGCATGCGCTCGAGCAGATGAAGCCCGCCCGCGCCGCGCAGTCCGGACCGCGTCAACGCATCGAGCGCGGCCGCGTCGATGGCGCTTCCGGCGGCCATGGCGATGCGGCCTGACGTCGGCTTGTAGAAGCCGGTTATGCAGTTGAAGACAGTGGTCTTGCCGGCGCCGTTCGGCCCGATCAGCGCGGTGATGTCGCCGCGCCGCACGTCGAACGACAGATCGTCGATGGCGAGAAGGCCGCCGAAGCGCATGCAGAGATGTTCGACGCGCAGGAGCGTGGTCATCGGGACGCCTCCGCACATTCGCCGCGTCGAACGGCCCCCTCCCTGTCCCTCCCCCGCTTCGCGGGAGAGGGGATGGCCAGCTTCCACGACCTGTGAAGTTGAGAGCGCTCATGCCGATTGCGCCCTCTCCCGCGGAGCGGGGGAGGGGTTGGGGAGGGGGCGCCGGGCGTTATCCGCTCCATCACCCGCGTCCCTCCTGCACGAGGTCCGCTGCGATCGCCCTGCGTTCGCCCAAAAAAATCGTCGGCGCGCGCGAGGAGACGAAGCCGCGCGGGCGCCAGTTCATCATCACGACCATGGCGAAGCCGACGAGCAGCATGCGGTATTGCGTCGGGTCGAAATTCTGGCCGAAGACATGCTTGAGAAAATCGAGTTCGCGCAGAAGTTCCGAGCCGCCGACGATGGCGATGGCGGCCGCCGCCACGCCGATCTGCGAGCCGCGCCCGCCGAGCACGACGATGGCGAGAATGGTGGCGCTTTCCACGAAGTTGAAGCTCGACGGCGAGACGAAGCCCTGGCGCACGGCGAAGAAGGCGCCGGCGAAGCCGCCGAACATGGCGCCGAGCGAAAAGGCGGTGAGCTTGATCTTCGTCGTGTCGAGTCCGAGCGAGCGGCAGGCGATCTCGTCCTCGCGCAGCGCCTCCCAGGCGCGGCCGATCGGCAGGCGGCGCAGGCGCAGCGTGACGAGATTGGTGACGAGCGCCAGCGCGAGAATGAGGTAGTAGAGAAACACGACGCGGTGGATCGGCGAGAAGGGAATCTCGAAGAAGGCGGCAAAGCCCTTCGGCCCGGCGACGAAGGGCAGGCCGAAGAAGGTCACGCGCGGAATGGAGGCGATGCCGGCGTCGCCGTTCGTCAGCGCGGAGAAATTGACCAGCACGATGCGGATGATCTCGCCGAAGGCGAGCGTGACGATGGCGAGATAGTCGCCGCGCAGCCGCAATACCGGAAAGCCCAGAAGAATGCCCCAGAAGGCCGCGAGAATGCCGGCGAGCGGCAGGCACAGCCAGAAGGAGACGCCGTAGTTCGTCGCCAGCAGCGCGTAAGCGTAGGCGCCGACCGCGTAGAAGGCGACGTAGCCGAGATCGAGCAAGCCGGCGAGGCCGACAACGATGTTCAGGCCCCAGCCGAGCATGACGTAGATCAGGATCTGGATGCCGTAATTGTCGATCCACTTGAGCGCGCCGGACGGACCGAGCGTCAGAAGCACGATGAACGGCCAGGCGACGATGAGGCCGAGGCCGAAGGCGGCGAAGGCTTTCGTCGCGACCTTGGCGCCTTCGGAAGGCGCCGCCTGTGCGGCCGGTTTGGGCCGCACAGGCGGCGCCAGGGCGAAGGCGAGGCGGATGGCGAAAGCGCCGAGCGCCGCAAACAGCATCCACGACCAGCGCGGCTCGAGCACGAGCCTGTTGGAAAAGTCGGGCTCGGCGCGCAGCGCGAGGATCGGGAAGGCGAGGGCGGCGGCGATCAGGCCATAGCGCGCGGCGTCGGCGAGAATAGCCGGGACCGCCGGCCTCCGGCCGGCATTTTCGGCTCCCGAGGGCCGGCCGGAGGCCGGCGGTCCCGGCCGCGCGTCGTCGCCCATCACACCTTCTCCACTTCCGGCCGGCCCAGAAGCCCGGTCGGCATGAAGATCAGCGTGACGGCGAGGATCGAGAAGGCGGCGACGTCCTTGTAGTCGGCGGAAAAATAGGCCGACCAGAAGGTCTCGATCAGGCCGATCAGCAGCCCGCCGAGCACGGCGCCGGGAATGGAGCCGATGCCGCCGAGAACGGCGGCGGTGAAGGCCTTGACGCCCGGCACGAAGCCGTCGGCGGCGTTCACCACGCCGTAATAGAGCATGTAGAGAACGCCGGCGACGGCGGCGAGCGCGGCGCCGATGACGAAGGTGGCGGCGATCGTGCGATCGACGTCGACGCCGAGCAGCGCCGCCATCTTGGCGTCCTGCTCGCAGGCGCGCTGGGCGCGGCCGAGCGGCGTCTTCTGCACGACGAACCAGAAGGCGGCGAGCAGGACGACGGTCACGACGACGATCAGAATCTGCTTGTAGGAGAGCGTGACGTCGTAGGCGCCGCCGCTCGTTAGCTTGATCACGTCGCCGAACATCGGCGGCGCGGACTTGTTGCGCGGCCCTTGCGCGACATAGACGAAATTCGACAGGAAGATCGACATGCCGATCGCCGAGATCAGCGGCGCGAGGCGGAACGACCCGCGCAGACGGCGGTAGGCGAGGCGCTCGATGGCGAAATTCCAGAGGCCCGTCAGCGCCATCGAGAGGAAGAGCACCACCACGAAGGAAGGGCCGAGCGCGTCGATGCCGAGAAACTGCTGCAGCGCCAGAAACAGGATGAGCGCGATGAAGGCCGATAGCATGAAGACGTCGCCATGCGCGAAGTTCACCATGCCGATGATGCCGAAGACCATCGTGTAGCCGATGGCGATGAGGCCGTAGATCGAACCGAGCGTCAGCCCGTTGATGAGCTGCTGCAGGAAGACTTCCATGCCCCGGTTCTGTCCCTTGTTGCGCCGTCGAAAGGGGCGGAATCGCCGCGAGGCTGCCCGGTTCTCAAGGTAGCAAGCGGCATGCCGAGCCGCAAATCCGCCTTTGGTTTTCCGCCGCGATCCGGGGCGCGGAAAAGCGGTTGCGTCCGTTTCGATAAATGTTATGTTTCATACCTATTCGGCGCCAAGACCGAACCGGAGGAACGTGCGACCCGCCATGCGGGCCGCTGGCCGAGCGGCCAGCGGGCTGTTAGCCTCCGCCGACAAGCCGTCCAGGCGGCGAAACGGCGGGGAGGCGCGGTCGCGAGACGCCACTCCAGACAAGAACAAGCGAAACTCGCCGAGGGAGCGAAACATGGACCGTAGACACTTTCTGGCTGGCACCGCCGCGTTCGGCGCGGCGTCCGGCCTTCTGACCGCACGCGCCGCCGCACAGGGCAAGCCGCTCAAGATCGGCATCATGAACGATCTGTCCGGCCCCTATTCGGCCGACCAGGGCCTCGGCTCGAAGATCGCCGCGGACATGGCGATTTCCGACTGGGCCTCGAAGCTGGGCGTGCAGGCCGAAACCGTCATCGCCGACCACCAGAACAAGCCCGACGTCGGCGCGGGCCTGGCGCGCCGCTGGTTCGACACCGAGGGCGTGGACGTGATCATGGACCTGCCGAATTCGGCGGTCGCGCTGGCGGTTCTTGCGGTCGCCAACGAGAAGAACAAGGCCGTCATCGGCTCGGGCGCCGGCTCCTCGGTGCTGACCGGGCCGATGTGCTCGAGGAATTTCGTGCACTGGACCTACGACACCTACGTGCTCGGCAATTCGCTGGGCAAGGCGCTGACGGGCGAGGGCGCGAAGTCCTGGTATTTCGTGACCGCCGACTACGCCTTCGGCAAGGACCTCGAGCAGAACTGCGCGAATGCGGTGATCGCGGCCGGCGGCAAGGTTCTGGGCGCGGCGCGCCATCCGGTGAACACGGCGGATTTCTCGTCCTTCCTGCTGCAGGCGCAGGCCTCCGGCGCGGACGTGATCGGCTTCGCCAACGCCGGCGGCGACCTGATCCAGTCGTTGAAGCAGGCCGCCGAATTCGGCTTGAAGAAGCAGAAATTCGCCGCGCTCATTCTCGACGTCACCAATCTGCCGTCGCTCGGCCTGGCCGCGGTCCAGAACGTGACGGTCTGCAAGGGCTTCTACTGGGACCAGAACGAGGGCACGCGCGCGTTCTCCTCGCGCTACCAGGCGGTCCATCCGCAGAAGGCCAAGCCCAACGACATGCATGCGGGCATGTACGCCTCCACCCTACACCTGATGAAGGCGCTGGCGCAGACCAAGAGCGGCGACGACGGCGTCAAGCTGATCGACGCGATGAAGGCGATACCGACCGACGATCCGCTGTTCGGCAAGGGCACGATCCGCGCCGACGGCCGGCATATCCACACCATGTACCTTCTCACCACCAAGACGCCCGCCGAATCCAAGGGCGACTGGGACTGGTTCAAGGTGACCGGGACGGTGAAGCCCGAAGACGCCTGGCGTCCGCTCGACAAGGGCGGCTGCCCCTACGTCAAGGCCTAGCGGCCCCTGACGGCCGGCGGGCTTCGGCCCGGCCGGCCGTTCGGCGAATCCGCGGCGGCCGGCGCGACCTGCGACGGCGCGTCTGGCCGCCATGCGGAACGCCGGCTGGTCTTGCGTCCGACTTTGCGCTGGACTGGCCGCCATGGATTCGGATTTCGACACCGACAGCGCCCGCGCGCACGCGCTCTTTCAGTCCTACGACGGGATGGAGGGTCTCGAGCATGCGCCGGCTCCGCCCGCCGCGCGCGGTCCTCGCGCCGCCCTTTCGCTGATCTTTCCCGGCGCGCTCGTCGCCGGCGTGGTCGCGCTCGCCTCGACCTGGCTGTCGCAGCACTACAATGCGCCGGTGATGCTGTTCGCGCTGCTGATCGGCATGGCCTTCCACTTCCTGCACGAGGAGGGGCGCTGCGCCGCCGGCATCGAGTTTTCCTCGAAGGCCATCCTCCGCTTCGGCGTCGCGCTGCTCGGCGCCCGCATCACCGCCAACCAGATCTTCGGCCTCGGCGCAGCGCCGATCCTGATCGTGGTCGTGGGCATAGCGACGACGATCGCCATCGGCCATGTGGCGGCGCGCTGGCTGGATCTGCGCCGAAGCTTCGGCATTCTCTCGGGCGGATCGGTCGCCATCTGCGGCGCGTCCGCCGCGCTCGCCATCGCCTCCGTCCTGCCGCGCACGCCCGAGAGCGAACGCGACACGATCCTCACGGTCGTGACCGTGACGCTGCTCTCCACCATCGCGATGGTGATCTATCCGGTGATCGCGGTCGGGCTGGGTCTCGACGCGATTCACGCCGGCGTGTTCCTCGGCGCGACCATCCACGACGTCGCGCAGGTCGTCGGCGCCGGCTATTCGATCTCGACGACGACGGGCGATGTGGCGACCTACGTCAAGCTGCTGCGCGTCGCCATGCTGCTGCCGGTCGTCTTCGCGATCGCCTTCGTGCTCAACCGCGCGGCGCGCGGGCGGGAAGGCGGGGCGAAGGCGGATTTTCCCTACTTCCTGCTCGCCTTCGCGGCTCTGGTCGTTGTCAACAGCCTCGGACTTCTGCCGCCGGCGATTCAGTCGGCGGCCAACGAGGCGTCGCGTTGGTGCCTGGTCGTCGCCATCGCCGCCCTCGGCATGAAGACGTCGTTCCAGAAGCTCGCGGCGGTCGGCTGGAAGCCCGTCGCGCTGATGGTCGCCGAAACGCTGTGGCTCGCCGTCCTCGTGCTGGCGGCGATCCGCTGGGGGTGAGGCGGGCGGCGCGCGCCGCCCTGTCGCGCTCTCCTATTTCCGCGACCTTTTCGCGCTTTTCTTCACCGCTTTCCTTACGGCCTTCCTGGCCGGTTTCTTGACGGCGGTTCCGGCGCTCTTCTTCACGGCCTTCTTTACCGTCTTCTTGGCCGTCCTCTTCGCCGCCTTCCTGGCGGCCGCCCGGAGCTGCGTCTTCGCCGCGGGCTTGCGCGCGGTCTTTTTCGCGGCCGCTTTCTTCACGGTCTTCTTCACGGCCTTCTTGGCAGCCTTCTTGGCAGTTTTCTTGGCCGCTTTCTTGGCGGCGCGTGCGGCGGGGCGGGCCTTGGCGGCCTTCTTCACCGGCTTTTTCGCCGCCTGCTTGCGGCGCGGGAAGCTCTTGGGCCGGGCGGGCTTGGCGGGAGCGGTGAGGAAGTCGATCACCGCCCTGTTGAACGCGTCCGCCGCCTCGATGTTGGAGAGATGGGCGGCGTCGAGCTCGACCAGCCGCGCGCCGGGAATGGCGTCGGCGATCGCCCTGCCGGCCTCGGGCGGGGTCGCCGGATCGTTCCTGCCGACGATCACCAGCACCTGGTTGCGGATGTTGCGGATGGCGTCGCGCAGGTCGAGATCGCGCAGCGCCGCCATGCAGGCGGCATAGCCCTCGGCCGGCGTCATCTCGAAGGCCGCCCGGATGCGAGCGATGGTCTCAGGCGCCTTGGCCTGGAATTCCTTGGTGAACCAGCGGTCGATGACCGCGTGCACGAGCCCGGCCATGCCCTGTTCGCGCACGATTCGCAGGCGGTCGTTCCAGCTGTCAGCCGCCCCGAATTGCGCCGCGGTATTGGCGAGCACCGCGCGCTCGACGCGGTCGGGGGCGTTGAGCAGCAGCCACTGGCCGACCGCGCCGCCCTTGGACAGGCCCATCCAGTGCGCCTTCTTGACGCCGAGCGCATCGAGAATGGCGAGCGCGTCCTTGCCCAATTGCTCCAGCGAATAGGGGCCGGCCGGCGCGGCGCTCTTGCCGTGGCCGCGCGAATCGTAGCGCACGACGCGGAAATGCCTGGTCAGCGCCGGAATCTGGTCGTCCCACATGTGCAGGTTCGAGCCGAGCGAATTCGAGATCATCAGGACCGGCGCCTTTTCCGGGCCTTCCACTTCGACATTGAAGGTCTCGTCGCCAATCTTCATTTCGGCCATGACCAGCTCCCCGCGCATCTTCCGACGTTGCGCAGACTATCCTGCGCATTCCGCGCCGCAAGAGGCGCCGAATGCGAACAGCGGCGCGCGCATGGGTCGCATTCCGATGGGCGGCGTGTACTTTGGCGCCCTGCCGCTGGCCGCGCGAGGCGCTATATTCCTTCCGCGCGCAGGCGCGAGGAGACGAATTGAACATGGCCGTAAACGCCGGGCCCGCCGCATTGCCCCAATCGATCGACGCGACGCTGGCGCTGCTGCGCTCGGCCGACTATGTCGCGGACCGGTCGCTCGCGACCGTCCTGTTCCTGTCGCTGCGGCTCGGTCGGCCGCTGTTTCTCGAAGGCGAGGCCGGCGTCGGCAAAACCGAGATCGCCAAGGTCCTGTCGCAGACGCTTGGGCGAAGGCTGATCCGCCTGCAATGTTACGAGGGGCTGGACGCCGCCGCCGCCGTCTACGAATGGAACTATGCGCAGCAGATGATGGCGATCCGGCTCGCGGAGGCGGCCGGCGACCACGACCGCGCGCAGATCGAGCACGACATCTTCTCGCGCCGCTACCTGATCGAGCGTCCGCTCCTGAAGGCGCTGGAGCCCTCGGTGGAAGGCCCGCCGGTGCTGCTGATCGACGAACTCGACCGCACGGACGAGGCTTTCGAGGCGTTCCTGCTGGAAATCCTCTCCGACTTCCAGATCACCATTCCCGAACTCGGCACGATCAGGGCGGAGCAGCCGCCGATCGTCATCATCACCTCGAACCGCACGCGCGAGATTCACGACGCGCTGAAGCGGCGCTGCCTCTATCACTGGGTGGGATACCCTGATGCTGCGCGAGAAATCGAGATCGTGCGCGCGCGCGCGCCGGAGGCGCCGCAGAAGCTGACGGAAGCGCTGGTGCTGTTCGTGCAGAAGCTGCGCCAGCTCGATCTCTTCAAGTCGCCGGGCGTGGCGGAAACGCTCGATTGGGCTTCGGCCCTGACCGAACTCGACGCGGTGGCGCTCGATCCGAATCTCGTGACCGATACGCTCGGCGTGCTGCTCAAGTATCAGGACGACATTGCGCGCATCGATCAGGCGAAGGCGAGCGAACTGGTGAACGAAGTGACGGCCGACATGAAGGCGCGGGTTTGATGGTCGACCCCCTCCCCAACCCTCCCCCGCTGCGCGGGAGAGGGGGCAGATTTCGCGTTTCATCGAGAATCGTGATCACGGGCGCCCGCCGTCCCCTCTCCCGCGCAGCGGGGGAGGGCAAGGGAGGGGGCTTGGCGCGCATATGAATCCTTCCGGCCGATCCTCCAACCCCTTCGCCGCCGCCGCGCCGCCGGCCTCCGGCAAGCTCGCGGACAACATCCTCTATTTCGCGCGCGCCTTGCGCGACGCGGGACTTCCCGTGGGCCCGCGCAGCGTCATCGACGCGATCGAGGCGGTGGAGGCTGCGGGCATCGGCGCTCGCCAGGATTTCTACGCCACGCTGCACGCCGTCTTCGTGAAGAAGCACGAGCACACGATCATCTTCGACCAGGCCTTCGCCATCTTCTGGCGCAAGCGCGGCTTCATCGAGAAGATGATCGCGCTGATGTCGCCGCAGGCGAAGGATCATTCCGAGCCGAAGAAGCCGGACGCGGGCGCCTCGCGCGTCGCCGACGCGCTTTACAAGCATAAGCCGCAGGAAAAGCCGCGCGAGCAGGTGGAGGTGGATGCGCGCTTCACCATGTCGGCGGCGGAAGTGCTGCAGACCAAGGATTTCGCGCAAATGAGCGCGGACGAGATTGCGGTCGCGCGGCTCGC
Source organism: Rhodoblastus sp. (assembly GCA_039808645.1). Taxonomy (GTDB): domain Bacteria; phylum Pseudomonadota; class Alphaproteobacteria; order Rhizobiales; family Beijerinckiaceae; genus JAJXWB01. The sequence continues at coordinate 7,496 of JBDHTL010000055.1, read as the reverse complement.
CATCCAGCGGCTGCGCATTCCCTCCGAGAAGATGAAGCTGCGCCGCTGGAAGCCCGATCCGCATGGCGGGCGCATCGATCCGCGCGGCACGTTCCGCAAGTCGCTGCGGGCCGGCGGCGCCATCGAACTCGCCTTTCGCACCCATGCGGAACGCTATGCGCCTGTTGTCGCGATCTGCGACATATCGGGCTCGATGAGCGATTACACGCGCATCTTCCTGCATTTTCTGCATCAGCTCACCGACCAGCGCCGGCGCGTGCACACGTTCCTGTTCGGCACGCGGCTCACCAATGTCACGCGCGCGCTGCGCCAGAAGGACGTGGACGAGGCGCTGGCCGAATGTTCAGCCGGCGTGAAGGACTGGTCCGGAGGCACGCGCATCGGCGCCTCGCTGCACGCCTTCAACCGCGAGTGGTCGCGGCGCGTGCTGGGGCAGGGCGCGATCTGCGTGCTGTTCACCGACGGTCTCGAGCGCGATCGGCTGGACCAGTTGAGCGCGGAGATGGAGCGGCTGCACAAGTCCTGCCGGCGTCTCGTCTGGGTCAATCCGCTGCTGCGCTATTCGGAGTTCCAGGCAAAGGCGTCCGGCGTGCGCGCCATGCTGCCGCATGTCGACGAGTTCAGGCCCATTCACAATCTGCGCTCCATGGCCGATCTCGTCGCGGCGCTGGCGCAGGAGAAGGGTTCGACGGCGTCCGATCCGCGCAAGTGGCTGAGGGCGGCGTGAACTTCCCTCTTCCCGCATGAGCGGGGAGAGGGAGCAGACTCGGGAGATCGCAATGCTCGCAACCGAACAGGACATCCTCGCCGAAGCCGAAAGCTGGAAGCGCGCCGGGCGCGGCGTCGCCATCGCGACGGTGGTCGAGACCTGGGGCTCGGCGCCGCGGCCGGTCGGCAGTCATCTGGTGATCGACGAGGAGGGCCGGTTTCTCGGCTCGGTCTCCGGCGGCTGCGTCGAGGGCGACGTCGTGATCGAGGCGCAGGACGTGATCGCCGACGGCAAGGCGCGCACGCTGGAATATGGCGTCGCCGACGAGACGGCGTGGCGCGTGGGCCTTTCCTGCGGCGGGCGCATCCGCGTCTATGTCGAGAGGATCGACTGAATGAAGCTCGACATTCTCAGGGCGCTCAACGAGGAGCGGCGCGCGCGGCGCGCGGCCGTGCTCGTCACCGATCTGGCGGACGGCGCGCAGCGTTTCGTGAAGGCCGCCGACGTATCGGCCGATCCGCTCGCTGACGCCCTCGACAGGCAATTGCGCATGGGCAAGAGCGCAACGGTCGAGATCGAGGGCAAGAGCTATTTCCTCACCGTGCAGGCGCCGCCCGCGCGTCTCGTGGTGATCGGCGCCGTGCACGTCAGCCAGACGCTGGCCGAAATGGCGCGGCTCGTCGATTTCGACGTGACCATCGTCGATCCGCGCACGGCTTTCGCCAGCGCGGAGCGCTTCCCCAACGTGCGCGTGATCGCGGAATGGCCGGACAAGGTTCTGCCGGACATGGGGCTCGACGCCTATACGGGCATAGCCGCGCTGACGCACGATCCCAAGATCGACGATCCCGCGCTCAAACTCGCGCTCGCGGCCAATTGCTTCTACATCGGCGCGCTGGGGTCGAAGAAGACGCACGCCAAGCGTGTCGAACGGCTGACGGCCGCGGGTTTCTCGGTCGAGCAGATCGGCCGCATCCATGCGCCGATCGGGCTCGACATCGGCGCGGTCACGCCCGCGGAGATCGCCGTGTCCGTGCTCGGCGAGATCGTTCTGTCGTTGCGCAAGAAGCCGCTGCGTTCCGAGAAAGCGACGGCGGCATGAAATTCGGATCCGTACCGATCGAGCAGGCCGCCGGCGGCATGATCGCGCATGCGGTGCGTCGCCCCGGCCTGACGTTGAAGAAGGGCGATTTCGTCGGCGCCGCGGAAATCGAGGCCCTGCGCGCGGCCGGGGTGAGCGAGGTCACGGTCGCCCAGCTGGAAGACGGCGATATCGGCGAGAACGAGGCGGCGGCGCTTCTGGCGACGAAGCTCTGCGGCCAGAACCTTCGCGTCGATCCGCCGTTCACGGGACGCTGCAATATTTTCGCGACGCGACCGGGCGTGCTCGTCGTCGACGCGCAGGCGATCGACGCGGTGAACGATCTCGACGAGGCCATCACCTTCGCGACGCTGCCGCCGCTGCGCGCCGTCGTGGAAGGCGAGATGGTGGCGACGGTCAAGATCATTCCCTTCGCGGTCGCGCGCGAAAAGGTCGAGCGCGCGCTCGCGGCGGCGGGCGCCGCGCGGCTCTCGATCGAGCCGTTCAGGCCGATGCGGGTGGCGATGATCTCGACCGTGCTGCCCGGCCTCAAGCCGACCACGATCGACAAGACGCAGCGCGCGCTGGAACAGCGGCTGGCGCCGGCCGGCGCCAGGATCGTGTCGCACGAGAAGGTCGAACACGAAAGGGCCGCGCTTGCGCCCGCGATTGCGCGCGCGACAGGCGACAGCGATCTCGTCATCGTCTTCGGCGCCTCGGCGATCACCGACCGGCGCGACGTGATCCCGGCCGCTGTCGAGGCGGCGGGCGGCCGCATCGAGCATTTCGGCATGCCGGTCGATCCCGGCAATCTCCTGCTGATCGGCGCGACTGCCGCCGGAAGGCCGATCCTGGGCGCGCCCGGTTGCGCGCGAAGCCCGAAGGAGAACGGGTTCGACTGGGTCTTGCAGCGCCTGCTCGCGGGCCTGCCGGTCGCCTCTTCGGACATCCGGCGGCTCGGCGCCGGCGGGCTCCTGATGGAAATCGTGTCGCGGCCGCAGCCGCGCGCGGGCGGCGAAACCACGGCCGAGGCGGATGATGGCTGAGGTCGCGGCCATCGTGCTGGCGGCCGGACGCTCCACGCGATTCTCGGGCGGCGCGGAAGACACTACGAAACTCGTCGCGGAACTCGACGGCGCCCCGCTCGTGCGCCATGCGCTCGACGCCGCGCTCGGCTGCGGGGCACGTCCCGTGATCCTCGTCACCGGCCATGCCCGCGCGCGCGTCATGGCCGCGCTCGCAGGGCTCGACGTCGTCGAAAAATACAATGCCGATTACGCCGATGGCATCGCCTCCTCGGTGAAGGCGGGCCTTGCGGCCGTTCCGGCGACGTGCGGCGCGGCGCTGGTCTTTCTCGGCGACATGCCGCGCGTGAATGCGGGGCTCGCGCGCAAGCTGATCGACGCGTTCGACCGCGATCCCGCGCTCGACGCGGTCGCGCCGCTGGTCGCGGGCCGGCGCGGCAATCCCGTCCTTCTCGCGCGCGGATTGTTCGCGCCGGCGATGAATCTCGCCGGCGACGAAGGCGCGCGCAGGCTGCTCATGCGGCCGGGGCTGCGCGTGGCGGAACTGGCGGTGGACGACGACGGCGCGGCGCTCGACGTCGATACGCCGGAGGCGCTGCAATGTCTGGCGCCGCGCCGCGAATAATTCGCACGCGTCCGCAACCCGCGCCGCTCGCGCGCGTTCCGCCCCTGCAAATCGGCACGGGATCAAAGCCAATGGCGAAGCAGAAGATGCTCGAGGATCTTTTCCTCGATACGCTGAAGGACATCTATTACGCGGAGCGCCAGATCGTGAAGGCGCTGCCGAAAATGGCCAAGGCCGCGGAATCCGACGAGCTGCGGATGGCCTTCGAGACCCATCTGGAGGAGACGCACGGCCAGATCGACCGGCTGCAGCAGGTTTTCGAGATGGTCGGCAAGCGCGCGCAGGGCAAGACCTGCGAGGCGATCCAGGGCCTGATCGAGGAGGGCGAGGAGATCATCGAGACGTTTTCGGAATCGCCGGCGATCGACGCCGGGCTCATCGCCGCGGGCAATGCGGTCGAGCATTACGAGATCGCGCGCTACGGCACACTGAAGACCTGGGCGACGCTGCTGAAGATGCCCGAGGCGGCCAGACTGCTCGACGCCAACCTGCAGGAGGAGCGCAAGGCGGACGAACTCCTCACGAAACTCGCCACGAATTCGGCCAACAAGATGGCGGCCTGAGACGAGGCGCTGCGGCGGAAACGTCCGCCGCAGCGCCGTCGCTTCACTTCTTCATGCGCCCGTCGACCGACCAGTCGCCCGCGCCGTGCGCCACCATGCCGAGAAAGCCGCCGGCGATGGCGAGGTTCTTCCAGAAGTGGATCATGTTCGGGGCGTCGCCGACCGCATAGTGGAAGAGGAGGCCGGCTATAAGGCTGAAGCCGGCGAGAAGGAATGCGACGATGCGCGTCTGGAAGCCGACGAGGATCAGCAGTCCGCCGCCGAGTTCGGTCAGGATGACGAGCGGCAGCAGCGCGTCGGGAACGCCCATCTTGGCCATGTAGCCGGCCGCGCCGGCATAGCCGCCGATCTTGCCGTAGCCGGCCGTGATGAAGATGGCGGACATGAAAATGCGGCCGAGCAGCGCGGCCGCATTGGCGATCTGGGGATTGTTCACCGGTCTTACTCCGTGGGATGGCGGTCGCGCGAAAATAGGGCGCGAAACCCATTTGCACATCCGCCGTTGCTTCCGACGCGATCTTGCGAATGCGCAAGGCCGTTGCGTCAGGCTGGCCTGCATCTTGCTTTTTGCGGTCCGTGGTCCGCCGGCGTTAACCCTGTGGCAAACAAACGGGACTGCAATCGAGGGATTGCTGCTCCGCCGATCAAGGGGCGGACCGCAAGAGGAAGGGTTCACGAGATCATGTGAGGGCGAAATGGGCGAGAAATTGCGCGTAGAGGCCGCAGATATCGGCCGCACCGGTCGCGTTTCGGAAGATTTCCTGCGGCAACTCGCCGGCTGGGGTCTCACGACGGCCGAAATTCTTTACCGCATGCCCGACCATCCCTCCGTCCTGCAGAGTTTCGTCTGGCAGGACTACGATGCGGCGCCGCACTTCCCGGTGCTCAAGAAATTCCTGACCTTCTGGCGCGAGAAGCTCGACGGACCGCTGTTTTCCGTGCGCATCGGCCACGAGCGGCTGATCCGGCCGGCCGAGATCCGGGCGATCGGGGCGGAGTTCCGGTTGCATTGAAGGATTAGGCATTCGGCAGTCGGCATTCGGTTGCTACTGCCGATTGCCGACGGCCCAACGCCTGTTCACGCCACGGCGCGGTTCTCCGGGAGGCCGGCCTCCTGCGCGCGCAGGCGACGGGTGATGTCGGCGGCCGAGACGGGCTTGGAAAAGAGATAGCCCTGCAATTCGTGGCAGCCGAGCGCCTGCAGGAAGCGGTGCTGATCGGCGCTCTCGACCCCTTCGGCGGTGACGGTCAGGCCGAGCGCGCGGCCCAGATGCACGATCGAATGCACGATGATCGCGCCTTCGCCGGCCGTCTCCAGAGATTCCAGGAAGGTCTTGTCGATCTTGATCTTGTCGAAGGCGAAGCGGCGCAGGTAGATCAGGCTCGAATAGCCAGTGCCGAAATCGTCGAGCGCCAGGCGGATACCGAGCGCGCGCAGATTGATCATCGCGTCTTCGGCGGCGTCGGCGTCCGACAGCAGCACGCTTTCGGTCAGTTCGAGCTCCAGGCGTTCCGGCTCGATCCCGGTTTCCTGCAACAGCTTCTCGATCCTGTCGCCGAAATCCTTCTGACGGAATTGCACGGCCGAGACGTTGACCGCGACCTTGAGCTTCGGCCAGAGGCGCATGTCGGCGAGCGCGCGGCGCAGCACCCAGTCGCCCAGCGGCAGGATGAGGTCGCATTCCTCGGCCAGGGTGATGAAATTCGCCGGCGAGATCAGGCCGTGCTCCGGATGCGGCCAGCGCACCAGCGATTCCACGCCGACCATGCGCTTGCCCGAAATGTCCATGATCGGCTGGTATTGCAGCACGAGCGCGCCGGTCTCGATGGCGGTGCGCAGATCGTCCTCCACCACCTTGCGCATGCGCATCTGCTCGCCGAGCTTCTGCTCGAAGAACGAGAAGCGGTTTCGCCCCTCGTTCTTGGCGCGATAGAGCGCGACATCGGCGCGGCGCATCAGTTCGTCGGCGGTGTCGGCGTCCTGCGGGCACAGCGCGATGCCGATCGACAGGCCGAGGTAGATCTTGCGCTCGTCGATCTCGAACGGCTCGGCGACGGCGTCGATGATGCGGCGCGCGAGCATCTCCGCGTCGCGCGGGCCGACGACGTCGGTCTGGATGATGGCGAAATCGTCGCCCTCGAACCGCGCGAGACGGCCGGCGGCGCGCAGGACATTGCCGAGACGATGGGCGAGCGCGACGATCATCTTGTCGCCGACGTCGCGACCGCAGCTGTCGTTGATTTCCTGGAAGCGATCGCAATCGAGGTAGAGCACGGCCGCGCCGTGCTCGTTGACGGTGCGCTTGACGCGGTCGATCTCGCTTTCGAGCAGGCGCGTGAAAAGCGAGCGGTTAGGCAGGCTGGTCAGCGGATCCTGGCCGATCGACTCGAAGGTCTCCGCCTCGTCGTCGGCGGCTTCGACGGTCACGCGGCGCGCATGGGCGACGGTGAAGGCGGCGAAGAACAGGGCGAAGGCGGTGAGCAGCCAGGCGACGCTGCCGACGAGGGTCTCGCCGGGACGCAGCGGCCGCCACGCGAGGACGAAGGACTGGCCGTCCGGGCCGACGGCGAGCGGCGCGGTCGCCTCCTCGTCCGACGCCTGCGCGGCCGGCGTGATCTCGAGGCGTTGCGTATTGGCGGCGCGGGCCAGCGCGGCGAGCGTCGCCGCATCGATCGTGCGGGCGCTCAGAAGCGCGAAATTCGCGCTTTCCCCGCCGGCATAGGGCACGAGACCGAGGAAGACGGGACGGTCGTTCGCGAAGGCGACGGCGCTGCGCGGGGCGCTCCAGGACGTCGCCGCGCCGCGTTCCGTCATCGCGCCGCGCAGCTGCGCGGCGCTGGCGCCCGTGTCTGCGGCGAGCGGCGCCGCGGCCTTCAGCAGGGCCGAAATCTCGTCGTCGCGACGCTCGGCGGCGAAATCGCGCGCGACATCGACAATCAGGGTCTGCGTGGCGCCGGCGATGCGGAGCGGCCCGGCGGAAAGGCGGCGCGCCGTCACGATCGTCGCGGACAGGTTTTCGGCCTGCTCGCGGGCTTCCCCGGCGAAGGCTGTGCGCGCGGCCTCGAGCGCGGCCGACACGGCTGCCGATTCCGTTTCGGCCTGGGCGTGGTTGGCGCGCTCGCGCGAGACGAAGAGCGCGCCGGCGAGGCCGAACAGGGTGACGCAGACGATGATCCCGACGGCGAACATGCTTCGCTCGCCGCGCGCCAGTCGCTCGATCTTGTTGGGGGAGGCGATCATGACCTGTCCGCGGAACTCACGGCGCGACTCTAATCACCATTCGTTAACGGCAGGTTTGGATTGGGAATTAATTGCCACGCATCAGCTGGCCTCAGATCAGGCGCAGGCCCTTGAAGCTCGCGTGACCGTGCCGGCCGATGATCAGGTGGTCGTGCACGACGATGCCCATCAGGTTCGAGATCGTCACGATCTCCTCGGTCATGCGGATGTCGGCCTTGGACGGGGTCGGATCGCCCGAGGGGTGGTTGTGGG
>JBDHTL010000054.1:0-21964 GCA_039808645.1 Rhodoblastus sp. | reverse complement strand
GCATAGCGCCTCATGGAAAGCCTCCAAAAAAGAAGGCTCTCCATGAATCACGGATTGGCTGATTTGCGAATCCCAGTCGGTCGGCTTCTCAAGCCCCACCAATTTGACGACACGCCCTAGCGCCCGCGCTCGCTTTTTGCCGCGCGGCGCCTAAGATCGGACGGGCGGCGGCGCGGCGGAGGCCACAATGATCATCTCATCGACCGACGAGGCGCGAGCGGAACTCGCGCGCCTGTTCGCGAAATCGCAGCGCATCACGGCCTTCACCGGCGCGGGCATTTCGACGGAATGCGGCGTGCCGGATTTCCGCTCGCCCGGCTCGCCCTGGATGAAACATCGCCCGATCGATTTTTCGGCTTTCGTCTCCGATCCCCTCGCGCGCGAAGAAGCCTGGCGTCGCAAGTTCACGATGGACGATCTTTACGCGGGCGCGCAGCCCGGCCGCGGCCATCGCGCGCTCGCCGCGCTGGTCGCGAGCGGCAAGATGGGCGCGATCATCACGCAGAATATCGACGGCCTGCATCAGGCGTCTGGCGTTCCATCAGCCAAGGTGATCGAACTGCACGGCAACGGCACTTACGCAAAGTGCCTGGACTGCGGAACGCGCCACGAGCTTTCCGACGTGCGCGCTGAATTCGAGCGCACGGGCGCGGCGCCCGAATGCGATTGCGGCGGCGCGATCAAGTCGGCGACCATTTCCTTCGGGCAGGCGATGCCGGAAGATGAAATGCGCCGCGCGCACGACGAGACGGCGACATGCGATCTCTTCCTCGCGATCGGCTCGTCGCTTGTCGTGTATCCCGCGGCGGGTTTTCCCATTCTCGCCAAGCGAAACGGCGCGACGCTCGTCATCGTCAATCGCGAGGAGACGCCGCTCGACGACGCGGCCGATCTGGTGCTGCGCGGCGACATCGGATCGATCCTCGCGCCCTTCGCAGCGTCGCGATAGCCGCGATGTCCACAGGCGTTTCAACTTTGGCCTTTGTGCGACCGTGCGGAGTGTTATCCTTTCTTCAAGTGATTCTGGAGTGGCTCGGCGATTCGGCGTGATGCGATGCCTGCGGGTGGGGGCTTCGCCGTCGACGTTCGGGGGGTAAGAAATTGGGCGGCAAAGATCCTTTCAACGACATGGTTTCCGGGGCGGCGGAATCGAGTGTGGAATCGGCTCCGGTCGAGTTGGTCGAACTCGCCGGCCGCATCAAGTGGTTCGATGTTTCGAAGGGCTACGGTTTCATCGTGCCTGACGACGGCGGCGGCGACGTACTCCTGCATGTGACCGTGCTGCGCCGCGACGGCTTCCAGACCGCCTACGAGGGCGCGCGCATCGTCTGCGAAGCGCAGCGTCGCGTGAAGGGCATGCAGGTCTTCCGCGTGGTCACGATGGACGAGTCGACGGCGGTTCATCCCTCGCAGACGCCGCCCGCGCGCACGCGCGTCCAGGTCGCGCCGACCAGCGGCTTCGAGATCGTCATCGTCAAATGGTTCAACCGCATTCGCGGCTTCGGCTTCCTGACGCGCGGCGAGGGGACGGAGGACATCTTCGTCCACATGGAGACGCTGCGCCGCTACGGCATCGCCGAACTCAAGCCGGGCGATTCCCTGCTCGCGCGTTTCGGCGACGGCCCCAAGGGTCTGATGGCCGCCGAAGTGCGTCCGCTCGAGACGGCGCTGCCGGCCTCCCACTGATCCTGCGCCGCGCCGGCCCGGCGCGCCGGCCTGTCCGGCGCCACTTATTTCCGGCCGCGCGAGTCGCTATTCTCTGTCCATGACTGTCTTCCGGCCGCGGCTCGCCGCACTTCTGTTCGCCTTCCTCTGCGCTTTGCTCGCGGCCGCCCCGGCGGCGCGCGCGCAGGAACTCGAGAAGCTCGAATTCGTCTCCCGCAGCGGCGTCCACGCGTTCTCCGTCGAAGTCATGCGCACCGCGGACCAGCAGGCCAGGGGCCTGATGTTCCGCCGTTACATGCCGGACGACCGCGGCATGCTGTTCGCCTTCGGCCGCAACGAGCCGGTCTTCATGTGGATGAAGAACACCTACATCCCGCTCGACATGGTCTTCGTCGACCGCAAGGGCGTGGTCGCCTCGATCGCGGCCGACACCGAGCCGTTTTCCGAACGGACGATCGCCTCCGGGCCGCCGGTCTGGGGCGTGGTCGAGCTGAACGCGGGCGCGGCGGCCAGGATGGGGCTCGCCGTCGGCGACAAGGTCCGTCACCCCTTCTTCGACGGCAAGTAGCCCGGGCTGGGCCGGGGCCGCGCTTGTTCGACGCTGCGGCGCATGATAGCCAGACGCGGCGTCCTGGACGTCGGCGGGGTATGGCGCAGCCTGGTAGCGCATCTGCTTTGGGAGCAGAGGGTCGCAGGTTCGAATCCTGCTGCCCCGACCAGCCGCAAGGCGGGACGACAGGCGAACGGACCAAAGGCGAACCTATCATGAGCGCACGGATCTTTCGGCCCACGAAATCGGCCACGCAGTCGGGGGCCGGCCGCACCAAGAGATGGCATCTGGTCTACGCGCCGGAGACCCCGCGCGGCGTCGACCCGCTGATGGGCTGGACCAGTTCCAACGACATGAAGAGCCAGATCAACCTGACCTTCGACACGAAGGAAGAGGCGATCGCCTATGCCGAGCGCAACGCCATCCCCTATGTGGTCGAGGAGCCGAGGCCGGCGGTGCGGCGCGCCATGTCCTATTCGGACAATTTCCGTCCTGGCCGCGTCGGCCAGTGGACGCACTAGACCGGCCTGCGCGCGGGCGACCGCGGCGCGCGCTGACCGGTTTCAACATGTCGAGCGCGTCGCCCGCCAGCGCGCGAAGACCCCGTAGCTCAGCCGGATAGAGCAACTGCCTTCTAAGCAGTAGGTCACAGGTTCGAATCCTGTCGGGGTCGCCAGTTCAGGGTCCATGCGCGCCGGCCTGCCTTACGGGCGGTCCTCCTCGCCGGATTGCGCCAGTCTCTGTCGTCCCAGCGGCGTAAGCAGGGCGGCGCTTCCTTCCAGCGTGTAGACGCAGGCGTCCTGCGCGCAGGAGAGGCGGCCCGTTCCGCCGATCTGGCGCGGCAGCACGCGGTTGAGAAGGTTCAGGCCGAAGCCGTCGAATTGCGACTCGATCTCGCCGCCGCTTCGCCGCCAGTCGAAGCGCAGCGCGCCGTCGTCGACGCGCCAGGATATGTCGATCTCCATCCGGACGCCGGGCGGCGAGCGCCTGACGTCGCCGGACAATTCGTTCGCCGCCAGCGCGAAATTCTGCGCCGCCTCGGGCGATAGCTGCAGGTCCGGCCCCTCGATCCGCATCGTGTGGAAGCGCGATTCCAGCGGCGCGAATTCGCGATCGAGAATGGCGCGCAGCGAGACGCCGCGCCAATTGGTGTCGATCAGCATCTCGTGCGCGCCCGACAGCGCCTCGAGCCGCGTCTCGAAACTGCCGACGAACTGCCGGACGTCCGCGGCGCCGGTCGAGCTCTGGCGCGCCATGCCCTGCACCACGGCGAGCAGATTCTTCGAGCGGTGGGTGAGCTCGCGCATCACGTCGCGCATCTGCCGCTCGTGCAGCATGTGCCGGGTCACGTCGATCGAGACCGTCATCACCCCTTCCAGCCTGCCGTCGACGAGCAGGGGCTCGACGCGCCCCTCGTACCAGATCGGACCGTTGGCGGTCGGAAAGACGGCGTCGAATTTCGCGGCCTCGCCCGTTTCGATCACGCGGCGCTTGACCTCCGTCTGGCGCCCGGCGAGGTCGGCAGGCAAGACGTCCTCCGGCATCCGGCCGACCATGTCCTCGCCCGTCAGCGGCGGCGGCGGGTTGTACATCCATGTGTAGCGCAGGTCCCGGTCCTGATGCGCGACGACGATGCCGGTTCCCTGCAGCGCAATCTCGAAACGCCGTCGGGCGAGTTCCAGGGCGCGCGTGCGCTCCAGGACGCGTTGTTCCAGTTCGTCGCGCGCGCGGCTCAACTGCTCCACGGCGGCCATGCGCGCGTCGCGCTCGGCCCGCAATTGTTCGTTGGCGGTCACCAGCTCATTGTGTGTCGGCTCGCGCGACAGCGTCGGGATGAAGCGCCAGATCGCCAGCGCCATCGTCAGCGCGCAGGCGGCGGCCACGGTCGCCAGCGCGTTGAGGACGGCGCCGGGATAATAGCCCGCCGCATGGCGAAGGATCTCGGCCGCCGACACGGCGATGAGGAATACGCACATCATCGCCATCGGGCGCACGCGCGGCCCAATTCGGGATCTTACGCTGAACAGGACCCATAGGAACCCGATGCAGACCGAAGCCGAGGCGACCAGCGTCATTGCGTCTGTCGCCAGACGCAGCTGCGACGTTTCTAGCGGAATCAACACATACCCTCATGGACCGCGCCGCAGTTCCGGGCGGACGTCGCCAAACCTCGTTTCAGGCGCTGCGCTTCATGGCCGGAGACGCGTTTGCGTCGAAGAACAGCGCCTGAGACACCACCGCCTTGACGGTCTCCTCCCGGAACGGCTTGGCGATCAGAAATGTCGGCTCGGGCCGCTCGCCGGTGAGCAGCGACTCCGGATAGGCGGTGATGAAGACCACCGGCACCTCGAATGAGGCGAGAATGTCGTTGACCGCGTCCAGGCCGGACGAGCCGTCGGCGAGGCGGATGTCCGCCAGCACGAGGCCCGGTCGGTGCTTGCGCGCCATGGCGATCGCCTCGTCGCGCGTGCGCGCATTTCCGATCACCGTGTGCCCGAGCGATTCCACCAGGGATTCCAGGTCCATGGCGATGATCGGCTCGTCCTCGATCACGAGCACCCGTGACGCCACCTGTTCGCCGATCTGGCGGGCGGCTTCGCCGAGCAGTTGGTTGAAGGCCTCTTCCTTGACGTCGAGGATGCGCGCGGCGTCGCGCGTGGAAAATCCCTCCACCGCTGTCAGAAGGAACGCTTGGCGGGCGGCCGGCGTTATCGCCTCGAGCCGCCGTTCCGCGACTCCGACGGTCGACGGCGCGGCGTCGATTTCGACCTGGTTCATCGGGTTGGCGTTCCAGATGCGCGAGAACAGGCGATAGGCGGCGACGCGCGGCTCGAGCTTGCGCTCGAAGGAATCGGGGTCGGCGAGAAGGGACTCGAGCATGGCGACGACATGATTGTCGCCGCTCGCCTGGCTGCCGCTGAGCGCGCGCGCGTAGCGCCTCAGCAGCGGAAGCTGAGGCGAGATTAGAGACGTGATGGACATGAACCGACTTTCCGTGCTCGAGCTGGGCAAATGGGTGCGCCGTTGACGATCATAACGCGCCGCGCGAGGGGCGGTTCCAGCGCTGAAAAAAAATCGTCCCCTGGTGGAACCTGCTTTACGATCCGGCGTTTACCGCGGGAAGTGGCATGAGCGCGACGGTGGATCCGCCAATGGATCGCCGATGCGGCGCGCCGCGCCGGATGAAGGGCCCAGGATGCCGCACGAAAGAAAGCTGCCCGATGCGAAGGGCGAATTGCAACAGCCCGTCCAGGCTCATCTCGGCGAACAGCTCAAACGATACTTTTCCTCGATCGTGGCCGAGCCCGTGCCCGACCGGTTTTCAAGTCTCCTGGACGAGCTCGAGAAAAAGGAGCGGGCGGCGCAGCCTTCGGCTCTGGAGCCCAAGAAATGACGGCCATCACGGCCCTCAAGACCGCGCTGCTGGCGGAAATCCCTTCGCTGCGCGCCTTCGCGATCTCGTTGTCCGGCAACGGCGACAAGGCCGACGATCTCGTGCAGGAGACGCTGATGAAGGCGTGGGCGGCGCATGCCTCCTTCGCCGAGGGATCGAACCTGCGCGCCTGGCTCTTCACCATCATGCGCAACACCTATTTCAGCCAGTACCGCAAGGCGCGGCGCGAGGTGCAGGATACGGACGGGGAGGCGGCGGCGCGTCTGGTCTCGCAACCCGAGCAGCAGGGGCATCTGGACCTGGCCGACTTCCACGCCGCGCTGGAGCAATTGTCGCCCGACCAGCGCGAGGCGCTCATCCTGATCGGCGCTTCCGGCTTTTCCTACGAGGAAGCGGCCGAGATTTGCGGCTGCGCGGTCGGCACGGTGAAAAGCCGCGTCAACCGGGCGCGCCAGCGTCTGATGCAATTGCTCGCCGTGGACAGCATCGACGAATTCGGTCCGGACGTGTCGCCCGTCTCCGGCGGCCGCTCGCCCGTCCTGAACAACAGCTGACGCCTATTCCGGCAGGCGGGGCGCGTCGGCGTCCCGCAATTCCTCCCGGACCATCTTGAACATCAGCAGCAGCGGCGAGGCGAGGACGGCGCCGAGCGCGCCCCACATCCACGTCCAGAACACGATCGAGACGAAGACCACGAACGGGTTGATCTCGAAGCGACGCCCGACGATCGCGGCCAGCACGCCGTTTTCCAGCACGAGATGCGCGACGAAATAGAGAACCGCCGGCGCCGCGCCGGCGACGACGCCCTCGTAGGTCGAGAAGCCGGCGACGAGCAGGGCCGCGGTGACCAGCGCGACGCCGAGGAACGGCACGAAGCAGGCGACGAATACGAAGACCCCCCACAGGAACGGCGCGCCGAGCCCCGCGACCCAGGCGAGCAGGGCGGTCGACGCCGCGAGCCCGCCGTAGACCAACGCCGCGCCGCCAAAGTAATGGGCGAGCGCCTCCTCGACGTCGTTGAGGATCCGCAGCGCGGAAAGCCGACGCTGCCTGTCCTGGCTGGCGAGAACGATCTTGCGCTTCAGGTCGGCCTTGCCGGCGATGAAGAAGAACAGGGTGGCGAGGAAGATGAGAATGCCGCCGAGCGCGGGCGTGACGCCGCCGAGGACGCCGGTAATGGCGCTCATGTCGAGCGAGGGGGGCGCGATCGCCTGGTGATCGGCGCCTGCGCCGAAAATCTGTATCTTCAGCGCCTGGAGCGGCCGCAGCACACCCTCCGAGATCGCGCTGAAGCGGGCCGCGAGTTCCGGCGCGCGATCGACCAGCGACGACACGCGCGCCGTGAGCGCGCCAGCCGCCAGCACGATGCCGGCGCCCGTCGCCGCGACGAACAGCGCGGCGGCGAGAAACGGCGGGATCCCGACAGCCTGCGCGCGATCGCCGATGCGCGACAGCACCACGCCGACCACAACGGCTGCGGCCATGGGTGCGACCACGGCGGAGGCTTCGTGCAAGGCGAACAGGACGCCGAGCGCGAACAGTCCCGCCGTCGAGACATGCGCGACGGCAGCCAGCGTCCGCCACGGGGGAGAGCTCTCGACCGGCGGCGCCGCGCCCGCCAGGTCGCGTTTGGCGTTGATGTTCAAAAGTCTGGCCCCGTCGCAGGCGCACGCGCGCGCCGAACGGAGAATGCCGCTCCGTCCAATTCGTTCCGAAGAATCGCGGCCGCGCGGGAACCGAAGCCGAGCAGGACAGTTCCCCGCCATGAACGCCCGATCGTACGGGCCGCACTGGAGACGGGGCATGGCATATTCTTCCGAAAAAGCCGATCTGACGAAAGACCTGATGGATTCGACAGCCGAGGCGGCCGAACGCGCGAGCGACGCCGCCAGGAAGACTGCGAGCGATGCGGCGATGAGCGCGCAGGATGCAATCGCGGAAATGAAGCGCATCATGACGGAGCTGGTGGAGCGCACCGGCGCCCGCGCCACCGAGGCGATCGGCGAATCCGGGGAACAGGCCGCCGAACGTTTCAACGCGATCGTCGACGAAGTGCAGGAGCTGGGCAAAGACAGCCTCGATCGCCTGTCGGACGCCATCGCGCGCCGTCCCGTGGCGACCCTTGCCGCCGCGGCCGGCGTCGGCCTGCTGATCGGCCTTGCCTCGCGCGCCGCGCCGAGGCCGCGCAAATGACGATGCAGCCGCTCGCGCGCGACCTCGCATCCGCGCAACGGCTGTCCGTCGCCGCGATCGTTTTCCTGATCCTGGGCGTCATGGGCGCGGCGGTCGCGTTCGGCTTTGCCGCCTATGCGGGCCATATCGCGCTCGCCGCACGGTTTCCGCCCGAACAGGCCGCCCTGATCGTCGCGGGAACGGCTCTGGCGGCGGCGCTCGTCATGGCGCTCGCGGGATGGCTCGCCATACGCGGGGCGAAGCGCCGTGTCTCGCGCGGCGTCAGTTCCGCCATCGTATCCGTGGCCGGTCCCGCCGCTCTGTCGCTCATAGCGCGCAACACGCGGCTCGCGGGCGCGGCGGCGGCTCTAGCCGTGGGCGTTTTCGCCGCGCGGCGCGCGCGCGATTGAGGCGTCCTGCGGCTTCTTCCCGCCCTCGGGAAACACGATGGCGACGCGCGTGCCGCGCGTGACCGGCTCGTACACGAGTTCGGCGTCGAGCGTGCGCGACATCGCCTTCAGGATTTTCGAGCCGAGGCCGGTTCCCTTGATCGCGCCGACCCCGGACCAGCCGACGCCGTCGTCCTCCACGACCACGCGCCGCCGTCCATCCGCCTCGGCGCGCGAGACAACCCGGACCGGGCCGCCGGCGTCGGTCGGATAGGCGTATTTGTAGGCGTTGGTGACGAGTTCGCTGACCATCACGCCGAGCGCGACGGCCTTGTCGGTCTTGATCGTGCCGGGTTCGAGCGCGGTCTCGATCCAGGCGCCTGCGTGGACGCCTCTCATCGAGGCGCCGAGCTCCTGCAGCAAATGGCCGAGATAATCGCCGAGCTCGACCACGTCGACGGCGCCCGACGCATAGAGATGCCGGTGCACGCCGGCCACCGCGGCTATCCTGTTCTGCGTTTCCTGCAGCGCGTGCTGGGCGCGGGAATCGCGGATCAGGGACGATTGCATCCGCACCATCGACGCCACGAGCGCCAGCGAATTGGCGACGCGGTGATTGACCTCCGCCAGAAGCGCCTCGGCGCGGTCGCGCGCCTCGCGGACCGCGCGATCGCTCTCCGCGCGCATTCGTTTCAATCGCGCGCGTTCCAGCGCCTGCTCCAGCGCCGCGATCAGAAGGTCGTAGAATTCGCCGGAAATCTCCTTGATGACGAAATCGTCGGCGCCGCGCTTCAACGCTTCCACGGCAAGCCGCGCGTCCATCGACCCCGTCACGTAGACGATCGGCGGCCGCCCGCCGCGCGGGCCGACGCGATCCAGCATGTCGAGCCCCGTCTCGCCCGGCAGCGTATGGTCGAGCGCGACGATGTCGATCCCGCCTTCGGCGATGCGCGCCAGAGCGTCGGCGCTGTTGGTGACGTGCGCCATCGTGTGCCCGCGCCGCCTGAGCGCCTTGCGGACCAGCGTGGCGAGCGCAAGGTCGTCCTCCACGTAGAGAACGGCCATCGGGCCCGAGAGGTCTGTGCCGAACGGCAATTCAGTCGACCTCCGGAACCTGCATCACCGCCAGGAAGAGTCCGAGCTGGCGGATGGCGTTGGCGAAGCTTTCGTAGTTCAGCGGCTTTGTGATGTAGACGTTTGCGCCCAGATCGTAGCAGCGCTGGATTTCGCGCTGGTCGTCGGTCGTCGTCAGCACGATGACGGGCGAACGGCGCGTATTCTCGTTCGCCTTGATGCGGGCGAGTATGTCGATGCCCGTCATGTCCGGCAGGTTGAGATCGAGCAGGACGAGATGGGAGCGCCCGAGGCTGGCGCGTCCCGTCTTGTCGGGGCCGAAGAGATAGTCGAGCACGCTCGTGCCGTCGCGGAAGGCGATGATCTCGTTGTTGACGCCGGCGCGCCGGATGTTCTTCTCGATCAGCCGCGCATGGCCCTCGTCGTCCTCGACCATGATGATGGAAACGGGTCTGGGATCGCGTCTCACGTGGTTTCGCTCCTCAAGAGCGCGCCGAGATCGCGCGCGATGATGACCGTGAATGTGGTGCCGCTGGAGCCGTCGCTGCTCACCGCGATGTCGCCGCCGAGACGGCGCGTCAGCGCGCGCGTGTGCGCCAGGCCGATGCCGTCGCCCGGCCGGTCCTGCGGGCCGGCGCGGCGGAAGAGTTCGAATATACGCTCGTGGTCTGCAGGCGCGACGCCGCGGCCGTTGTCCTCGATCTCGAAGATCGCATATCCGCCGCGCGTCTTGCCGCGGACCTCGATTCGCCCGGGACGCCCGTCGGCCAGATATTTCGCGGCATTGTCGAGCAGGTTGGAGAATATCTGCTCGAGCGCGGCGCGGTCCGAGACGATGCTGGGCATCTTGCCGACGATCTCGACCGACGCCCCGGCGTCGTCGAACCGCTGGCGAATCGCGTCGATGCAGGTTTGCACGAGTTCGTCGGTTTTCAGCGCCGAAGGCTCCAGTATGCGCCGTCCGGCCCGCGAGAGTTTCAGGATTTCGTTGATGAGATTGTCCATGCGATTCATGGACGAGCGAATGAACCCAAGCGCTTCGGGTATGTCAACGTCCGCCGCCTCGATGACGAGCGCGAGCGAGCCGTCGTCGCGGTCCCCGGCGGTTCTCGCCGCATGCTGCCGCAGAACGCCCGTCGCCGTTTCCAGCTCCGACACGAAGCCCATGATGTTGACCAGCGGCGCGCGCAGGTCGTGGCTGACGATATAGGCGTAGCGCTGCAATTCCTCGTTTGCGCGCATCACGCCCTCGGTCCGCGCGCGCACCCGTTCCTCGAGCGTGGCGTTGACTTCGACGAGCGCTTCGCGCGCCTGCACGAGCTCGCGCATGTGTCTGAGGATGAACAGGCCCGCCGAGATCGCCAGAACGACGATCATCGCCGCGCCGAGCGCGATCAGCGTCGTCAGGGTCGAGGCGGCCTCGCGCATGTTGTCGGCCTGACGGACCCGGATCGCCTCGGCGGCGCGTTGAAGCTCGTCGACCTTGACCCGCACCGCGTCCATCGAGGCCCTGCCGAGGTCCGACGCCTCGATCAGCGCCTGCGCGTCGAGCCTGCCGGCGCGCGCATCCGCGAGATTGCGGCGCACGATCTCCAACTTCACGGAGCCGAGCCGGATGAGGTCTTCGATTTCCGCCGGATCGATCGACTTCTCCGCGAAGGACTCGACGTTCGCGCGCAGCGCGATCGCGTCCTGGTCGATGTCGAGCTTCGCCTTCTCGTAGGGGCCGAGATAGGCCTCGCGCTGCGTCAGCTGATAGCCGCGCAACGAGGTTTCCGCGTCGAGCAGGTCGGACTGGTATCGCAGCAGCAGGCCGTCGAGGCGCGCGGCTTTCAGCGCGTCGCCGGCAAAGCCCTGCGTCCGGCTGGAATAGAGCACGGAAGTCGCGATCATGACGAGCAGCGCGAAGGCGCCGAAGCCCAGGAACAGGATATTGTAGCCGACGAAACGGCGCGATCGCTTGATCATGCGCGCTTTCAGCTGGACTTCGCGGCCGTTTGCGACCCGTTGGTGCGGCGCTCGATATCGGCTTTCAGCCTGGCGACAACGGCGTCGTCCAGGTCTTCAATGCCGACGAGCTTGTCGCGCGCGTCCTTGGTCGCGCAGATCAGTTCGTCGAGCTTGACCTGAATAGCCATGGCGTCCCGGTTTTGCGCGTTCTGGATGACGAAGACCATCAGGAACGTGACGATCGTGGTGCCGGTATTGATCACCAGCTGCCATGTGTCCGACCACCGGAAAATAGGGCCCGAAACGGCCCAGACAATGACGATGCCGAGAGCGAGCGCGAAAGTCGCCGGCCGGCCGGTCAACGCGGCGACGTGAGCGGCGAATTGCGCGAAACCGAAGGAGTGGCGAACTTCCGATCCGGCGAGCGTCTCGTTGCGCGCGCGCGTTTCGGAAGATTGCGGTGGAGGATCGCATTGCGTCATCATTGGGCCCCGGCGCGGCCTACGCCCGCGTTCCAGCCCTCCGAACGCGGCTGCCGGCATTTGGTTCCGTGCGCCCGGCGGATTTTCCGTTCGGGCGCAAGAACTTCGGGCCGCCCTCTATACCGCGGCGACCAGCATCGCGGCAAAGGAGATCAGGAAAAGCACGAGAAAAAGCCCGAAAATCAGCCGCGCCACGCCTGCAAAGGCCTGGGCGACGCCGCTGAAACCGAGAATTCCGGCGACGAGCGCGACTACGAGAAAGACACTCGCCCAGATCAACACTTCGCCCACTCCGGCATTTTGGTCTGTAACGCTGCAATGGCGGTCAGGTTCCGCGCCCTCGGCGCGGAAGAAATTCGGCCCAGGCTGGAACCGGGCGGATCACGCCGTGTTGTGGCTTCGGACGGATCGGCGGCGCGCCCGACCTGCTGCCCCGCACGAGCGAAGAACTGGTCCGTCCACCCGGGTTTTCTCGAACAAGAGGACGACAGGCATGGCATCCGCCGCTGTCTTGCAGACCAAGCCGAAAGCCGAGAAGCTTTCGACGGGAATTTCCGACAAGGACCGCGCCGACGTCGCGAACGCGCTTCAGGACGCGCTGACCACGACCTACAGATTGCTGGTAAAAACGCAGATCCACCATTGGAACGTGGTCGGTCCGCTGTTTCACCCGATCCACATCCTGACCGACGAGCAATACAACGACCTGTTTGCGGCCGTCGACACGATTGCCGAGCGCATTCGCGCGCTGGGCCATCTCACCAAATCGCCGGATTTGTCGACCGAACGCCGCCAGACCGTCGAGATGTCGGCCGAGGAACTGATCCAGGATCTCGTGGCCGACCACGAGGCGGCGTGCCGGCAGATGCGCGATTCCGCGAAGAAGGCCGAGGACGCAGACGACATCGTCACCAACGACATGCTCGTGCAGCGCCTGACGTTTCACGAAAAGGCGATCTGGATGCTGCGCGCCATCGTCGCGAAGTGAAGACATCCATCGCGCTCGCCGGCCACGGCGGGCCAATCGAGGGAAGGAGCGCAACATGGGTCGTGGATTGCTTCTCTGGCTGATCGGCGTGCCGATTCCGATCATCCTGCTGATCATGTTCCTGTATCGCTAACGCGCGGCGGCAAGGCGCCGAGCGTCGAGCGAAACGAAGCGTCCGCCTCGCGAGAGGCGGGCGCTTTCTTCCTTTGCGGCTCAGGCGAAGGCCAGCTGCGCGCAGTCGATCACGATTTCGGCAGGCGTCGGCTTGCGAATGAAGATATGGGCCGCGTCGGCGAGTTCCTCGCAGCGCAATTCGCCGCCGGAAAGGATGACGGTATGAACGCCGCGTTCCGCCAGCCGGCGCGCGATGGAGGGGCCCGAGCGCCCGTCCTCCAGGTGCAGGTCGACGATCGCGGCGTCGAACGCGCCGGCCTCGATCGCGCGCAGGGCGTCGGTCGCATTGCTCGCCACCGTGACGTCCGCGATCGCGCGCCGCTCCGCTTCCTCGACCAGTTCGAGAGCGATCAGGGCGTCGTCCTCGCAGATAAGCAGCGGCATGGCGATCTCCGGATGAAACTGAAGCGTCGAGCGTGCGTGAGACGTCCGCCCCGTCCGGCGGCGCGGCCGCGACGGCAACGCGCGCCCGCGTTCGTGGTTCCCGACGACCGTCGACGCAAGATTTTCGGCAGCGGAGCCTCGGCCTTGGAACCGCCAGCGCCGCGCGCCGTTATCGCAGCAGGTTCAGCGCCCCGTTCCTGTCACACACGGGGCAACAGAAAGGAAAGCGCAATGGGTAGCCTGCTGCACTATGCCGTCATCTTCCTCATCGTCGCGCTCGTCGCCGCCTTCCTCGGTTTCGGCGGTCTGGCGGGGACCGCAATGAGCGGCGCGCAGATGCTGTTCTGGGTGGCGATCGTCCTGTTCGTCGTCTCCGCCATCGTCGGCCTCGTGCGCCGGGCGTAAAGCGGATCACGGCGTCGATCGCGAGAGCGCGGCTTCGGCCGCGCTCTTTCTGTTTCGCTCACGCGTCGGCGGCGCGCAGCCGTGCGAAGCCCCTTTCGATGTCGTCCTGCAGGTCCTCGATATTCTCCAGCCCGACCGAGAAGCGCAGCGCGGGGCCTTCGGGCTTCCACACCGTCGCGCTGCGGTAGGGCGCGCAATCGAACGGCACGACGAGGCTTTCGAACCCGCCCCAGGAATAGCCGAGGCCGAAGAGTTCGAGCCCGTCGAGCATGGCGGCGACCGCCTTGCGCGAAGCCGGCTTCAGGACGACCGAAAACAATCCGGACGAACCGAGGAAGTCGCGCTTCCAGATCGCGTGGCCGGGGTCGTCGGGCAGGGCGGGGTGCAGCACGCGCGAGACTTCCGGCCGCGCAGCGAGCCATCGGGCGAGCGCCAGGCCCTGGCGTTCGGCCTCGCGCAACCGCAGCTCCATCGTGCGCATGCCGCGCAGCGCGAGGAACACGTCTTCCGGACCCGCGCAATTCGCCATCGTGTCGTAGGTCTCGCGCAGGCGCGGCCACCATTCTTCATTGGCCGAGACGAGGCCGAGCAGCAGGTCGGAATGGCCGGACAGGTATTTCGTGCCGGCCTCGATCGCCAGATCGACGCCGCGCTCGTGCGGCGGGAAGAAGAGGGGCGTCGCCCAGGTATTGTCCATGATCACGCAGACGCCTTTGTCGCGCGCGACAGCGGCGATGGCGGGTATGTCCTGCATCTCGAAGCTCTGCGACCCCGGCGCCTCCACGACGACGGCAAGCGTGTTGTCGCGCATCGCGGCGGCGATGCCGTCCCCGATCAGCGGATCGTAGTAGGTCGTCTCGACGCCGAGCTTCGCCAGAAGGGAATCGCAGAACACCCGCGTCGGTCGATAGGCGCTGTCGGTCGCCAGCACATGGCCGCCGGCGCGCGCGACGGTGAACAGCGCCAGCGCGATCGCCGACAGGCCCGAGGGCGCCAGGACCGTGCCGGCCGCGCCGCACAACTCCGACCAGGCCTCCTCCAGCGAATCCGTCGTCGGCGTGCCTTTGGTGCCGTAGACGTATTTCTGCCTGCGCGCGTAAAGTTCCTCGACATCGGGATAGAGCACGGTCGAGCCGCGATAGATCGGCGTGTTGACGAAGCCGTGGTTTTCGAACGGCGCCCGCCCCGCGTGCACGAGCCGTGTGCGGCTGCCCATCTTGGCCCGTCCGTCCTTCGTCGATTTGGTCATGCAAGAGCTCCCGGCGTCGCCGTTCCTAGAGCGCGCTGCGAAAAAGGGGAAGCCGGTTTTTTCGCGCGCTTGCGCCCGGATGCGGGCCGGTCCGCCGCTTCCGCGAGCCATGCGTGGAGCGGCTTGACCCCGGCGGACGAAACGCTTGTTATTGCCCCTCCTGGGCGGCCGCGCCGGCGCCCTGACAGTTCTCGAACCGACGGACGGCCCATGACCCGCACTTCCGCCCCGCTGCTTGCGCTCGCCGCGCTCGCTCTTTCCGCTTCCGTGGCGGTTCCGTCGACGGCCTGGGCGGGCCCGACCCTCGACGCGGTGAAGAAACGCGGCGAACTGGTCTGCGGCTCCAACCCCGGCATCGCCGGCTTCGGCCTGCCCGACGACAAGGGCCAGTGGAAGGGGTTCGACATCGAATTCTGCCGCGCCATCGCCGCGACCATCTTCAACGACGCAAACAAGGTGCGCTTCACGCCGCTGAGCGCGAAGGACCGGTTCACGGCGCTGCAATCCGGCGAAATCGACGTCCTCTCCCGCAACACGACCTGGACCCAGTCGCGCGAGGTCGGCCAGGGCTTCCTGTTCGGCGCGGTCACCTATTACGACGGCCAGGGCTTCATGGTCCGCAAGAAGCTCAACGTGAATTCGGCGATGGAGCTGAGCGGCGCGTCTGTCTGCGTGCAGCAGGGCACCACCACCGAGCTCAACCTCGCGGACTTCTTCCGCACCCACAACATGAAGTACGAATCGGTCGTGTTCGCGACCGCCGACGAGGCGCTGAAGGCCTATGACACCGGCCGCTGCGACAGCTTCACGACCGACATGTCGCAGCTCTACGGCGAGCGCACCAAGCTCGGCAATCCGGAAGACCACGTGATCCTGCCCGAGGTCATTTCCAAGGAGCCGCTCGGCCCGGTGACGCGCCAGGGCGACGATCAGTGGTTCAACCTGGTGAAATGGACGCATTACGCCATGGTCACGGCCGAGGAGCTCGGCGTCACGCAGGCCAACATCGACGAGAAGGCGAAGGCGCCCAACCCCGAGATCAAGCGCCTGCTCGGCACCGAAGGCAATTTCGGCGCAGGCCTCGGCCTGACGCAGGACTGGGCGTACCGCATCATCAAGCTCGTCGGCAATTACGGCGAGGTCTTCGAGCGCAACGTCGGCGCGGGCTCCAAGCTGAAGATCCAGCGCGGCCTGAATGCGCTGTGGAACAACAAGGGCATGCAGTACGCGCCGCCGATCCGCTGAACGATCCGGCCGCGCCCATGAGCATGACGACCAGCGCGACCGCGGCGAGCGAGGCTCCGAAGCCGAGGATCTGGAACGATCCGTTCTGGCGCGGCCTCATCTTCCAGGGCGCGTTGCTCGTCGTCGTGCTGTTCCTGTTCGCCGGCGCGGTCGTCAACGCGCGCAACAACATGCAAGCGCGCGGCATTCCGACCGACTTCGCCTTCTGGGACCGGCCGGCCTCCTTCGACATCAACCAGACCCTCATTCCCTATGCGGCGACCTCGCCGAACAGCCGGGTCTTCTGGGTCGGCCTGCTCAACACGCTGCTGGTGGCCGTCCTCGGCATCGTCCTGTCGACCTTCATCGGCTTCGCCATCGGCGCCGCGCGGCTGTCGACGAGCTGGCTCGTCGCCAGGCTCGCCGCCGTCTACGTCGAGCTGATCCGCAACGTGCCGCTGCTGCTGCAGATCATCTTCTGGTACAACGTCGTCCTCGGAAACCTGCCTAACCCCCGGCAGGCCGCGCCCTTCCTCGACGCCGTCTTCGTCTCCAACCGTGGCCTGTTCGTGCCCGCGCCCGTATTCAGGCAGGGCGTCAACGCGGTCTGGATCGCGCTCGGCATCGGCATCGTCGGCGCTTTCATCTTTCGCGCCTGGGCGGCCAATCGCCAGCGCGAGACAGGCCAGCAGGCGCCGGTCGGCTGGGTGTCGGCGGCGCTCGTCCTCGGCCTGCCGCTGCTGACCTTCTTTTCGTCCGGGCGGCCGATCGGTCTCGATTTCCCGCAGCTCAAGGGCTTCAATTTCGTCGGGGGGCAGAGGCTGACGCCGGAATTCGTCGCGCTGCTGTTGGCGTTGACGCTCTATACCGCCGCCTTCATCGCCGAGATCGTGCGGTCCGGCATTCTGGCCGTGCCCAAGGGGCAAAGCGAGGCGGCCGCCGCGCTCGGCATCCGCGCCACGCCGACGCGCAAGCTGATCATCATGCCGCAGGCGATGCGGGTCATCATTCCTCCGCTCATCAACCAATATCTGAACCTCACCAAGAATTCGACGCTGGCCGTGGCGATCGGCTATCCCGATCTCTTCAACGTCTTCTCCGGCACGGTGCTCAACAACACCGGCGCGGCGGTGCAGATCGTGTTCATGACGATGGCGGTCTATCTCGTCGCGAGCCTCGTCACCTCGGGCGTCATGAATGCCTACAACGCGCGCATGTCGCTGCGGGAGCGTTGACATGACCGCCTTCGTCCGCGCCGCGCCCGAACCGACCCTGCCGCCGCCCGCCGCCGCGAGCGGCCTCGTCGCCACCTTGCGCGACCGCCTGTTCTCGGGGCCCTTCGCCTCGGTCTTCACGATCCTCGGGATCATCTTCCTCGCCTGGGCGATCCCGCCGCTGCTGCGCTTCCTCGTCATCGACGCAGTCTGGAGCGCGCCGAACGGCGAGGCCTGCCGCGCGCCGGGGGCAGGGGCCTGCTGGGCCTACATCTGGCGCAAGGCTGGCTATTTCACCTATGGCTCCTACCCGTTCGAGCAGCGCTGGCGCGTCGACATCGTCTTCGCCGTCGGCGCGCTGCTCATCGCCTGGCTGCTGATCCGCCGCGCGCCCGGGCGCGGCGTCGCGGCGGCGCTCTTCTTCATCGCCTATCCGATCATGGCGACGCTGCTGCTGCGCGGCTCGACGATTCTCGGCCTGCCGATCGTGCCGACCGACCTGTGGGGCGGCATTCTCGTCACGCTCATCATGGCGGTCTCGGGCATCGTCTTCTCGCTGCCGTTCGGCGTCGCGCTGGCGCTCGGGCGGCGCTCGACGCTGCCGATCGTGCGCTTCTTCTCGATCGGCTTCATCGAGATCATGCGCGGCGTGCCCATGATCACCGTCCTGTTCATGGCCAACCTGATGCTGCCGCTGTTCGTGCCCGAATCATGGGCGCCGGACCGGCTGCTGCGGCCGCTGATCGGCGTCGCGCTGTTCGCGTCCGCCTACATGGCCGAGGTCGTCCGCGGCGGTCTGCAGGCGATTCCCAAGGGCCAGTTCGAGGGCGCGATGGCGCTCGGTCTCTCCTATCCCCAGCGCATGCGGCTCATCATCCTGCCGCAGGCTCTGGCCATCGTCATTCCCGGCATCGTCAATTCATTCATCGCCCTGTTCAAGGACACGACCCTCGTCGCCATCGTCGGCATCTTCGATTTCCTGCGCGCCGTCGACACCGCGCGACTCGATCCCGAATGGGCCGGGCCGACCATTACCGCCACCGGCTATGTTTTCGCCGCGCTGTTCTACTTCGTGTTCTGCTTCGGAATGTCGCGCTATTCCCTTGCTGTGGAACGTGAATTGGCAAAATCTAGAAACCGCTGATCGCCTGTCGGCTTCATTAACGACGCCATCGCCGCAAGCGCCGCAGTAAGCGGAAATTAACCGCTCGCGCCCATCATTTCCCGAGCAACCAACGGGGCGCGGGCGATGGAATTTGTTGAAACGGCGGTGATCGGCGGCGGTCCCGCGGGCCTGACGGCAGCCTATACGCTCGCCAAGAACGGCCGCGACGTCATCGTGTTCGAACGCGATCCCGTCTATGTCGGCGGCATCAGTCGCACCGTGAACTACAAGGATTTCCTCTTCGACATCGGCGGCCATCGCTTCTTCTCGAAGTCGAAGGAGATCGTCGATCTCTGGAACGAGATCCTGCCCGACGATTTCGTCGATCGCCCGCGCCTGTCGCGCATCTTCTACAACAACAAGTTCTACGGCTATCCGCTCAAGGCGTTCGAGGCGCTGTTCAATCTCGGCCTGTGGGAATCGACGCTGTGCATGGCCTCCTTCGCCTACGCCAAGGCCTTCCCGGTCAAGGAGCCGAAGACCTTCCACCAATGGGTGCGCAACCAGTTCGGCGAGCGCCTGTTCTCGATCTTCTTCAAGACCTATACCGAGAAGGTGTGGGGCATGGGCTGCGATGAAATTTCCGCCGACTGGGCCGCGCAGCGCATCAAGGGCCTCAACCTGGGCGCCGCCGTCATCGACGGCCTGCGCCGCTCGCTCGGCGTGAAGAAGAAGGGCGAGGGCGCGAAATCCCTGATCGAATCCTTCCGCTATCCGCGCAAGGGCCCCGGCATGATGTGGGAAGCCGCGGCCAAGAAGATCGTCGGCTTCGGCGGCCGCGTGCAGATGGGCCGCTCGGTCGAACATCTCGCCTATGACGAGAAGTCGAAGATCTGGACCGTATCGGTGCGCCGTGGCGACGGCGTTCTCGAGCAATATGCCGCGCGCAACGTGATTTCGTCGGCGCCGATCAGTGAACTGATGGATTCGCTCACGCCGACCCCGCTGAGCCTGCTGCACGCGCGCGACCTCAAGTATCGCGACTTCCTCACCGTCGTCCTGATCGGCAAGTCCTCGGTCGAACTGCCCGACAACTGGGTCTACATCCATGATCCGTCCGTCCAGGTCGGCCGCGTCCAGAACTTCCGTTCCTGGTCGCCGGAGATGATCCCGGACGGCGTCTCGACATGCCTCGGCCTTGAATATTTCTGCTTCGAGGGCGACGGCCTGTGGACCGCCGACGACAAGGATTTGGTGGAACTCGCCAAGCAGGAGATCGACAAGATCGGCCTGATGAAGGCCGTCGACGTCGTCGACGCGTCGGTCGTGCGCCAGCCCAAGGCCTATCCGGTCTACGACGATTCCTACGCCCGCAACGTCGAGGTGATCCGTCTCGAACTCGGCGGCCGCTATCCTGGCCTGCATCTCGTCGGCCGCAACGGCATGCACAAGTACAACAACCAGGATCACGCGATGATGACCGGCATGCTCACCGCCCTCAACATCATCTCGGGCGAGACGGTCTACAACACCTGGGAAGTCAACGAGGACGCCGAATACGGCGAGGCCGGCGTGTCGGGCGCGCAGGAGGCCCTGAAGAGCGAGCGTCTCGTTCCCCGCAAGGTCGCCTGATGTCCCTGGACGCCACGACCGGCGCGCTGAAGCCGGCGCGCCTTTCCTATGCGACGCTGGTCGGCTTCGCCAAGGACGCGGCCGGTTACGGCGCGGCGAGCGCGGTCGCGCTCGTCGTCGACTATGGCTCGCTGGTCGTTCTCAACAGCATCTTCCATGTCGATTACCTGAGCGCAGCCTTCGCGGCCTTCATGCTCGGCCTGGCGATCGCCTACCTCCTCAACACGCGCCTCGTCTTCAAGGGCCGCTCGCGTTACGGCGCGCGGGCTGAACTCGCCGGCTTTCTGGTCACCGGCCTGATCGGGCTGGCGTTCAACCAGGCGCTGATGTTCGGCTTCGTCAGCGGCCTCGGGCTTCCCGTCGCCGCCGCCAAGGCGCCGACGGTCGGCTTCGTTTTCATGTTCAACTTCCTGTCGCGCCGCTTCCTCCTGTTCCACGGCCGCGCCGCGTAAGCGCGCGCAAGGAGCGTGTTTCGTGAGCGCCTTCGACGCGAACATGGCGAGTGAAGAGGCGCCCGCCCGGCGCGCTGCGAAAATCTCGTCCGCTTCGCGTCTCGGCGCCGGCGTCGCCGGATTGCTCGCGCTTGGCGCCTTCTACGCGCTCGAACATCCGTTCCCCGGCGTCATCGGGGATTCCAAGATCTACATGGGCCGCGCGCTCGCCGATCTCGACCCGGACGGGATCGGGCGCGATCTGATGTTCCGCCTCGACGGGCAATCGCAGTTCAGCCTGTTCACGCCGGCCGCGCGCTGGCTCGTCGCGCATCTGCCGTTTGCCGCGAGCGCCGCGCTGATCGCCGCGCTCGGCGGCCTTCTGTGGTTTGGCGGCGCGCTCGCCTTCGCGCGTCGCGCGCTACCGGGCAAGGCGCTGCTGATCGCTGCGGTCGTCTTCGCGGCGCCTGCCGTCTACGGCCCCTACAGGCTCCTTTCCTATGCCGAAACCCTGGCCGAGCCGCGGCCCTACGCGGAGGCTTTCACGCTCTTCGCGCTCGCCGTCTTCCTCTCGGGCCGTCTGGTCCCGGCGCTCGCGCTGCTGGCGGTCGCCGCGGCGCTTCATCCGATCATGGCGCTCGCCGGCGTGGCCGCCATCGGTCTCGCGCTCGCGGCCGAGGATCGCCGCTGGCTGTTGCTCGCGCTCGGCGGCGCGCTGGCGCTGCTCGTCGCGGTCGCGCTCGACGCGCCGATCGCCGGGCGGCTGCGCGTCATGGTCGACGCCAAATGGCTGGCTCTGCTGATCGACCGCAACGCCTATCTCTTCCCGCATCTGTGGAACGGCGACGATTTCGTCCTGCCGGCCGTGCAGGCCGCGACCATTCTTCTCGCCGCGAGCCGCGTCGAAGGCCGGTTGAAGCGCCTGCTTCATGCGGGTCTGGCGGCGGGCGCGCTCGGCCTGTTCGTCGCGTGGATCGCCGGCGCCTGTCTGCCGTCGCTGCTTCTGCTGCAAGCGCAGACCTGGCGCATGTGGTGGCTGACCGGTTGTCTGGCGGCCTTCTCGCTCGCCATCTGCGCCATCCGTTTCGGCGCCGCCGGCGCGCGCGAGAAATTCGCACTGGCCATGCTCGTCTTCGCCTGGACGATGGCGAGCCAGGGCGCGATCGTCTTCGTCCCGCTCGGCATCGCCATATTCGTCGCGACGCCGCGTCTTTCGCGCGATCTCGCGATGTCCGGGAAAATCGCGGCCCTCGTCTGGCTCGGCCTTGCCGCCGCCGTCGCCGTTCCGGCCGCCGTCATGCTCGTCAAATGGCTGGACCTGCCGGCGACCGACGGTTTCACGCCGGTCCTGACGAAGCGCCTGCTGGCGGTCGCCGGCGACACGTTCCTGATGGGCGTGGCGGCGCTCGCCGCCTTCGGCCGTCCCCGCTCGTTCGCGCCTCTGCCGCCGGCGGCGGCGCTCGCCGGCGCGCTGCTCGCGGC
>JBDHTL010000053.1:0-22239 GCA_039808645.1 Rhodoblastus sp. | reverse complement strand
CGTGCTTCCTTCGAGTTTTGCCAATCGCTTGGTTTCACTCGATTTTCCTTGCACTGATGTTCAGCAGAAAGAGCTTGCGTTTGCCTTCGGAGGGCAGCGCTCTATCCAGCTGAGCTACGGGTGCGGCTGCCGAAGCGGCGCGCCTCTGTGTAGCCGATCGGCCGGCGGGCGGCAATCGCGCCGCGGCCCGCGCCTTGCTGCCTGCGCCCCGGGGCCCGCCGCGACCCGCAGCGGGCGACGATTTGCGTCGGTTTGGAACAGGCATGGAGCAGTTTGGCGCGTCGTCGCCCGCCGATCGGTCGCATCATGCGGCGCTCGTTGCGCGCGGCCTGCTGCTGGCGCTGGCCGCCCCTTCGGTGGCCGCCCTTTCCCTTGACGGCGGCGGCCGGATCGCGCCGGCGCTGCGCATGATCGGGGAGATCATCGCCTTGCCGGCGTTTTTCGCCGTCTCCGGCTGGCTCTTGTCCGCGCCGATCGCGTCGGACGAACATGGCAAGGTGTCGAGGCCGGCCTTCGGCATGGCGCTCTGCGGAGCCGCAGCGGCTGCAATGGCTGCCGCAACGGGACCGCTGGCCGGACTGGATTGGCGCGTCGCCCTCGCGACCGCCGCGCCTGGCTGGGAGCTTGCGCTGCTGGCGGCTGTCTACGGGCTTGCCGCGCATGCGCTGCGCGGCGCGCCTGCCGCCTGTCTCCTGCTGGCGGTCGCCGCGCATCTCGTCGGCGTCATCCTCGGCGCGGCGTCGCTCGTCCATTTCGTCTTCTATGTCGCCGGGGCGCTGCTCGCCGCGCATCGCGACGCCTTCTTCCGCCTCGTCGACGAGGAGCCGGAATTCGCGGGCGCGGCGGGTCCGTTCGTCGCCGTTCTGGCGACTGCGGTCGTCATCCGCTTCGCGCAGACGGGCCAGTCGCCTTCGATCTTGGCGATAGGGCCGCTCGCGCTCGCTTTCGGCCTCGCGGCCGGCCCGGCCGTCCTGGCCAGCGCTTCCGCAATATCGGCTTCGAGCCTCGGCGCAATCCTGGCGCGGCTGGGGCGCGCCGCGCCCGCGCTGGCGATCTTCTGGATTCCGCTGTTCCTCGTTCTCATCGCCAT
Organism: Rhodoblastus sp.; assembly: GCA_039808645.1. Lineage (GTDB taxonomy): Bacteria > Pseudomonadota > Alphaproteobacteria > Rhizobiales > Beijerinckiaceae > JAJXWB01. Next base: position 21,149 of record JBDHTL010000053.1, on the reverse strand, counting down.
AGCGAATCGAGGCCTCGCGCCGTCTGCGGCGAGCGCCCTCCTCATGGCGGCTTCCAGCCTCCTGATCGTCGCGACGCTTGCCGACGTCGCCCTGGACTCTTGGGAAACGACGTGGCGCGGGCGCTTTTCCGCATTTTTTCGCCGGCAGGCGCGCGGGCATCCCTTTTTGCCGAATTCGCGCTAGTTTGGCGCCATGAGTTCCTGCTATCGTCCCGTTGCAGCCGGCGACCATGTTTTTCTGGTCGACGGCTCCTCCTTCGTCTTCCGCGCCTATTTCCAGTCGATCCGGCAGGACGCGAAATACAATTACCGTTCCGACCGGTTGCCGACAGGCGCCGTGCGCCTGTTCTGCAACAAGATGCTGCAATTCGTGCGCGACGGCGCGATCGGCGTGAAGCCGACGCATCTCGCCATCATCTTCGACAAGTCGGAGAACTCGTTCCGAAAGGAAATCTATCCCGAGTACAAGGCCAATCGCAGCGAGCCGCCGGAAGATCTCGTCCCGCAGTTCCCGCTGATGCGCGAAGCCGTGCGGGCCTTCGGCATGATCCCGATCGAGCAGGACGTCTACGAGGCCGACGACCTGATCGCCACCTACGCCCGACAGGCCGAGGCGAAGGGCGCCGACGTGCTCATCATTTCCGCCGACAAGGATCTGATGCAGCTGATCACGCCGAAGATTTCGATGTATGATCCGGCGTCAGGCGAGCGCGAGGAACGGCGCATCGGCCTTGCGGAAGTGCAGGATTATTTCGGCGTCGGGCCCGACAGGGTGGTGGACGTGCAGGCGCTGGCCGGCGATTCGACGGACAACGTTCCCGGCGCGCGCGGCATCGGCGTGAAGACGGCGGCGCAGCTCATTGGCGAATACGGCTCGCTCGACGAATTGCTGGCGCGCGCCGGCGAGATCAAGCAGCCCAAGCGGCGCGAGACGCTGACCGATCCGCAGAGCGTCGAATTGATCCGATTATCGAAGAAGCTCGTCTCGCTGGTCGAGGACGCGCCGCTCGAATGCGCGCTGGACGATCTCGGGCTGGCCACCCCTGACGCGAAGCGGCTGATCGCTTTTCTCAAGGCGATGGAATTCACCACGATTACCCGGCGCGTCGCGGAATTGTTCGCGATCGACGCGAACGAGATCGAGCCGCAGGCCGATCTCGTCGGCGCCGGGGGATGGCGCGCGCGCAATGGCGATGCGCTGCCCGAACGATCGCGCGCGGAACCCCCCGCGCCGTCGCAGGCCTCGCCTGTCGTCGCGGCGTCGACCATCGCCAGGCATGCGCCGACCGACGGGCTCGCGCCGTCGCAGCTGGCGACCGAGCGCGCGACGCAAGCGCAAGCCGCCGCCGTCGATCGCTCGGCCTATGTCGCGATCCGCGATCTCGCGACGCTCGATCGCTGGATCGCGGAGGCGCACGGCGCAGGCGCGATCGCCATCGACACGGAAACCTCCTCGCTCGACGCGATGCAGGCCGATCTCGTCGGCGTCTCCTTGGCGCTGGCGCCGGGGCGTGCGGCCTACGTGCCGATCGGCCATGTGAAAGGCGACGGAGATCTCTTCGGCGGCAATGGGCTGGTCGAGGAGCAATTGCGCGAGACGGACGTGATCGCGCGCCTCAAGCCGTTGCTGGAAGCGCCCGACGTGCTCAAGATCGCGCAGAACGCCAAGTTCGACTGGCTTGTGCTCGCGCAGCGCGGCGTCGACATGGCGCCGGTCGCCGACACGATGCTGGCCTCCTATGTTCTCGACGCCGGCCGCAACGGCCACGGCATGGACGAATTGTCGGAAAAATATCTCGGCCACAAGCCGCTCGCCTTCGGCGAAGTGGCGGGGCAGGGCAAGACGTTCATCGGCTTCGCGCGCGTCGCCGTCGATCGTGCGACGGAATATTCCGCGGAGGACGCCGATGTGACGCTGCGGCTGTGGCGCACGCTGGCGCCGCGGCTGCCGGCCGAATCCATAACGCGCGTCTACGAGACGCTGGAGCGCCCGATGGTCGGCGTGCTCGGGCGCATGGAGCGGCGCGGCATTTCGATCGACCGGCAGATTCTGTCGCGTTTGTCTGGCGAATTCGCGCAGGACATGGCGCGGCTCGAAGCCGAGATCTACGAATTGGCCGGCGAGAAGTTCAACATCGGCTCGCCCAAGCAGATCGGCGACATATTGTTCGGCAAGATGGGCCTGCCCGGCGCCAGGAAGACCGCGACCGGCGCGTGGTCGACGGCAGCCGGCGTCCTCGACGATCTCGCCGAGGAAGGCCATCAGCTGCCGCAACGCATTCTCGACTGGCGGCAATTGTCGAAGCTGAAATCGACCTACACGGACGCGCTGCCGACCTATGTGAATCCGCGGACCGGGCGGGTGCACACGTCCTACGCGCTCGCGGCGACGACGACGGGGCGGCTGTCGTCCTCGGAGCCCAATCTCCAGAACATTCCCGTGCGCAACGAAGCGGGCCGCAAGATTCGCAAGGCTTTCGTGGCGACGCCCGGAGCCAGGCTGATCTCGGCCGATTATTCGCAGATCGAATTGCGCCTGCTCGCGGAGATCGCCGACATTCCGCAATTGAAGAAGGCCTTCGCGGAAGGCCTCGACATTCACGCCGCGACCGCGTCGGAGATTTTCGGCGTGCCGGTCAAGGACATGCCGTCGGAGATCCGGCGCCGCGCCAAGGCGATCAATTTCGGCATCGTCTACGGCATTTCCGCCTTCGGCCTCGCCAACCAGCTCGGCATTCCCCGCGAGGAGGCGGGCGCCTATATCAGGAAATATTTCGAACGCTTCCCCGGCATCCGCGACTACATGGACCGCACGAAGAAGCTCTGTCGCGAGCAGGGCTTTGTGACGACCATGTTCGGCCGCAAGTGCCATTATCCGCGCATCACTTCGTCGAACCCGTCGGAGCGCGCCTTCAACGAGCGCGCGGCCATCAATGCGCCGCTGCAGGGAACGGCAGCCGACATCATCCGCCGCGCGATGATCCGCATGGACGATGCGCTGTCGCGCGCCAACCTTTCGGCGCAGATGCTTCTGCAGGTGCACGACGAACTTGTGTTCGAGGCGCCCGAATCGGAAGTCGAGAAGACGATCGAGGTCGTGCGGCGCGTGATGGTCGAGGCGCCGGAGCCGGCGGTGAAACTGTCGGCGCCGCTCGTGGTCGACGCGCGCGCCGCTCAGAACTGGGACGAGGCGCACTGAACCGGCGGAGCGATCGCGACGCGCGCCTGCCGCGTCAGTCGAACAGTCGCGCGAAACGGCGTGTCGCCGCCGCCGGATCGTCGGCCGCGACGATCGCCGAGACGACGGCGAGGCCCTGCGCGCCCGCCTCGAGCACGGCCGCCGCATTGTCGGGCGTGATGCCGCCGATGGCGACGATCGGCTTTGTGGTGAGCGCGCGCGCCGCGCGCAAGCCGACGACGCCCAGCGGGGGCGCGGCGTCCGCTTTCGTTGATTGCGCATAGATGGGACCGACGCCGAGATAATCGGCGCCTTCGGCGTCCCCGCGACGGATTTGTTCGACGTTGTCGATCGACAGGCCGACGATGCGGTCCGGGCCGACGAGCCGCCGCACGTCGTCCACGCGCATGTCGCTCTGGCCGACATGGACGCCGTCGGCGCCGACCGCCAGCGCGACATCGACACGATCGTTGACGATGAAGGCGACGCCGGCCTCGGCCAGCATCGTCTTCAGCGCGCGCGCCGCTTCGACGAAGGCGCGCGTGCCGATGTCCTTTTCCCGCAATTGCACCATGGTCGCGCCGCCGCGCACCGCGGCCGCGACGATTTCAACGAGAGGCCGGCCCCGCGAAAGGTTGCGATCCGTGACGAGACAGAGACGCAACCGGCCGGGATCGACGACCATTCAGGCGACCTTCAGCCGGCGGGCGATATCGGCCTCGTCGATGGCGTCGAGCGCATCGAGGAACGCGACGCGGAAGCCGCCGGGACGCTGCGCCTGTTCGGCCGCCATTTCGCCGGCGACGCCGTAGACTGCGGTCGCGACGGCGGCGGCGAGGAAACGGTCGGGCGTCAGCGCCGCGAAGGCGGCCACGACGCCGGACAGGGCGCAGCCGAGCGCGGTGACGCGGGTCATCAGCGGCGAGCCGTTCGCCGGCTCGGCCACGCGCGCGCCGTCCGTCACGAAATCGATCGCGCCCGTTGCGGCGACGATACAGCCCAGGCGGCGCGCCAGCGCGCCAGCCGCGTCCTGCGCCTGGTCGACGCCGTGGGCGGCGTCCACGCCTTTCGGCCGCGCCGCCGCGACGTCGACGCCCGCGATGCGCGCGACGGCGATGATCTCGGAGGCGTTGCCGCGAATGATCGCGGGACGGTGATGCAGCAATTGCTCGATCGTCCGGTTGCGATAGGCCGTCGCGCCGGCGCCGACTGGATCGAGCACCCAGGGCTTGCCGAGGCGGTCGGCGGCGGCGGCGGCGATCTCCATGCCGGGAACGAAGCTCGGCGACAGCGTGCCGATATTGACCACAAGCGCGCCGGCGAAACCGACGAATTCTTCCACTTCCTCGGCCGCGTGAACCATCGCCGGCGACGCGCCGATGGAAAGCAGCACGTTGGCGGCGACATCCATCGACACGTAGTTCGTGATCGCCTGCACGAGCGGGCTCTGGACGCGCAGCGCCGACAGGAGCCGCGCGCATTCGACGGCAAGCTCGTGTGCGCCGATCTTCGTCATCGCCTGCATGCGCCCTCGCGTCACCCGCCGATGTTGAACGCCGCCAGCGCCGCCATGTTGACGATCTCGCTGTCCTTGGCGCCGAGCTGGATGATCTGCACCGCGCGGTCGAGGCCGACGATGAGCGGACCGACGACCGTGGCGCCGCCGAGTTCCTGCAGCATCTTCGAGGAGATCGAGGCTGAGTGGAACGCCGGCATGACCAGCACGTTGGCCGGGCCCTTCAGCCGGCAGAACGGATAGGGGCCGCGCAGGTCCGGATTGAGCGCGATGTCGGCCGCGACTTCGCCATCGTAGGTGAAGTCGAGATGTTCGCGATCGAGGATGCGCACCGCTTCCTTCACGTGCTCCGAGCGCTCGCCCGGCGGCTGGCCGAAGGTCGCAAAGGACAGCAGCGCCACGTTGGGCTCGAAGCCGAGGCGGCGCGCGACGCCGGCTGCGCCCTTGGTGATCTCGGCGATTTCCTGTGCGCCCGGCAGTTCGGTGATCGCCGTGTCGGCCATCAGCACTGGCTTTCGGCGCGAGAGGATGAGCGACACGCCCATGACGCGATGGCCGGGCTTCGGATCGATGACGCGGCGCACTTCCTCGAGCGCGATCGAGAAGTTGCGCGTGACGCCCGTCACCATGGCGTCGGCGTCGCCGCGCGCGACCATGGCCGCCGCGAAATAATTGCGGTCCTGATTGATGAAGCGCTGGCAGTCGCGGAACAGGAAGCCCTTGCGCTGCAGGCGCTCGTAAAGGAATTGCGCGTAGTCGGCGTTGCGGGCCGAGGTGCGGGCGTTGTGGATCTCGATGTTTTCGGTGAGTTCGAGGCCGTTCGCCTTCGCGGTCTCCTGGATCAGGTCCTCGCGGCCGATCAGCATCGCCCGGCCGAGGCCCTGGTTGACGAAGGAGACGGCGGCGCGAATGACCTGTTCTTCCTCGCCTTCCGCGAAGACGACCCGCTTCGGGTTGCGGCGCACGCGATCGAAAATGCCCTGCAAAGCGCCGGCGATCGGATCGCGGCGGGCCGAGAGCTGCTGCTTGTAGGCGTGAAAGTCGACGATCGGCTTGCGCGCGACGCCGGAATCCATCGCCGCCTTCGCCACCGCGGCTGGCACGACCGAGATCAGGCGCGGATCGAAGGGCGCGGGAATGATGTATTCGCGGCCGAAGCGCGGGCGCGCGCCCTGATAGGCCGCCGCCACATCGTCCGGCACGTCCTCGCGCGCCAGTTCGGCGAGCGCATTGGCGGCGGCGATCTTCATTTCCATGTTGATCGTCTTGGCGCGCACGTCGAGCGCGCCGCGGAAGATGTAGGGGAAGCCCAGGACGTTGTTGACCTGGTTCGGATAATCCGACCGGCCCGTCGCGATGATCGCGTCCGGGCGCACGGCGAGCGCGTCTTCCGGCGTGATTTCCGGATCGGGATTGGCCATGGCGAAGATGATCGGATTTGGCGCCATGGTCTGCACCATGTCCTGCGTCAGCGCGCCCTTGGCGGACAGGCCGAAGAAGATGTCGGCGTCCTTCACGGCTTCGGCCAGCGTGCGGCGATCGGTCTGGACGGCGTAGGCCGATTTCCACTGGTTCATGCCGTCGGTGCGGCCGCGATAGACGACGCCCTTGGTGTCGACGAGCGTGATGTTCTCCTGCGGCATGCCCATGGCGCGCAGCAGGTCGAGGCATGCGATGCCGGCCGCGCCGGCGCCGTTGCAGACCAGGCGCACATCCTTGATGTCGCGGCCGGTCAGGCTCATGGCGTTGATCATGCCCGCGCAGGCGATGATGGCCGTGCCGTGCTGGTCGTCGTGGAAGACCGGAATGTCCATCAGTTCGCGCAGGCGCTCCTCGATGATGAAGCACTCCGGCGCCTTGATGTCCTCGAGATTGATGCCGCCGAAGGAAGGGCCGAGATAGCGAACCGCGTTGATGAAGGCTTCCGGATCCTCTGTCTCGACTTCCAGATCGATCGAATCGACGTCGGCGAAGCGCTTGAACAGGACGGACTTGCCCTCCATCACCGGCTTGGAAGCCAAGGCGCCGAGGTTGCCGAGGCCGAGGATCGCCGTGCCGTTTGTGATGACGGCGACCAGGTTGCCCTTGACGGTGTAATCGTAGGCGCGCGAAGCGTCATCGGCGATCGCCAGAACCGGCACGGCCACGCCCGGCGAATAGGCGAGCGACAGGTCGCGCTGCGTCGCCATCGGCTTGGTCGGAATGATCTGCAACTTGCCCGGCCGGCCCTGCGAATGGAACAGCAGGGCTTCGCGGTCGGTGAAGGTCGGGCGTTTCGGCGGCTTGGTCTTCTGATCGGACATTTTTGGCTCGGACTGGCGGGTTTCCGCGGGAGGGCGGACCATAAACGGCGCATTCCCGCCTCACAAGGCGCGGACCACGGTCCGATGGTCTTAGGATTAAGGCGGCTTCCGCCGTCCGCTCAGCGCGGGCCGTTCGATCCGAGCCTCAGTTGCATGAAGACGAGATCGAGCCAGCGGCCGAATTTCGTCCCCACTTCCGGAAGGCGGCCGGCTTCGCGGAAGCCGAGGCTCGCGTGCAGGCGGACGGAGCCGCGGTTTTCCGCCTCGATGCCGGCGATCATGACATGCAGACCCGCGGACTTCGCCCGTTCGATCAGGGCCTCCATCAGCGCGCGGCCGACGCCCGCTCCCTGCGCGGCCTCGGCCACATAGACCGAATTCTCGACCGAGTGGCGATAGCCGTCGAAGGTTCGAAACGGGCCGTAGCTCGCGTAGCCGACAACGGCGCCCTCGCGCTCGGCCACGAGCACGGCAAATCCCGCGGCCTGCCGATCCGTCAGCCAGGCGCCGCGATTCGCTTCGTCCACCTCCACGTCGTTCCAGATGGCGGTCGTGGTCCGCACGGCATGGTTGTAGATCGCCGCGATCGCCGGCGCGTCGTTCGTGGTCGCATCGCGAATTCGCGCGCTCATGCCTGGCTCCGAAATTGTCCGGCTTGCATGCCCGAGTCTGTCCATTATAGTAGACAAATGTCAACTATAATGGACGAAGCTCTTTCCGGACTGGCCCAGCGGATCAGGCTCGAGCGCGAAGCGAAGGGCTGGGCCTTGTCCGATCTCGCCGCGCGCTCGGGAGTCTCCAAAGCGGCGATCAGCCGCATCGAGCGCGGTGAGATGAGCCCGACCGCAGCCGTCCTCGTCCGCCTGGCGACGGCCTTCGACCTGACGCTCGCCGGCTTGCTCGCGCGCGCCGAATCGGCCGGCGGCCAGCTTTCGCGCGTCGCCGACCAGCCGGTCTGGCGCGATCCGGCGACCGGATACATCCGCCGTCAGGTATTCGCGCGGCCCGATCATCCGGTCGAACTGGTGCAGGTCGAATTGCCGCCCGGCGCGCGGGTCGAGCTGCCGTCGTCCTCCTACGCGCGCATCCGCCAGCTCGTCTGGGCGCAGACCGGCGCGCTCACGTTGATCGAAGGCGGCAAGAGACACGTGCTGCGCGCCGGCGATTGCCTCGGCTTCGGGCCGCCCTCAGACGTGACCTTCGCCAACGAGACGAGCCGTCCGTGCTCTTACGTCGTCGCGCTGTCGAGGACGTGATGGCTCGACCCGACATTCGTACGCTCGCAGCTTCGCCCGAGACGATCGAGGCGCTGGCCGCGGTCCTGGTCGAGACGGTCGCCGGCGGCGGATCGGTCGGTTTCATGCACCCGCTGGGCCTCGCCGACGCCCGCGCATTCTGGGCGGGATCGCTGGATGCGGCGGAGCGCGGCGAAAGGATCGTCCTCGGCGCCTTTGCCGACGGCGCGTTGCTCGGAACCGCCAGCCTGATCCTGTCCTGCCCGCCCAATCAGCCGCATCGCGCGGAAATCGCCAAGATGATGACGGCGGTCGCCCATCGCAGGCGCGGCGTCGCCGCCGCCTTGCTGACCCGGGCCGAGGCCGAAGCCGGGGCGCGCGGCAAGACCTTGCTCACCCTCGACACCGCCGCACAATACGGCGCCGCGGGCCTCTACGAGAAGCTCGGCTACGTCCGGGCGGGCGAAATCCCCGGCTATGCGCTGAAACCCCGCGGCGGCCTGACGGCGACGATCCTGTTCTGGAAGAAACTCCCGGACAAATAGGCGGTGGATCGCGGCGCCTGCGCGCTCGCTCCGGCCTGCCGCCGCTGATAGTTTGCGCGCCATGCACGGGCCAGCGGATCAGAGCGGACAAGCGGCGGCGAAACCCTCGCCGATGATGGCGCAATATCTCGAGATCAAGACCGCAAATCCGGATTGCCTGCTGTTCTACCGGATGGGCGATTTCTACGAGCTGTTTTTCGAGGACGCCGAAATCGCCTCGCGGGCGCTGGGCATCGTGCTGACCAAGCGCGGCAGGCACCAGGGGGCGGACATTCCCATGTGCGGCGTCCCGATCGAGCGCGCCGACGATTACCTGCAACGCCTGATCGCGCTTCAGCATCGCGTCGCCGTCTGCGAGCAGCTCGAAGACCCGGCCGAGGCGCGCAAGCGCGGCTCCAAGTCCGTCGTGCGCCGTGACGTCGTGCGGCTGGTCACGCCCGGCACGATCACCGAGGAGCGCCTCCTCGAGCCCGGCCGCGCGCATGTGCTGGTCGCAGTCGCGCGCGTACGCGTCTCGGACGCCGACGACCGCTTCGGCCTGGCGGCGGTCGACATTTCGACCGGCGCCTTCTCTGTTTGCGAAACGACGCTCGCGGGCCTCGGCTCGGCCCTGGCGCGACTGGAGCCGCGTGAAATCGTCGCCGCCGACGCGCTGCTCGGCGAACCCGCCGTTCGGCGCGTTCTCGACGACCTCCGCGCGCCGATTGCGCCGATCGGCCGCGAGGCAGGCGACGGCGCCTCGGCCGAGCGACGCCTCTGCGACTTCTATCGCGTGGCGACCGTCGACGGCTTCGGCGGCCTGTCGCGCGCCGAGATCGCGGCGGCGGCGACCGCTATCTTCTACGTCGAGAAGACGCAGCTCGGCGCGCGGCCCGCGCTCGCCCAACCGCGCCGCGAGGCGCGCGGAGCGACGCTCGAAATCGACGCCGCCACCCGCGCCAATCTCGAACTCACGCGCACGCTCGGCGGCGCGCGGGACGGCTCGCTGCTCGCGGCGATCGATCGAACGTCGACGCCGGCCGGCGCGCGTCTGCTTGCCGAAAGGCTGGCCGCGCCCTTGACCGACGCCGACGCCATCGACCGGCGTCTCGATGCGACGGCTTTCCTGATCGACGATCCCCGGCTGCGCGAAACGCTGCGCGACGCATTGCGCGGCGCGCCCGATTTCGCCCGCTCCCTCGCGCGGCTGGCGCTCGGCCGCGGCGGACCACGCGATCTCGCGAGCCTGCGCGACGGCCTTTCAGCCGCTGCGTCCCTCGGCGCGCAACTTGCGGATACGCCGGGCCTGCCGGCCGACCTGTCCGGGCTTGCGCCGGATCTGGCCTCTCCGCCGCCGGCGCTGTCGCGTCGGCTCGCCGCCGCGCTCGCCGCCGACCTGCCGCTCGACAAGCGAGACGGCGGCTTCGTCGCGGCCGGCTACGACGCCGCGCTCGACGAGACCCGGGCGTTGCGCGACGAGAGCCGGCGGCTCGTCGCCGCCCTTCAGAGCAAGTATTGCGACCTCGCCGAGACGAAGCAGCTCAGGATCAAGCACAACAATTTCCTCGGCTTCTTTCTCGAAGTCAGCCAGGCGCAGGGCGAGAAGCTGCTGAAGGAGCCGTACAACGCGACCTTCGTCCATCGTCAGACGATGGCCGGCGCCATGCGCTTCTCGACAACGGAACTCGCCGAGTTCGAGCAGAAGATCGCATCCGCCGCCGACCGCGTGCTCGCCCTGGAACTCGGGCATTTCGAGACTCTGGCGAACGAGGTCCTGGAGGCGGGCGATGCGATCAAGCGCGCGGCCGAAGCGCTGGCGGCTCTCGATGTTTCGGCGGCGCTCGCCGACCTTGCCGACGCGCTGTCGTGGACGCGGCCGAAGGTCGACCGTTCGCTCGCCTTCGAGATCGTCGGCGGGCGCCATCCCGTGGTCGAAGCGGCGCTGAAATCGCGGGGCGAAGCCTTCACCGCCAACGATTGCGACCTCTCCGGCGCGAAGGCGGGGGCGATCGCCGTCGTCACCGGCCCGAACATGGCGGGCAAGTCCACCTATCTGCGCCAAAATGCGCTGATCGTGGCGCTGGCGCAGATGGGCGCCTTCGTTCCCGCTGCGAAGGCGCATATCGGCATTGTCGATCGCCTGTTTTCGCGCGTCGGCGCCTCCGATGATCTTGCGCGGGGGCGTTCGACCTTCATGGTGGAAATGGTCGAGACGGCGGCGATCCTCAATCAGGCCACCGAACGCTCGCTCGTCATTCTCGACGAGATCGGTCGCGGCACGGCGACTTTCGACGGCCTTTCCATCGCCTGGGCGGCGATGGAGCACCTGCACGACGCCAACAGATCGCGCGCCCTGTTCGCCACGCATTTCCACGAACTGACGCAACTTGGACAACGTCTCGTACGCCTCAAGAATCTCACCATGCGCGTCGCCGACTGGAACGGGGAAGTCGTGTTCCTGCACGAAGTCATCCCCGGCGCGGCCGATCGCAGCTACGGCATCCAGGTCGCGAAACTCGCGGGGCTCCCGGGCAGCGTGGTCGCGCGCGCAAAGCACATTCTGAGCGAACTCGAGGCGAGCGACCGGCGCGCGCCGGTGGAAAAGCTCATCGCTGACCTGCCGTTGTTTTCCGCGCGGCTTGTGGCGCCGAAGGTCGAGCCAAAAAAGGACGCCTTGCGCGAAAGACTCGCAGGCATCGATCCCGACGAACTTTCGCCGCGCGGGGCGCTGGAGATTTTGTACGAGTTGCGGAAGCTGGCGAAGGAGTAGGGCCATCGGCCCCCTCCCCGGCCCTCCCCCGCTCCGCGGGAGAGGGAGCAGACACGCAACTTCACGAAGGCTGCCGATCACGGACGCTTGCCGTCCCCTCTCCCGCGGAGCGGGGGAGGGAAAGGGAGGGGGTCAGGCCGCCTCTTTCCGCTCCCCGCGCAGCATGTCAGCGAAAGCCGGATAGCTTTCCGACAATTCCTCCGTCACCCGGCCGCGCAACAAGGCGAGATTCTCGGCGCTCGGCGCCTTCGTCTCGGGAACGACGGCCGGTTCGTCGTAGTCGAACCCCGTCGCGGCGCGCACGTCGGCGGCGGTGTAGCCGTGATGGACGCTGCGCAGCGCGAAGCGCTTCTTCTCCTTGTCGAAATCGAACAAGGCCATGCCGGTCAGGAGCGCATGCGGACCGCCGGGACGCACGATGCCCTCGCTCACGCCCGGCGCCGACACGTAGTCGACCTTCGGCACGAAGACGCGCGGGCTGTGTTCCTCGCGGAACAGGATCACGCGGGGCACGAGGTAATACATGAAGGCCGAGCCGAAGCAGCCGGGCCAGCGCACCTCGCTCTGCGGATAGGGCCCCGTGCCGACGAGGTTGATGTTGGCTTGCCCGTCGATCTGGCCGCCGCCGAGAAAGAAGGCGTCGACGCGGCCCTGCGCCGTGCAGTCGAACAATTCGACGCCGCCGTTGGTGAAGAAGTTGTGCTCCTCCGATCCGAGGATCGAGATTCTCACACGCGGCTTTCCCGCGAGTTCATTACGCGCGCGAAGAAGCATGGCGCCGGCGGCCGGCATGGGCGAGGAGGCGCCGACAGCGACATGCCTGATGCCGTCGAGCAGGTCGGCTATGGTCGCGATGATGAGTTCGCGATTGGAATAGTGGTTGGAGATATTTTGCATCACGCGGCCTCGCGCAGACGGCGGGCGAAGCCGTCCATGTAGGCGGCAAAGCCCTCGGCCGAGCGCGCCATCGCGGCATAGCGCGCGACTTCGGCGGTGTCGACGCCATATTCGCCCCACAGCCCCAGCGGCCAGGCGCCGCGCGGCGCCACCGCGATCTTGGTCACGTAGAGCGCGGGAAGGACGCCCGCCGCGGAATCTTCGGTCTTCAGCAGCGATTCCTCGCTGATCCGCTCGACGGTGACGATCGTCGCCTTCGCGGCCTGCGCCATCGTCAGCAATTCGCGCCGCCGCCCGATGCGCACATTGCCGAAACGATCGGCTTCCGGCGCGTGGAATATCGTGACGTCCGGCTGGATCGCCGGCACGACGATGATCGGATCCTCGTCCTCCGCGAACGGGTTCTGGATCGTCTTCCAGTCGCTGCGCGTCTTCAGCAGGTCCGACCCGATGATGCCGCGAATGGGCAGGAACGGAACGCCCTTCTGCGCGGCGATGAGGCCGGAATGCACGGCCGGGCAGGTCGCGTCCATCAGCTTGAACGCGCCCTTCTTCACGGCGTCCTGGAAACGCGGCGCGCCGCCGGCTTCGCCGAGCGTGACCGCGCTCGTTTCCAGCGTGCCGACGAGGCCTTCGCCGATCAGCATGTCGCCTTGCATCCCCGTCACCGGCACGCAGACGACGTGCAGGCCGGTCGGCCGGTTGGCGACGATGGCGGCGGTCGCGCTCATGGCGACGCCGCAATAATCGGCGGGCACGGCGAGCTTGCAGCCGGGCTTCACCTCGGCGGCCAGTTCCGCGAGCGAAACGATCTCTCCCATGACGTTCTCCCTTTGCCTGCGATGATTTCGCGGGCAAGGGCCAGGGTCAAGCGCGCGGCGCGCATGGTCGCCGTGCGGGCCCCGCCTGCGTCCGCGGGCGGCGCGGCCGGATCTTTCCGCCCGCTCGCGGGTTGCTTCGCAGCGGGGCCGGGAAGAGGAGCAGCCCCATGCCGCGCCAAAGAGCCCCCACCGTCGACGAGCTGCGCCGCCGCATCGACAGCGGCGCGGCCGCCGACAAGGTCGACTTTCCCGATCCCGCCGCCGCGCCGCTGGGCACGGACGCCGAAGCCGGCGGCGCCCCGCCAGGTGAAACCGCGCGCGAGCGTGCGGCGCGCGATACGCAGCGCGGCGACGTCGTGCAGGCGGCGCGCGAGGCGCGGCGTTCGGCGCCGCCGCTGCTGACGATCGGGTTCTTCGTGCTGATCGCGATTCTTGCGGTCGTGATCGCCATCTATTCCGCGCGATAGCGGCCGGGCAGCCGGCGCAAGCGGGCGATACCGACGCAGAAGGGGATCGCGTACCGCGCCGCAGCCGGACCGCCGGCCTGCGGCCGGCAACCGAGCCAACGGCAAAGCCTTCCGGTCGCGCGGTTCGATCTCACGGCGTAGGCGCCGCTCGCTGCGGGCGATCAACTCAACGGAAAACAGGAAACAGTCACGCCTTGGATTGGGCCTGGCTCAGAGCATTTCCCTTGACGCGCGGGGCGGAAGGTCCTTTCGAAAGATCCTGTCCCGTTCCGAGCGGCGCGCCGCAGGCCGAACAATTCACCTTCCGGCGCGCTTCCACGTCGCCGAGCGTCAGCGAATTCGCCGCGCCGCAGCGCGGGCAGGCGACGTCGATCGTGAGAATCTCGGAGGCGCTCATGGGGAGGCCCTCCAGTTGTGAGCGAGCCGTCGGCAACGCGCACGCCGCCCATGCTCGACGGTCTGCCCTGGCCGAGAACCGTCTGAAGACAACTTAGGGCGCAGCTTCGCCACGGCGAGGGCTGCGATGAAATTCCCGATCCCCCGTTGTCGAGGAAGCCGCTGAAAACGTCGTCTCGAGAGACGAGGCGTTGCCCGGCTCCGCCGTCGGTCTGCGCCCGGGGCGAGCCCGGGCCGGACGGTCGCGCCTCCGCCTCAGCGCGGCGCGAGAATCATCACCATCTGGCGGCCTTCCATCGAGGGCTCGGCCTCGACCTTGGCCATCGTCACGGTCTCCTGCTTCACGCGTTCGAGCAGGCGGTAGCCGATGTCCTGGTGGGCCATTTCGCGGCCGCGGAAGCGCAGGGTGATCTTCACCTTGTCGCCTTCGACGAAGAAGCGGCGCATGGCCTTCATCTTCACGTCGTAGTCGTGGTCGTCGATGCCCGGCCGCAGCTTGATCTCCTTGACCTCGACGATCTTCTGGCGCTTGCGCGCCTCGGCGGCCTTCTTCTGCTCGTTGAAGCGGAACTTGCCGTAATCGAGAATCTTGCAGACCGGCGGATTGGCGTTGGGAACGATCTCGACCAGATCGAGGCCCGCCTCTTCGGCGAGTTGCAACGCGTCCTGAATGGCGGTCGGGCCGCGATTCTGGCCTTCGGCGTCGATGAGCTGGACGGTCGGAACGCGAATCTCGCGGTTGGTGCGCGGCCCCGATTTCTCAGGCGTCGGGGGCGCTTTCATGGGACGACGAATGGCGGCTTCTCCGTGGCTGTTGCAAATGTCGTGCGGTCGTCTGACGCGGGGTCGTCTGCGGCCGGGCGGGCCGGCTGACGCTTACGCGCCGGACGCATATGAAAAATCGGCCGGCGGCTCGCGCCGTCGGTCGATCGGCGCAGAACATCGTTGCTCGGCGCGCCCAAGTCAACTGGCGCGGTCAACCGGCAGGAACGGGCTCCAGCAGGCTTTCGTAGACGGAAAGCGTGGCCACGCACATGCGTTCCACCGAAAAGCGGTCGCGGACGTGGGCGCGGGCGCGCAGGCTGAGCGATTCCCGGGCGGACATGCCGAGGTCGAGCGCCTCCGCGACCGCGGCGGCCAGTTCGTGCCTGTTGCCCGCCGGGACCAGCCAGCCGGTGCGCCGCGCGGCCGGCGCGTGCGGCGGCGCGACGACCGTTTCCGCGCTGGCGCCGAGATCGGAGACGACGACGGGCGTCCCCATCGCCTGCGCCTCCACGGCGATGCGACCGAAAGCCTCGGGTTCGATCGCCGGGGCGACGACGCAGGCCGCCGACATCAGCGCCGCCGGCATGTCGGCGCAATGGCCGACGCGCCGCGCGACGGCCTCCAGGCCGGCGTCGGCGATGGCGCGGTCGAGTTCGCGCGGATAGGCGTCGCGCTGCTCGTCGCCGGCGAGGATGAACAGAATGTCGCCGCGTCCCTGTTCCCGCAGCATGCGCGCCGCGTCGATCAGCACGCGATGGCCCTTGCGGCGGGCGAGGCGCGCCGGCATGAGCACGATGCGCTGGTCGGGCGGGGCGCCCCATTGTTCGCGCAACGCCCGAACCCTGTCGGGATCGACGGCTTCCGGCGAGAACAGGCGCAGGTCGACGCCGCGATGGATGGTGACGACGCGCCCGCGGGCGTCGGGATAGCGGTCGAGAATATGGCGCGCGGTGAAATCCGAATTGGCGATGACGCGATCGCCCATCGCCATGACGGAATTGTAGCGCGCCTTGATCGCGTTCCCGTCGGAATAGACGCCGTGATAGGTCGTGACGAACGGCGTTGCCGTGCGGCGCACGGCGCCGAGCGCCACCCAGGCCGGCGCGCGCGAACGGGCATGGACGATGTCGACGCCCTGGCGCTCGATGAGCGCGGCGAGCCGGCGGACGTTGGCGGCCATCGCGAGCGGGTTCTTGGCGGCGGCCGGAAAGGCGTGGAACTCGCCGCCGAGCGCCTGCAATTCGCCGACGAGCCGGCCGCCCTGCGCCGCCACCAGCGCGCGGGCGCCGGCGCGCACGAGCGCATCGGCGATTTCCAGCGTCGTGCGTTCCGCGCCGCCTGAGTCGAGCGTGGGGATGATCTGGAGGACGGTCTTGCCGGCGACGGGGCGGTCGACCTGAAAGAAGCGCTGATATTGCGGCATCGCTGCTGATTAGTAACGCGACAGGGTTTACGGTCGCTTACTCCAGCGAATCGAAACGGCGGATCGGACGGAATGGGCGCGCAGGCGGAAGCGGGACGGCTGGTTGTCGGCGAGGGAGGCGAGGCGCGCGAGATCGCCTGGGTCGCCCTGCCGGCCGGTCCTGCCGGCGCGCGCGCTTCTGTTTCGGCCGCGGGCGCGGGCCTGCCTGGCCTCGTCTGGCTCGGCGGCTTCAAGTCCGACATGACCGGCACGAAGGCGATGGCGATCGAGCAATTCGCCGCCCAGACCGGCCGGGCCTGCCTGCGCTTCGATTATTCCGGCCACGGCGCCTCGGGCGGCGCCTTCGAGGACGGCACGATCAGCCGCTGGCTGGAAGAGAGCCTCGCGGTCATCCGCGCGAAGACGACCGGGCGGCAGGTTCTGATCGGTTCGTCCATGGGCGGCTGGCTTGCCTTGCTCGCCGCGCGCGCGCTGGCTGAAGCCGGCGAGGAAGACCGCATCGCCGGCATGGTCCTGATCGCGCCGGCCGTCGATTTCACGGCCACGCTGATGGAGCCAGGCCTGAGCAAGAAGGCGAAGGCCGAGATCGAGAAGACCGGGCGCTGGATGCGCCCCTCGGAATACTCGCCCGAGCCCTATCCGATCACCAGGGCGCTGCTGGAGGACGGCCGCAAGCACCTGATCTTCGGCACGGCGATCCGCACCTATGGACCCGCCCACATCCTGCAGGGGATGCAGGACCCCGACGTGCCGTGGAAACACGCGCTGGCCCTGGTCGAGCATCTGGCCGACGATCCGGCGACGCTTTCGTTCATCCGCGACGGCGACCATCGCCTGTCGCGCGATCAGGACATCGCCCGCCTGATCGCCGCCGTCGCCGAGATCAAATAGTTAAGCTCTCTTAATACTTTCTTGTTTCCGTTCGGTTTGCGGCGGCGACCGGCTGTTGCGCGCGCGACACATGCGCTGGCGCACAGCTTCAGCCCCGTCGTCTGACTATGGGAAACATGTTACCGTTCAAACGAGTTTCGGGGATTTTTTCGACATGTCACAGCGGACGCAGAAGGCCGCGTTTCGGTCCGGCGTTTCGGCCCTCGCGGCGGGCGCGGCCTTTGTCCTGGCCGGCGTCGACACGGCCGCCGCGCAGGGATTCTGGAGCCTGTTTGCGCCGCAGCCCCCGCAGCAGGCGCAGGCCCCGCGCCTCGCGCCCGCCGCCAAGCCGCGCGTACGCGATCTCTCGACGCCGGCGCGCTACAAGAACCCCGATCTCAAGACGAGCAACGGCCTTCTGCCGGTCGCCGCCAAGGGGCCGGTCACCATCGTCGTCTCGACCGACCGCCAGCACCTGACCGTCTACGAGGGCGACAGGCCGGTGTCCGACACCGTCGTCTCGACCGGCGTCGCCGATCATCCCACGCCGCACGGCCTGTTCAGCGTGATCGAGAAGCAGGTGTTCCACCGCTCGACGATCTACGACGACGCGCCAATGCCGTTCATGCAGCGCCTGACATGGTCGGGCATCGCGCTGCACGAGGGCAAGGTGACGGGCAAGCCCGCTTCGCACGGTTGCATCCGCCTGCCTGCCGCCTACGCCAAGGATCTCTATCGCTACACGAGGCGCGGCGTGCGCGTCGTCATCTCGCGCGAGGACGTGAAGCCGGTCCCGCTCGCCGACTTCGCCAGCGTGTTCCAGGCGCCGCCGCGCCGCTACGTGATGGGCGATGAGGTCGAGACGGCGCGCACGCCGGGCGAGGTCGAAGGGCCCAACACGAGCGTCGGCCAGTATAAGGTGAAGACGACGGTCGATCTCGCGGCCGCCATGCCGATCTCGGTTCTCGTCAACCGCAAGGCCGGCAAGCTCTACGTGCGCCGCAATTTCAAGCCGCTGTTCGAGGTTCCGATCGACATCGACCAGCCCGACCGTCCCATCGGCGCGCACATGTTCGTCGCGCAGGCGGCGGGCGAGGGCGCGACGGCCTGGTCGAGTCTCAGCGTCCCCGGCCGTACGCGCGAGGCCATGCTCGGCGACGCCGTGGGAAAGAAGGCGGGCGATGTCTCGTCCTTTGGCGTTGCGCCGAACGCGGCGGATGCGCTCAAGCGCATCCACATCGCGCCGGGCGTCGCGGCGCGTCTGGCCGGCCTCGTCGGCCCGGGCGCGGTCTTCATCATTTCCGACGAAGGCGCGCGCAACAAGGAATCGTGGGACGGCACGAATTTCATCGCGCTGGTGGACTGAAGGGCGGCGTCACACATGAAACGAGATTGCGACCGGGCCCGCGCCCGGTCGCTTCGTTTCAAGCGCTCACTTCGCGCTGGTGACGCCGCCGATCGGCTCCCAGGTCTTGCCGTCGAAACGCGACATCTGCAGCTTGCTGTAACCGGCATAATCGTCGGGCGTGATGGTCACGGTGACGCCGGGCAGGCCGAGCGGCAATTGCTCGTCCTTGATCGACGTGATGACCTTCATGAGATTTTCGCGCGAGAGATCCTTGCCCGCGCGCTCCAGCGTTTTCACCGTCAGCCAGGCGGAGCCGTAGCCGATGGAGACGCTGCCGTCGTTGGGCTC
The DNA here is from genome assembly GCA_039808645.1 of Rhodoblastus sp. Classification (GTDB taxonomy): domain Bacteria; phylum Pseudomonadota; class Alphaproteobacteria; order Rhizobiales; family Beijerinckiaceae; genus JAJXWB01. Next base: position 2,288 of record JBDHTL010000053.1, on the reverse strand, counting down.
GGCGGTGGGCTGCCATTCCTTCAGGAACGCGAGATAGTCCTTCACGTCCTGCGCGTCCGCCCAGCGCGGATCGGAGGGAATCTTGAAGGCGAGCGCGCTGATCAGGCCCTTGGCGTTCTCGAGGCCCGCGGGCTCCAGCGCCGTCTTGATGTGGCTCGACACGCTGACGATGTAGAACAGCGGCTTCCACTCGATCTCGGCGGCGCGCTTGATCGCCTGCGCGCCGAACTTCGGCACGGTGATGCAGAAGAATACGTCGGCGCCGGATTGCTTCAGCGCGATCATCTGCGAATCGAGCGTCGGCGAGCCGACCTCGTAGGGCGCTTCCTTCACGATCAGCTTGTCGGCCTTGTCGCCGAGGCCTTCCTTCAGGCCCTTGAGATAATCCTTGCCGAAATCGTCGTTCTGGAAGAGCACGCCGATCTTCGCGTCGGGCTTGGACTGCAGGATGTAGCGCGCGGCGACCTTCGCCTCCATCGTGTAGGAGGGATAGAGCGGCACGGTGAAGGGATAGTTCTTCGGGTCGTTCCACTTGTCGGCGCCGGTCGAGATGAAGAGATGCGGCGTCTTCTTGCTGTTCATGTATTTCTGGATCGCCGAATTGGTCGGCGTGCCGAGCTGGCCGAAGGTGGCGAGCACGTCGTCCTGCTCGACCAGCTTGCGCGTCTGCTCGACGGTCTTGGGCGGGCTGTAGCCGTCGTCGTAGGACAGGAAAACGATCTTGCGGCCGTTGACGCCGCCCTTGGCGTTGATCATGTCGTAATAGGCCGACTGCACGCGCCCCTGCGCGGAATAGCCGGACGCCGGCCCGCTGTAGGGCATGGTGTTGCCGATCTTGATCTCCTTGTCGGTCACGCCGGGCGCGTTCTGCGCCGGCGCTGGCGTCGCGAGCGTTACGATGCTCGCCGCCAGCACGACGGCGAATGTCTTCGGCAGTTTCATGTTTTCCTCTCCCTCCAATTGTGGCCGCACGCCATGCGAAAGCGCCCGCCTTTCGGCGGGCGCGTTCATTTCGCAGTCGGCGTCCAGTTCGGTTTTCGTTTTTCCAGAAAGGCCGTGATGCCTTCGCGGAAATCTTCGGATTTCACGCAAAGGATCTGGTTGCGATCCTCCATCGCGATCGCCTGTTCGATCGAGCCTGCGTCGACGCTCATGTTGAGACATTCCTTCGACAGGCGCAGCGCGAGCGGCGCGGTCAGAAGGAGATCGTCGACGTAGGATTGCGCGGCTTTCTCGAGGTCGGCTTCCTCCACCACTTCCGACACGAGCCCGACGGCGAGCGCGCGCTGCGCCTGGATGAAACGGCCGGTGAGGATGAGTTCGGACGCCACCGACACGCCGACGAGACGCGGCAGGAAATAGGACGAGCCGATGTCGCAACCGCCGACGCCGAGCTTGATGAAGGCGCAGTTCATGCGCGCATTGCTGGCGGCGATGCGGATGTCGGAGGCCAGCGCCAGCGCGAAGCCGCCGCCGGCGGCTGCGCCCTGCACGCAGGAAACAATCGGCTGTGGGCAGCGGCGCATCTTCATGACGATGGCGGCGATGCGGCGCTGGCCGTCCAGAGAGGCCTGCGTATCGGCGCCGTAGCCGCCCTCCGAATTGCGTTTCGCGCTCGCCTTGATGTCGAGGCCGGCGCAGAAATTTTTGCCCGCGCCGCGCAGCACGACGACGCGCGTGTCGTAGTCGCGCTCGAGGCCCTCGAAATAGGCGTTGAGCGCGTCGATCAGTTCGGGGTTGAGCGAATTCAGCGCGTCCGGCCGATTGAGCGTGACCCAGTCGACGGGTCCGCGCTTTTCGATCTTGAGGACGGGGTCGGACATCTGCGCTTTCCTCGGAATAGGCCGAACCGCCACACAAACCTTCATCCTGAGAGCCGCGAAGCGGCGTCTCGAAGGACGGCAGATCCGCGCCTGCGGCCATCCTTCGAGACGCAGCGCCATGCTGCTCCTCAGGATGCGGATTGTTGGAAGAGCGCGGCGCCCGCGGGCGCCGCGCCGGAACGTCAGATCACCGCGGCGCCATGCGGATCGCGCCGTCGAGGCGGATCGTTTCGGCGTTGAGCATGGCGTTCTCGACGATATGCACGGCGAGCGCCGCATATTCGCTAGGATCGCCGAGACGCGAGGGGAAGGGCACCTGCGAGGCGAGGCTGCGCTGAGCCTCTTCCGACAGGCCCTTCATCAGCGGCGTGAGGAACAGGCCGGGCGCGATCGTGTTGACGCGAATGCCGAAGCGGGCGAGGTCGCGCGCGATCGGCAGCGTCATGCCGACGATGCCGCCCTTGG
>JBDHTL010000052.1:0-22243 GCA_039808645.1 Rhodoblastus sp. | reverse complement strand
CGCCCATCAGCTTGTCGATCTCGCCGCGGGTCAGAATGCCTTCCGAGATCAGCTTCTCGCTGTAGATCTCCAGCGTCGTCTTGTGCGCCTTGATCTTGCGGTACATGAGCGGCTGGGTGAAGCCCGGCTCGTCGCCCTCGTTGTGGCCGAACCGGCGATAGCACCACATGTCGATGACGACCGGCTTGCCGAACCGCTGGCGGAATTCCGTCGCGACCTTGGCAGCGAACACCACCGCTTCCGGATCGTCGCCGTTCACATGGAAAATCGGGGCCTCCACGATCTTCGCCACATCCGAGGGATAGGGCGAGGAGCGCGAATAGCGCGGATAGGTGGTGAAGCCGATCTGGTTGTTGATGATGAAATGGATCGAGCCGCCGGTGCGATGGCCCTTGAGTCCCGACAGGCCGAGGCACTCGGCGACCACGCCCTGGCCCGCGAAGGCGGCGTCGCCGTGGATCAGCAGCGGCATGACCGACTGGCGATTGACCGGGCCGTCGCCGCGCAACTGGTCCTGCTTGGCGCGCACCTTGCCGAGCACGACGGGATCGACGATCTCGAGATGCGAGGGATTGGCGGTCAGCGACAGGTGGACCTTGTTGTCGTCGAACTCGCGATCCGACGAAGCGCCGAGGTGATACTTCACGTCGCCGGAGCCTTCGACCTCGCCGGGAATGAACGAGCCGCCCTTGAACTCGTGGAACAGCGCGCGATGCGGCTTGCCCATCACCTGGCAGAGCACGTTGAGACGGCCGCGATGGGCCATGCCGAACACGATTTCCTTGGCGCCGAGCGCGCCGCCGCGCTTGATGATCTGCTCGAGCGCCGGGATCATCGATTCGCCGCCGTCGAGACCGAAGCGCTTGGTGCCGGTGTACTTGACGTCGATGAATTTCTCGAAGCCTTCGGCCTCGACCAGCTTCTGCAGGATGGCGCGCTTGCCTTCTCTGGTGAAGGCGATCTCCTTGTCCGGGCCCTCGATGCGCTCCTGCAGCCACGACTTCTCCGCCGGATCGGAGATGTGCATGAACTCGTAGCCGATGGTCGAGCAATAGGTGCGGCGCAGGATCGCGAGCATTTCGAAAATGGTCGCATATTCGAGGCCCAGCACATGATCGATGAAGATCTTGCGGTCGTAGTCGCCGTCCTCGAAGCCGTAGGTCGAGGGATGCAGCTCCTCGTGATCCATGCGCGCCTCGATGCCGAGCGGATCGAGATTGGCGTGCAGATGGCCGCGCATGCGGTAGGCGCGGATCATCATGATCGCGCGCACCGAATCGCGGGTGGCGCGCAGCACGTCGGCGTCGGAGATCGCGGCGCCCTGGCCTTGCGCCTTCGCCTTGATCTTGTCGCCAAGCGCCTTTTCCGCCGCCGGCCAGTCGCCGTCGAGCGCATTGACCAGGTCGCCCTTGGGCGCGATCGGCCAGTTCTTGTTCTTCCAGGGCGCGCCGCGCGCGTTCTTCTCGACCGCGGCCTTGTCGTCCTTCAGCGCATCGAAGAACTCGCGCCATTCCGGATCGACGGAAGCCGGGTTCTGCTCGTAGGCGTCCTGCAATTGCGCCACGTAGGTCGCGTTGCCGCCGTAGAGAAACGAGGTGTCCGCAAAGGATGCGTTCTGCGCCGAGCGGCCTGCGCCGGCTCCGTTCGACCCTGTATCGGCCATGCTGCACTCCCTCGAGTAGCGCGGCCCGGACAGCCGCAGGGGATCGGGCGCGCGCTGATTTCGCGCGCCCGCCTCATATCTTCACAAAACATGTTCCACGCTCCCCGCCCGTGGACGGGGAGCAAACGCCGATCAGCCCTTGAGCAGAGCGGCGAGCGTCGTGCCGAGACGCGCGGGCGACGGCGACACCTTGATGCCCGCGGCCTCCATGGCCGCGATCTTGTCTTCAGCGCCGCCCTTGCCGCCCGAGATGATCGCGCCGGCATGGCCCATGCGACGTCCGGGAGGCGCGGTGCGGCCGGCGATGAAGCCGACGACCGGCTTCTTGCGGCCGCGCTTGGCCTCGTCCTTGAGGAATTGCGCGGCGTCTTCTTCCGCCGAGCCGCCGATCTCGCCGATCATGATGATCGACTTGGTCTCGTTGTCGGCGAGGAACATCTCGAGCACGTCGATGAATTCCGTGCCCTTGACCGGGTCGCCGCCGATGCCGACGGCCGAGGTCTGGCCGAGGCCGACCTGCGTGGTCTGGAACACGGCTTCGTAGGTCAGCGTTCCCGAGCGCGACACGACGCCCACCGAGCCGCGCTTGAAGATGTTGCCCGGCATGATGCCGATCTTGCATTCGCCGGCCGTCATCACGCCCGGGCAATTCGGGCCGATGAGGCGCGACTTCGAGCCGATGAGCGAGCGCTTCACGCGGATCATGTCCTGAACCGGAATGCCCTCGGTGATGCAGACGATGAGCGGGATTTCCGCGTCGATCGCCTCGCAGATCGCATCCGCCGCGCCCGGCGGGGGAACATAGATCACGCTGGCGTCGGCGCCAGTCCTCTCGCGCGCTTCCGCGACCGTGTCGAAGATGGGGAGACCCAGATGCGTCGCGCCGCCTTTGCCGGGGCTCGTGCCGCCGACCATCTTGGTGCCGTAGGCGATCGCCTGCTCGGAATGGAAGGTGCCATTCTTGCCGGTGAAGCCCTGGCAGATGACCTTGGTGTTCTTGTCGATGAGGACGGACATCAGGCGGCTTCCTTCACGGCTTTCACGATCTTCTGGGCTGCGTCGTCGAGGTCGTCGGCGGGGATCACGTTGAGACCGCTCTCGCGGATGATCTTCTTGCCGAGATCGACATTGGTGCCTTCGAGGCGCACGACCAGCGGCACCTTGAGGCCGACTTCCTTGACGGCCGCGATCACGCCTTCGGCGATGATGTCGCATTTCATGATGCCGCCGAAGATGTTGATCAGGATGCCCTTCACGTTCGGGTCGGCGGTGATGATCTTGAAGGCCGCCGTCACCTTCTCCTTGCTCGCGCCGCCGCCGACGTCGAGGAAGTTCGCCGGGCTTTCGCCGTAGAGCTTGATGATGTCCATCGTCGCCATGGCGAGGCCGGCGCCGTTGACCATGCAGCCGATCGTGCCGTCGAGCGTGATGTAGTTGAGGTCGTACTTGGACGCTTCGAGTTCCGCCTTGTCCTCTTCCGTCTCGTCGCGCAGCGCGGCGATGTCGGGATGGCGGAACAGGGCGTTGTTGTCGAACGACACCTTGGCGTCGAGGCACTTCAGCTTGCCGTCCGTGGTGACGATCAGCGGGTTGATCTCGAGCATTTCCATGTCCTTCGCGACGAAGGCGGCATAGAGCTTCTCGATCAGCGCGCCGGCCTGCTTGGCGAGGTCGCCGTCGAGCTGCAGCGCCTTGGCGACGCGGCGGCCGTGGTGGCCCATGACGCCCGTCGCGGGATCGACGGAGAAAGTGATGATCTTCTCAGGGCTGTTGTGGGCGACTTCCTCGATGTCCATGCCGCCTTCCGTCGAGACGACGAAGGCGATTCGCGAGGTGGCGCGATCGACGAGCATCGACAGGTAGAATTCCTTGGCGATGTCGGAGCCTTCCTCGATGTAGAGGCGGTTGACCTGCTTGCCGGCGGCGCCGGTCTGGATGGTCACGAGCGTCGCGCCGAGCATCTGCTTGACGTTGGAGACGACTTCCTCGACCGACTTGGCGAGGCGCACGCCGCCCTTGTCGCCAGCCGTCGCTTCCTTGAACTTGCCCTTGCCGCGGCCGCCCGCATGAATCTGCGACTTGACGACCCAGAGCGGCCCGCCGAGCGACTTGGCGGCGGCTTCGGCGTCCTTGGCGTCGAGAACGGCGACGCCGCGCGAAACCGGCGCGCCGAATTCCTTCAATACGGCCTTGGCCTGATATTCATGGATATTCATCAGAAACCTTCCTCCTCACGCCCGCGTCTTTCCGCGCGCGACGAACGAATGTCGATATGGAAACGCCGACGGCCCGAACCGCCGGCGTTTGTCGAAATCAGGCGAAGGCCGGATCGATCTTCTTGCAGGCCTCGATCAGGCCCTGCACGGCCGCGACCGACTTCTTGAACATTTCGGTCTCGGCGGCGTCGAAGGCGATCTCGACCACCTTCTCGACGCCATTTGCGCCGATGACGGCGGGAACGCCGACGTACATGTCCTTGACGCCATACTGGCCCGTCAGATGCGCGGCGACGGGCAGGATGCGGCGCTGGTCGTTGAGATAGGCCTCAGCCATGGCGATGGCGGACGCCGCCGGCGCGTAGAAGGCGGAGCCGGTCTTCAGCAGCGCGACGATCTCGCCGCCGCCCTTGCGGGTGCGCTCGACGATGGCGTCCAGCTTCTCCTGGGTGAGCCAGCCCATCTTGACGAGATCGGGCAGCGGCACGCCGCCGACCGTCGAGTGACGGACGAGCGGGACCATATCGTCGCCGTGGCCGCCGAGCGTCATGGCGTGCACGTCCTTGACCGATACGTTGAGCGCCTCGGCCAGGAAATAGCGGAAGCGGGCGGAGTCCAGGACGCCAGCCATGCCGACGACCTTGTTGGCCGGTAGGCCGGAAGCCTTCTGCAGCGCCCAGACCATCGCGTCGAGCGGGTTGGTGATGCAGATGACGAAGGCGTCGGGGGCGTATTGCTTGATGCCGGCGCCGACCGAGGCCATGACTTTCAGGTTGATGCCGAGCAGGTCGTCGCGGCTCATGCCGGGCTTGCGCGGCACGCCAGCGGTTACGATGATGACGTCTGCGCCCGCAATGTCCTTATAGTCATTCGCGCCCGAGAGCTTGGCGTCGAAGCCGTCGACGGGCGAGGATTCGGCAAGGTCGAGCGCCTTGCCCTGCGGCGTGCCTTCGGCGATGTCGAACAGGACGATGTCGCCGAGTTCCTTCAGGCCGGCGAGATGGGCCAGAGTGCCGCCGATCTGGCCGGCTCCGATCAATGCGATTTTCTTACGCGCCATGAGTGTCCATCCCTGTCGAACCGCCCGAAGGCCTGAAGGGGCGGACGGTCTGTCGCCCGCCATCTTGCCTGTTGTTCGCCCGGGTGAATTGCGCCACCCCGCGAACGCCGCGCTTCTTTGAACCGATCGCGCGAAACTGGCAAGGCAACGAAAGACTCAGACGCTCGCCGGAGCGGGGAGAACGGCCGTGTCGCGCCATGACCGCAGGCCATCGCGCCGAGAAGTCAGTGCGTTACGATTGGTGAAGCATGGTGCCCAAACCGCGGGCGACTGGTTACAGATTTCAGAAAATGAAACTCGTATCGGGCTTTGCATCAATATCGACCCGCCCGAAGTTCCTGCAGAAGCAAGCGGGTCACGCGCCCGGACCGGGTGTTGAGCGCCGTTCGCGCGGTCCTGGCGTCCAGCGCGATCGCGACGGGGTGGACGAAGCGATGCGCCACGTCGAACACCAGCGACAGCGCCCGCTGCAGGTCGACCTGGCGGAAATTGCCCTGGGCGAAGCCCTCCTCGATCGTGCGTTGCACCGCCACTTGCAACCGGCCGCGGTGCTTGCGGGCGACGGGGGCGTCGATCTGCGCGGCCTCGACGAGAATGCGGAACAATTGCGGATCGCGCTCCAGCTTGTCGCGATAGGCGCGCTGAATGGCGAACAGGATGCGCTCCAGCTTGTCCGGCGCGGGATCCGGACTTTCGGCTATGACGCGCACTTCCGCCTCGATCGGTTTCAGCCAGGCGGCGGTCACCTCCTCGATCAGCGCCGCCTTGGAGGGAAAGTAGCGGTAGACATTGGCGTGCGACATGCCGGCGGCTTCGGCGATGGCGACGACGGTGGCGCGGCGCGGACCATACCGGCGCAGGAAGGTCGCGGCCGCGTCCATGATGCGCGCGTCGGCCGGCAGATCGCTCTGCTTCGCTTCCGCCGACATGGCGTTCAGGTCTCCACGATGCCGCCGGTGTCGCCGGAGGCGTCCGACAGCGAGCCGTGCGGCAGGGCGAGGTATTCGGTCGACTGCATTTCGATGAGCCGCGAGACGGTTCGGTCGAATTCGAAGGCCTCGTGTCCCGTTCCGCCGGGATAGAGAGCCTGCGGCGCCGCGGCGGCGGCGGCCACCAGCTTCACGCGATGGTCGTAGAGCGCGTCGATCAGGACGATGAAGCGCTTCACTTCGTTCTTCCTGGCCGGATCGAGCACGGGAACGCCATCCATGACGATCGTGTGATAGACGCGCGCGATCTCGACGAAGTCGGTGGCGCCGAGCGGACGGTCGCAGAGGTCCTCGTAGCGGACGCGCGCGACATTGTGCGCGGCCTCCGGAATCGCCACGTCGCGGCCGAAAACGCGCACATTGTCGGGCGCGCCACGCTCGACGCCAGTCAGCGCGTGAAACAGCCTTTGCAGCTTCGCCGTGGCCTCGTCGCCGAGCGGCGTGAACCAGACTTCGGAGCCTGACAGCTTTTCCAGCCGGAAGTCGGTGCGCGCCTCGAGCCTGGTCACCTCCATCTTCTGCCGGATCATCTCAATGAACGGTACGAACAGCGCGCGGTTGAGGCCGTCGCGATAGAGATCGCCGGGTTCGACATTGGAGGTCGCCACCACGACCACGCCTTTCGCGAACAGCGCCTGAAACAGCCGCCCGAGAATCATCGCGTCGGCGATGTCGGTCACCGCGAATTCGTCGAAGCAGAGCAGCCAGGCCTCTTCGGCGAGATCGGCGGCGACCGGAGCGATCGGATCGTCGCCCTTCACGTCGCCGGCCTTCTTCTTCTGGCGCCAGTCGTGCACGCGCGCATGCACGTCGGCCATGAAGGAATGGAAATGCGCGCGGCGCTTGCGGCGGACCTCGACCGTGTCGAAGAACAGGTCCATCAACATGGTCTTGCCGCGGCCGACCGAGCCCCAGATGTACAGGCCGCGCGGCGGTTCAGGCGCCTTGCGGCCGCCGAACAACCAGCCGAGAGCGCTGGACTTGCGGGCGAGGCGCGACTCCGCCAGCGCGACGCAGAGCGCATCGAGCTTCTTCACCGCTTCGATCTGCGCCGGATCGCTCTCGATCTCGCCGCGCGCGACGCGTTCCGAATAACGCCTGTGAATCGTGCCGGACATTCCGCGTCCCAGACTACAGGCCGCCCATGGCGCAGACGATACGCCATTCGTCGTCGGTCACCGGCTGCACCGACAGGCGCGAATTGGTCACCAGCGCCATCTTGGCCAGCTTGGATTCCGCCTTGATCGCGGCGAGCGGCACGGGCCTGGGGAACGGCTTCTTCGCCCGCACGTCCACCATGCCGAACTTGCCGCTCTCGTCGGTCGGATCGGGATAGAAGGTCTTGATGATCTCGACGATGCCGACGACCGCGCGCTCCTCGTTGGAATGGTAGAAGAAGGCAGTCTCGCCCTTCTTCATCGCCATCAGGCATTGCTTGGCCTGATGGTTGCGGACGCCGTTCCAGAACGTGCCCTTGGCGCCGGCCTCGACCTGCTGCGCCCAGGACCAGACGGACGGCTCGCTCTTCATCAACCAATGGGCCATGGCCGTTCCTCAGACTTCCGACTTCACCGGACGCATCAACAGGGATTCGATGCCCATGTCGATGCTCATCTGGCCCGACACGATGGCGTCGACAACGGCGCAGATCGGCATTTCGACATGGCGTTCCGCCGCCAGTTCGACGAGCGCGCGCGCCGTGAAGACGCCCTCGGCCAGCTTGCCCCCGGCCGCCTCCTGCAGCGCAGCCCCGGCTCCGAGCGCGTGGCCGAAGGCGAAATTGCGCGATTGCAGCGACGAGCAGGTGAGCACGAGATCGCCGAGGCCGGACAGGCCCATCAACGTCTCGGGGCGGGCGCCGAATGCGCGGCCGAAGCGGGAGAGTTCGGCAAAGCCGCGCGCCGTCAGCGCCGCCACCGCGCTCGCGCCGAGCCTGCGGCCGGCAGCTATGCCGCAGGCAATGGCGAGCACGTTCTTGGCCGCGCCACCGATCTCCGCGCCGCGCACGTCGGTCGAGCGATAGAGACGGAAGGCCGGCGAATCGAGCAGCCGCCCGAGGCGCTCGGCGCGCGGGGCGTCGGGCGAGGCGAGCGTGATCGCGGTCGGCAGGCCTGCGGCAATGTCTTCGGCGAAGCTCGGCCCGGAGAGAATGGAGGCGACCGCCGCCGGCAGTTCGGCCGCGACAATGTCGCTGAGAAAAGCATGCGTGCCGCGCTCGATCCCCTTGGCGCAGATCAGCCAGTCGGCGCCGTCCCGGACGAAAGGCGCGGCCGCGCGCGCCACTGCGCGCATCGTCTGCGCGGGGGTGGCGGCGAGGACGACATCCGCCTCGCGAAGGATCGCGATATCGTCGCGGGGCTCCACGCCGGCTGCGAGCTTTGCGCCCGGCAGACGCCGCGCATTCGCGCGCGTGCGGCGCATTTCCGCGACATGCGCGGCGTCGCGCGCCCACAGGATCACGCGCGCGCCGCTGCGCGCCGCCTGATTGGCGAGCGCCGTGCCAAAGGCCCCGGCGCCGAGCACGACGATCCTTTCGCTCATCGCGCCGCCTCCCTGTTGTCGGCGCGCGCCCAGATCGTCTCGAAATTGCGGGCAAACGCGCCGACCAGCGCCGGGCTTTCGAGCAGCAGGACGTCGTTGTCCTGGAAGCGCTCGCCCGAGTAGGAAAAATTGGCGGAGCCCGTGCGGAGCGTCCTGCGATCCACGAGATAGGACTTCAGATGCATGGAATCGCGACCCTGCGCCTTGCGGCGGACGAGGACGCCGGGAATGGCGTCGAGGGCGGACAGGGCGTCGGCGGATTTCTCGCTTCGCGAGGGATCATCGCCGTCGAGATAGATGCGCACCTTGACGCCGCGCCGCGCGGCCTGGCCCAGCGCGTCGATCACGCCGCGATCGCTCAGCACATAGGCCGCCATGTCGATCGACGATTTTGCGCGACCGATCGCATCGAGGTCGACCGCCGCGGTCTCCTTCGAGGGGCCGTAATAGAGCCGCACGCCCGCAAGCGCCGGCTCGCGCGCCGCCTTCGGCGGATCGGCGACTGCGAACGCAAGCGTGGTCATGGCGAGCGACAAGACGCGCGCCATGCCTCAGGCCTTGCCGTGATGGCGCAACGAGGTCCGCGCATCGAGGGGCCAGCGCGGGCGGGCGGCGGTCGTGAGATCGTCCGTCATGCCGAGCTCGAGGCGCTCGATTCCGACCCAGGCGACCATGGCGCCATTGTCCGTGCAGAGTTCCGGCGGCGGCGTCACGAGCTTCAGGCCCGCCTCGCCGCAGAAGCGCGTCAGCGCCCGGCGAATGGCCCCGTTGGCGGCCACGCCGCCCGCCACCACGAGCGCGCTCGGCTTCGAGCCGCCCTCTCGCGAAACCCGCAGCGCGGCGCGCGTGCGGTCGATGACGACGTCGACCACGGACGCCTGGAAGGAGGCGCAGAGATCGGCGATGTCGGTCCTGGTCAGCGGCGCGATCTTGGCGGCCTCGTTGCGCACGGCGGTCTTGAGCCCCGAGAGCGAGAAATCCGGCTCCGGCCGGCCGAACATCGGGCGCGGCAGGGCGAAGCGCTCGGGATCGCCGTCGAGCGCGGTCTTCTCGACATTGGGCCCGCCGGGGTAGGGCAGGCCCAGCAGCTTGCCGACCTTGTCGAAAGCCTCGCCGATGGCGTCGTCGATGGTCGAGCCGAGGCGCCGGTAGTCGCCGACGCCGCGTACTTCCAGCAATTGCGTATGGCCGCCCGACACCAGCAGGACGATGTAGGGGAAGGCCTGCGCGTCGGTCAGGCGCGCGGTCAGGGCATGGGCCTCGAGATGATTGACGCCGATGAAGGGCTTGTTCGCCGCCCATGCGAGCGCCTTGCCGGCGGTGAGGCCGACCAGCAGCCCGCCGATCAGGCCCGGCCCCGCCGATGCGGCGACCGCGTCGACCTGGTCGAGCGCGATACTGGCGCGGGCGAGCGCGCGGCGGATCAGGTGATCGAGATAGTCGACATGCGCGCGGGCCGCGATCTCCGGCACCACGCCGCCGTAGGCGGCATGCTGGGCGATCTGGCTCATCACCTCGTTGGCGAGGATCTCGCCGGAGCCGTCCATGCGCTTGCGGACCACGGCGGCGGAGGTCTCGTCGCAGGTCGTCTCGATTCCCAGAACCAGCATGAGGCCGCGCCCTATCCGTGCTTTTCGCGCACACGTTGCGTGCAAAATCGCGCTCGCGGCGCGCAAGATCACGCTCTTGCATCGTCGTGGCGCAACCTATAGTCGAGCGGACCATACGGCAAACGGATCGGCGGCCGGGAGGCGCGGCCCTTCCCAAACGAGCGCAGCTTTCCCCAGATGAGCGCAGCTTTCCTCAGAATCGGCACGCGCGGCAGTCCGCTGGCGCTGGCGCAGGCGCGCGAGACCCGCCGCAAGCTCGCCGCCGCCCACGACATCCACGAAGACAGGATCGAACTCGTCGTCATCAAGACGACGGGCGACGCCATCGTCGACCGGCCGCTCGCGGAGGCCGGCGGGAAGGGCCTGTTCACCAGGGAGCTCGACGCCGCGCAGCTCGCCGGCGAGATCGACATCGCCGTGCACTCGGCCAAGGACTTGCCGACCCTGCTTCCCGACGGCCTCGACGTCGGCGGCTACCTGCCGCGCGAGGACGTGCGCGACGCGCTGATTTCGCCGCGCGCCCCGTCGATCGAGGCGCTGCCTCGGGGCGCGCGCGTCGGCACCGCTTCGCTGCGCCGCGCGGCGCAATTGAAGCGGCTGCGGCCGGATTTCGAGACGCCCCTGTTGCGCGGCAATGTCGAGACGCGGCTGCGCAAGGCCGAAGCGGGCGAGATCGACGCGACGCTTCTGGCGCTCGCGGGCCTGAAGCGCCTTGGGCTGGCGCATCATGCGACGGCGATTCTGGAGATCGACCGGTTCCTGCCGGCCGTCGGCCAGGGCGCCATCGCGATCAGCGTGCGCGCGGACGATCACCTGACCCGCACGCGCATCGCCGGCATTTTGCATCACGACACGGGAGTCGCGCTCCAGACCGAGCGGGCCTTCCTGCACGCGCTCGACGGCTCCTGCCGCACGCCGATCGCCGGCCATGCGCGCATCAGCGGCGGACGCGTCGTCTTCTCGGGCTCCGTCCTGCGGATCGACGGTTCGGAAGCCTTCGACGACCGGCGCGAGGGGGACGTGGCCGAGGCCGCGCGACTCGCCGCCGAGGCCGGCCGCGCCATCCTCGACCGCCTGCCCTCCGGCGTCCTCGCCGCCAAGGCATGAACGTCCTGATCGTCCGCGCCGCGGCCGACGCGCGCCGGACGGCGACGCGGCTCGCGGCGGCGGGGCATCGGCCGGTCGTCGCGCCGATTCTCGAGATTGAAGCGCTCGACCCGCCGCTGCCCAGCGGAGATTTCGACGCGCTCGTCGCGACCAGCGCCCACGCCTTCGGACCGTGGGCGCCGCTCGCCTCCTTGCGGACCCTGCCGCTGCTCGTGGTCGGCGCGCGGACGGCGGACGCCGCCCGGCGGGCGGGATGCGCCGCGCCGCTGGTCCTCGCCGCGGACGCCGCCGATCTCGCCGCCAAGGCGAAGGGCATCCTGCGACCCGCGGCGCGTCTGCTCTATCTGGCCGGCCGCGACCGCAAGCCGGACCTCGAAAACGCATTTTGCGGCGCCTTCGCGCTGACGGTGGTCGAAATCTATGCGGCCGAACCGGTCGCGGCGCTTCCGGAAGACGCCGTGCGCGCGTTCGAATCCGGCAAGCCTGATGCGATCCTGCATTATTCCCAACGCAGCGCCGCGATCCTTCTCGACCTTGCGCGCCGCGCCGGACTGGGCGGAACGCTCGGCGCGCCGCGCCATATCGCCATCTCGGCCGATGCGGCGGCGCCGCTGATGGCGGCGGGGCTGCCGGTTGCGGTTGCGGCCCGGCCGAACGAAGATTCGATGATCGAAGAACTGGCGCGGATCGAGACGGCCGACGCCAAAGGGGCGGGGGGCGCATGAGCAAGACGATACTCGTCACCGGCGGCAGCCGCGGCATCGGCCGCGCTGTCGCCGTTCTCGCGGGCAAGCGCGGCTGGAAGGTCGCGATCACCTATCTCTCCAACGGCGCGGCTGCCGAGGAAACCGTCGCCGCCATCGGGGTGGCGGGCGGCAAGGGTCTGGCCATCAGGGCGGACGCCGCCAAGCTGGACGATGTGGCGATGGCCTTCGATGCGACCGAGAAAGCCTTCGGCCCGGTCGACGGATTCGTGAACAATGCGGGAATCGGCAGCCAGACCGGGCGGCTCGCCGACAAGGCGCCGCAGGAGATCGCGCGGCTCGTCGAGATCAACGTGCTCGGCGCCCTCTACGGCGCGCGCGAGGCGGCGCGGCGGATGTCGAAGAGCCGCGGCGGCAGGGGCGGCGTCATCGTCAACATGTCCTCGGCCGCCGCCCGCCTCGGCATGCCCGGCGAAGGCGTCGATTATGCCGCGACCAAGGGTTCGATGGACACGCTGACCTACGGGCTCTCCAAGGAACTCGCCCCGGAAGGCGTGCGGGTGAACGCGATCCGCCCGGGCCTGATCGCCACCGAATTCCACGCCGCGATGGGCGCGCCGGGCCGCGCCGAGCGGCTCGGACAGACCGTGCCGATCGGGCGCGAAGGCAGCGCGGAAGAGGTCGCGGAAGCCGCCGTGTGGCTGTTGTCGGACGAAGCGTCCTACGTCGCCGGCGCCATCCTGGACGTCACCGGCGGGCGCTGACCGGACGGATCAGCGCGTCGCCTGATCGTCACCGGCGATGCTTGCGAGCGCGGGGCGCTCGCCGGTCAGATACCGCGCGGGCGCGACAGGCTCGAGCGAGGCCTGAGGCTTCGGCCTGGCGGCGGCGGCCTGCGGCTGCTTTGCGGGCTTGTGAGCCTTGGCGACCGGCTTGTCCGGATCCGTCACCGGCACGGTGGCCGGGATCGGCGAAGGCGGCGCGTCGGCCTTCGTCTCGGCCTTGTTCATGCCGAGCCACTTGCCGATCATGTCGCGCGCGCCCGGCGTCGCGGCGGCGACGGCCACGGGAGGCTGGGCCGCCTCGGGCGCCTTGGCCGCGACGGTTTCCTGGGCGGCGGCCTTGATCGGTTTTGCGGCGGCGAGCTTCGTCTCGACCTTCTTGCCCTTGGGCGAATCGAGCGGGATTTCGACCGGCGCCTGCGCGAGCGCCTCTGGGCGGCTCACCATTTCGACGTGGGCGAAGTAGGGGTGCTGGCCGCCGTCGGCATATTTCACGCGGATCGGGCGCACCCCCTTCGACACGAGTTCGGCGACCTTGGCCGCGTCGTGGGTCTCTTTTTCCGCGACCTGCGACTTGATCTCCGGATCGACGGTCAGTGGCGGGCAGGCGCCGTTCGGATCGATGCGGCCGCCGTTCGGCGCGCTCGCGTCGAAGACATAGCGACGGCCGCAGACCGCGACCTTGGGCTCCTGCTTGGTCACCTCGAAATGGTCCGAGCCTTCCTTGAGCTGGCGCCAGAACGCCATGTTCGGGTCGAGCCGATGCTTGGCCAGGTTCTCCGCGTTCATGCGGAAGGGATAGGACTGCAGCTGGATCTCGCGCTGGCCGCCGCCGAAACCCTCGCGCGCGATGGCGTAGATCTCGGCGATCTGATTGTCGGTCATCGAGAAGCAGCCCGCCGACGAGCAATCGCCGTGCACCATGATCATGCCGCCGCTGCGGCCGAGCGCACGGTCGTAGGCGTTGGGGTAGCCGACGTTGAACGATAGGTAATAGTTCGAGTTCGGGTTCATCTGGCTCGGCGCGATCGAATAGAACCCTTCCGGCACCTGGCGGTCGCCCTCGCGCACCTTGGGGCCGAGCTGCCCGGACCAGCGGCACATCGGATAGGTCTTCAACAGCGCGTACTTGCCGTCGGCCTTGCGTCGCTTCCAGATTTCGAGTTCCGCTTCCTTCTTGTAGGTGCGGATCAGGACCGGCTCGTGCGCGTCCGTACCCTTGGAAGACATGAGGGCGAGCGTTTCCGAGGGAATCGGTTTCCAGGCGCGGGCGTTGGACATGTTCGCGCCGTCGTTGCAGGCGGACAGGCCCGCTCCGAGAAGGGCGACTGCGCCGAAGGCCGCAAGGCGCGGCAGGGTGGAAATCGGCCGGACTTTCATACGCGGGTCGCGTCCCCTGTTCGTCGTCGTCGGCGCGTCTGTCGTTCTGCGCCGCGGCAGGCTCCTGACGTGTCGTCGGCCCGCAGGACCGATTTACGTCCGTTATCCCTAAGCGCCTGTTACCGGACCGGGGCGCCTTCTGTCGTCGCGGTTAACGCCGCGTAAACGGCGCCCAGCCTTACAGGGCTTTGCGCCCCATGGCCAGAAACTTGTCCGCGCGCGCGGCGCGCAACTCGTCGCGGGATAGACCCGCCAGCCCGGCGAAAGCCGCGGAAATGGCCGCCCCTGTCGTTTCGATCATCGCGCCGGGGTCGCGATGCGCGCCGCCCACCGGCTCCGAAACGATCGTGTCGATAATGCCGAATTTGAGCAAATCCTGGGCGGTGATCTTCATGTTGGTCGCCGCGTCCTGGGCGCGGCCGGAGTCGCGCCAGAGGATCGACGCCGAGGCCTCGGGCGAGGCGACCGTATAGATCGCGTGTTCGAGCATGATCACGCGGTTGCAGCTGGCGATGGCCACGGCGCCGCCCGAACCGCCTTCGCCGACGACCACAGCGACATTCGGCACGCCCAGAGCCAGCGAGGCGTCGGTCGAGCGCGCGATGGCTTCGGCCTGGCCGCGCTCCTCGGCGTCGACGCCGGGAAAGGCGCCGGCGGTGTCGACCAGGCAGAGGACCGGCAGGTCGAATCGGTCGGCGAGCTCCATCAGCCGCACGGCTTTGCGGTAGCCCTCAGGGCGCGCCATGCCGAAATTGTGCTTGAGCCGGGTCTTGGTGTCCGTGCCCTTCTCCTGGCCGATCACACAGAGCGGTTGGCCGCGGAAGCGGCCGAATCCGCCGACGATGGCCGCGTCCTCGGAAAACTTTCGGTCGCCGGCGAGAGGGGTGAATTCCGTGATCAGCCCGTTGACGAAATCGAGGAACCGCGGGCGCTGGGGATGGCGGGCGACCAGCGTCTTCTGCCAGGGGGTGAGATCCCGGTAGAGATCGGCCAGCGCCCGGGCCGCCTTGGTCTCGAGCTTGGTCAGCTCCTCGCCGATCGAGACGGCGCCGCCGCGTGCGGCGACGGCGCGCAATTCCTCGACCTTCGCTTCGAGTTCGGCGACCGGCTTTTCGAAATCGAGATAGGAAACCATGCGGGATCGGGTTGCGGCGCGCACGCCTGAAATCGAGCGCCCGAGCCCTCCCCGCCGGGTGCGGCGCGAAACTGGCTACAAGGCGCCGCCAAGTCAAGTTCGACGGTCGCTGCAAGTGGGCGAGAAATTTGTCTTCCCGATCCCGTCGCGACTCGCAATCCCGATAGCCGGCGTTCATGCGGTTTGGCTATCGCTGAACTTGTCGGCTCCCGCCATCGCCGACGGAGTTCACGATGAGACTTCTGAAGTCGGCTTCCGTTCTGCTTCTCGCCGCCGCGGGCCTCGCCGGCGGGCTGCCGGACAGCGAGAGCTCCGCCGGTTTCGCCGCAGGCGCGCCGGTCGTCGTCGAGGCGGCGGACGGCTATGGACTCGACACACGCGCCTGCGCGGCGGTCGGCTTCGATTGCGAACGGGTGGTGGCCGATTCCTGGTGCGCGGCGCATGGACACGACCATAGCGTCTCGATCCGCCGTCCGCCTTCGGCGCGCAGCGACAGGAGCCAGACCGACCGCCTGCTCATCCGATGCAAATAGCCGGCGGGCGATCGCGGGGCCGCATCGTCCTTTGCCTGGAGCGCGCGGACCGAGAAGGGGGAACCCGGTTTTCGCGCGACGCGCGCTCTACGCGCTGAAAGCGATCAGCTTTCCGGCTTTGAACGGCCGCTCGGAACAGGCTGATCTAGTGAATATAGCCCGCGCCGACGATGCGGGGCGACGGCGTCCTCGATGCGGTCCTGAATCCTTGCGCCTGCACGGTCTCGCTCTCGTTGAGCACGGCGGCGAAGGGCGTCTGAAGCGCGTTTTCGACCGGCGCGTACGACAGGCGCGCGGTCTCGACCTGCGCGGCATGCCGCTGCCGCGCCTGCGGGCGGCGGCCGGATGCGGCCTCGGCGCGCGGGCGCTTGCCGCTTTGCCGGCCGACGATCGCCGTATCGAGCGCCGCGAGTTCGCGCCCCAGTCGGCCGGCTTTCGGCAGGGCGACGAAATCGGCTTCCAGGTACGGGAAATGCGATGCGCCCTTGAAGACGCGCAGGCCCTTCTCGGTTGCGACGATATCGCCCTTTCGCAGGCTGGAATCGGTGTATCGGCTGGCCGCCGTCGCGGCCGGCTCGGGCTTCGAGGCCGGCGGGAGACTTGGCGCGGCGGCGACTCGCGCCTGCGACCGGACCGCGGCCGGCGGCGCAAATGCTGCGACATGCCTCGGCGCGGGCGCGTGGACGACGCCGCGGGCCGCAATCTTGTGGCGCGCGATCATGGAGCGCGCATGCGTCATGCTCGCGCGGCGCGGGGATTGGACCGTCAGCGCAATCGTGCGCGCGGGCCGGGGGGCCCGTACGCGCATCGGCGAAAACTCGATGATCGCCGCCCGGGCGACGCCGCGCGCTTCGCGCAGAACGAATTCGTGCGCGCCCGCGTCGTCCGCCAGAGCCGACGCTCCGCCGAAGGCGACGAACAGGATCGACAGGAGCCAGGGAAGAAGACCGCCCGACCGCTTGCGCGCTTCGAGCGGTCCCGAGGCAACGACGCGACAATCCGCAAAACCGCGCATCGTGACGCGCTCCTCTACTGAAAATGCCTTCCCGGACGGGGGTCCGGCCACGAAAATCCCGTGGCTCGATTTTCTAGGAGCGAAACGCGCCGCCCGACTATCGGAATTGCGAGTCGGACGCGTATTTTCCGAGCGCGCGGCGTCTCGTTTCGGTCGGACGTTCGCCGAACCTTTCCCGGTAGAGCCGGCCGAACTCGCCCAGATGCGTGAAGCCCGCGTCCGTTGCGATCTGCGTGACCGTCGCCGGTTCGGCGGGCGATCGCAGCCGCCGCCGCGCCGCCTCGAGCCGGCACATCGTCAAATATTGCCAGGGCGACGCGCCATGCGTCCTGCGAAAGGCGGCCTGGAGGTTGCGCAGGTTGGAGCCGGCCGCGCGGGCGAGATCGCGGGCGCTGAAGGGTTCGGCATATTCGGCGCGAATGAAATCCCTGGCGCGCGCCACGGCCGCGGCGGCGGCCTGGCCGGTCGCCCCGACCGTCTGCGCCAGTTCGCCGAGCGGGCTCGACAGCAGGGCGGCATGGAAGCGCGCTTCGATGTCCCGCTCGCGCTTCGGCGTGAGTTCCGCGAGCGTCCCCTCGGCGGCCTCGCGCTCAAGCGCCTCGATTTCGACCGAGAGGGTGTTCATCTCGGCGGCGTCGAAGAGGCTGGATTCGCGAATTGTCGTCGGCAGAGGCTCGCCGCACCACGATTCCGCCGTCTCCCGGAAGGCGCGCTTCTCCACGCAGACATGGTAGCCGCGGAAATTGTCGGCGAAGGCCATCTGGAACGGGCGGCCGTCGGCATAGTGCGCCGCGCCGCCTGCCGTTCGCCATTCGCGACGTCCCGAGGCGACGACGAGCCCGGCGGCGCTGGGGATCGTGACGACCATGTAGGCCGACGCGTCGATGCCGATACAATATCCGCTCGTCTTCACTTCGATCACGGCGAGGCTGCGCGTCCGGATCCGTCCGGTCCGGGCCGCAAAAGCCGAATTGCGCGCCGCTGAAATACGACGAATCTCGGGCCAGTTGCTGCGAAATCGGGCCAGAAGCTGGTCCGGATCGCTGGCGACGACCTCCGGGCGGAGGGAAACGAGGGCCACACGAGTTTCCTTGATAGAATTGACCGTGCCGGCGCCGCAAACCGGGTCTTGGCAATATTCGAAGGCTATTCGAGAAAGAAAAGGGACTTTGGTAACGTCCGCCGAGGCCCAAAGTCACTCGTCGGTCGGCCGATCGCCGAGCGGGTGCAGATCGCGCACCATGGCCCGGGTGCGCTCGTCGAGGACGTGGGTATAGATCTGCGTCGTCGAAATGTCCGCGTGGCCGAGCAGTTCCTGCACGATGCGCAGGTCCGCGCCGTTTTGCAGCAGGTGGCTGGCGAAAGCGTGGCGCACGACGTGTGGGCTGATCGAAGCGGCGCGGATGCCGACCCCGGCGGCCAGCGTCTTCAGGTCGCGGGCGAAGGCCTGCCGCGTCAGATGGCCGCTTTCGGCATCCGACGGGAAAAGCCATTTCGACTCGCCCAGCGCGGGCGCGGCGGTCTTCATCGCCTCGCGAAAAGCGGCGATCGCTTCCCGCGCGGCAGGCGTCAGCGGCACGAGCCGATCCCGCCCGCCCTTGCCGCGCACCGTGATGAAGGCCTCCCGTGTTCGCGCGGCGGACTTCGGCAGCGCCACGAGTTCGGAGACGCGCAGGCCCGTGGCGTAGAGAAGCTCGACCAGCGCGTAGAGCCGCGCCGCGCGCATCCTCTGCGAGGGCGAAACGTCCGGCGCGATCGCGGCGTCGCGGGCGGATTCGATGAGCGCGTCGACCTGATCGACGCTCAGGACTTTTGGGGCGGCGGGAGCGCGGCGCGGACCTTCGAGAATGGCGGTCGGATCGTCGCCGCGCAGGTTCTCGGCGACGAGAAAGCGGTGGAACTGCCGGATCGACGAGAGACGCCGGGCCGAGGAGGAGGGCTCGAAGCCGCGCGCCTGGAGGTCGCTCAGGTAGAGGCGGATCGTCGCCGTGTCCGCCTTTGCGGCGTTCGCGCCGCGCCCGTGCAGGAAGCCCGTGTAGTCGGCGAGGTCGCGGCGATAGGCCTCGATCGTGTTGCGCGCCGCGCCGCGCTCCGCGGCGATCATGTCGAGAAACAGATCGATTACGTCGGCCGATCGGGCGGCGGTCATTTGCCGGAAAGCGCGTTCGGCGGCAGCGTCTTGCTCATTTCCCGCGGCTGCGGCTCGACGAACATCACGAGCGCCCACATGCCGCCGTAGGCGAGGCCTCCCAAGACGCCGACAACGATCAGAAACCGGAAAAGACTCGGCAAATCGCTCCCCCTCGCATGCGCCCGAACATATTCCGTCCGGTTCGGCGCAGGCAACCGGCGTCGCCGCGGCAGGATCGGCGGCGCGCGATTTCGGCCGGGGCGGGCGCTGTGCTACAGGACTTGCCATGCATCAAGCCAACACAGGCGTCGTCCATGCGCCGCGCGTTCCGCGAACGCGCGAGCGCGCGCTCGTCGCCGCGCTCGGAACGCGTTCGCTCGTGCTCGTCGGCATGATGGGCTGCGGCAAGACGTCCGCCGGGCGCCGGCTCGCCGAGCGGCTCGGCCTGCCCTTCGTCGACGCCGACCATGAAATCGAAGCCGCGCACCAGATGACGATCGCCGAGATTTTTGCGCGCTACGGCGAACCCTATTTTCGCGACGGCGAGCGGCGGGTGATGGCGCGGCTGCTGGCGAGCGGCCCGAACGTGATCGCGACCGGCGGCGGCGCCTTCATGAACGGGCAGACCCGCGCGCGAATCGGCGAAAGCGGGATTTCGGTGTGGCTGAAGGCGGAATTCGACCTGCTGATGAAGCGCGTGCGTCGCCGCCCGACGCGCCCGCTGCTGCAGACCCCGGACCCCGAGGGCACGCTGCGCCGGTTGATGGACGAACGCTACCCGGTCTATGCGGAAGCCGATGTGACGGTGGAGGCGCGCGACGCCCATTACGACGCCGTGGTCGAGGATGTGATGAACGCGCTGGAAGCTTATCTTGCGACGCCCGCGGCCCCGGCTACGCCGCCGCGGGAAATCGTGCGGGTCGAACTCGGCGCGCGGGCGTACGATATCGCCATCGGCGACGGCGTGATCGGGGAGGCCGGCGCACGGATCGCGGCGCTCGCGCCGAAAGCCGCCTGCGCCGTCGTCACCGACGAGAATGTCGCGCGCATCCACCTCCCGACGCTGGAGGCAAGCCTCGACGCGGCCGGGATTCGCCATACGGCCGTCATCGTGCCGCCCGGCGAGAGCACCAAGCGCTACGAATGGTTCGAGCGCGTCTGCGAGGCGGTCATCGGCGCGAAGATCGAGCGCGGCGATTTCGTCGTGGCGCTCGGCGGCGGCGTGATCGGCGACCTCGCGGGCTTCGCGGCGGCCTCGGTGCGGCGTGGCGTCCGCTTCGCGCAAATTCCGACGACGCTGCTCGCGCAGGTCGATTCCTCGGTCGGCGGCAAGACCGGCATCAATTCGGCGCACGGCAAGAACCTGATCGGCGCCTTCTACCAACCCGCGCTGGTGCTGGCCGACACGGCGGCGCTGACGAGCCTGCCCGAGCGGGAATTCCGCGCGGGCTACGCGGAAGTCGCCAAGTACGGCTTGATCGACGCGCCCGATTTCTTCGCCTGGCTCGAGCAGAACTGGCGGGCGGTCTTCGCCGGGGGACCGGCGCGGATCCAGGCGATCTCGCGCTCCTGCGCCTCCAAGGCCGCGGTCGTGGCGCGCGACGAGACGGAACAGGGCGACCGCGCGCTGCTCAATCTCGGCCACACGTTCGGCCATGCGCTGGAACGGCTGGTGAATTACGACGGCGCGCGCCTCGTGCACGGCGAGGGCGTCGCCATCGGCATGGCCTGCGCCTTTCGTTTCTCCGTCGCGCGCGGGCTCTGCGCGGGACAGGACGCCGAGCGCGTCGCCGGCCATCTGCGTACGGTCGGGCTGCCGACCCGAATTCCCGAGATTTCGGGCTGGAACGCCGGCCCCGACGCCATTCTCGAAGCCATGTACCAGGACAAGAAGGTGAGCCAGGGCTCGCTCACCTTCATTCTGGCGCGCGGCATCGGCCAGTCCTTCATCGCCAGAGGCGTCGAGCCCGGCGAGGTGCGCGCCTTCCTGGAAAAGGAACTCGCCGCCTCGTGAAACCGGGCGCCGCGGCGAACGACGGCGAGAGTTGAAGCCGGCCCGGGTTGGCGACCGGCGCAAATGTGGATGAGCGCATCATGGAAGGGGCATTGGGCGAGCCTCTGTCGATCAATCCGTGGACAGCGGCGGCCGTCGTGGGCGCCTGCATTCTGCTGTCGGCCTTCTTCGCGGGTTCGGAAACCGCTCTGACGGCGGCCTCGCGCGCGCGCATGCACGCGCTGGAGAAAGGCGGCGACAGGCGGGCGGCGATCGTGAACCGGCTGCTGGAATCGCGGGATCGCTTCATCGGCGCGATGCTGCTCGGCAATACGCTGGTCAACATCGCCTCGTCGGCCGTCGCCACCAGCCTGCTGGTGGCGCTGGCGGGCGAGAAAGGGGCGATCTACGCCACCTTCATGATGACCGCGCTGCTGCTCATCTTCGCGGAGGTGATGCCGAAGACGCTGGCCATCAATTTTCCCGAAAAGATGTCGCTTGCCGTCGCGCGGCCGGCGGCCGTCGCGGTCGCCGTGTTCGGCCCGATCCTGGTCGCGGTGGAAATGATCGTGCGCGGCGTCCTGCGCGCCGCCGGCGTGAAGGTGGGCGACGCCCATTCCGTGGTCGGCGGCCACGACGAGCTCAAGAGCACGGTCGATTATCTGCATCAGGGAGGCGGCGTCGCACGCGCCGACCGCGACATGTTCGGCGGCCTTCTCGACCTGAAGGACCTGTCCGTGTCCGACGTCATGGTGCACCGCACCAAGATGGTCGCCGTGAACGCCGAACTGCCGCCGCGCCAGCTCGTGCGGGAGGTGCTCGCCTCGCCCCACACGCGCCTGCCGCTGTGGCGCGGCGAGCCCGAGAACATCGTCGGCGTCATGCACGCAAAGGATCTGCTGCGCGAGCTCGAATCGGGGGGCGACCCCGACAAGCTCGACATCGACGCGATCAAGCTCGACGCCTGGTTCGTGCCGGAGACGACCTCGCTCGGCGACCAGTTGCAGGCCTTCCGCAAGCGCAAGACGCATTTCGCGCTCGTCGTCGATGAATATGGCGTGGTCATGGGGCTGGTGACGCTCGAGGACATTCTCGAGGAGATCGTCGGCGACATTACGGACGAGCACGATATCGCCGCGCAGGGCGTCCGCCAGACCGCGGACGGCGGGGTGATCGTCGACGGCGCGGCGCCGATTCGCGACCTCAATCGCATCATGGACTGGCGCCTGCCGGACGAGGAGGCGACGACCATCGCCGGCCTCGTCATCCACGAGGCGCGCATGATCCCCGAGCCCGGACAGACCTTCACTTTCCACGGCTTCCGGTTCGAGGTGCTGCGCAAGACGCGCAACCGGATCACGTCGCTCAGGGTGACGCCGGCGCG
>JBDHTL010000051.1:0-22368 GCA_039808645.1 Rhodoblastus sp. | reverse complement strand
CGGTCAGCATGACCACGAAATAGGGCCAGCCGTGCCGATGCATTCCGGTCACGGCGCCGGGCGCAAAGTCCCAACGCGTGATGCGCACGGCCTCGTCGTCCTGGAGTTGCGTGGCTACGGCGGGGATGTCGCATTTGAAGGGCATGCGCGAGTGTGACCGATGACGCCCCGAATGTCATTCCCGCGAAAGCGGGAATCCAGCGCGCGCCGCTCCCGCCCTGGATTCCCGCTCGGGCCTGCGGCCCGTCGGGAATGACACGAACTTGACTCGCCTTCGTCGCTGCGCCACTCAGCCGCCAACAATGGGAGGGCCCGCATGGCCAAGGCATTCGTATTTCCGGGGCAGGGCTCGCAGGCCGTCGGCATGGGCAAGGCGCTCGCGGACGCCTTTCCCGCCGCCCGCTCCGTCTTCGACGAAGTCGATTCCGCGCTCGGCGAAAAGCTCTCGACGCTGATGTTCGAAGGCCCCGAGGCCGATCTCGTGCTGACCGCCAACGCGCAGCCGGCGCTGATGGCCGTCAGCCTCGCCGCCACGCGCGTTCTGGAGGCCGAAGCCGGTCTCGACCTCGCCCGCGACGCCAAATTCGTCGCCGGCCATTCGCTCGGCGAATATTCGGCGCTCGCCGCCGCCGGCGCTTTCTCACTCGCCGACGCCGCGCGCCTTCTGCGCTTGCGTGGCAAGGCGATGCAGGCGGCGGTTCCCGTAGGGCAGGGCGCGATGGCCGCGCTGCTCGGCCTCGACTACGAGACCGGCGTCGCGGTCGCGGCCGAAGCGCAGGCGGAAGCCGGCGGCGTCTGCCAGATCGCCAACGACAATGGCGGCGGCCAGGTCGTGGCGTCGGGCTCCAAGGCGGCCGTCGACAAGGCGATCGAGATCGCCAAGACGAAGGGCGCCAAGCGCGCCATGCTGCTCGCCGTCTCCGCGCCCTTCCATTGCGCGCTGATGCAGCCGGCCGCCGACGCGATGGCGGAAGCGCTGGCTGCGACCAACATCGTCGCGCCGAAAGTTCCCGTCGTCGCCAATGTCGTGGCGCGCGCCGTGACCGATCCGGCCGAAATCCGCGACCTTCTCGTCAAGCAGGTCACCGGCACCGTGCGCTGGCGCGAATGCGTCGGCTACATGGCCGCCAACGGCTGCGACCGCTTCGTCGAGCTCGGCGCCGGCAAGGTGCTGACGGGGCTTCTCAAGCGCCTGGCTGACGGCGCGACCGGCATGAGCGTCGGCGCGCCGGCGGATGTCGAAGCGTATAAGGCGGGATAGTACGGGCCTTCATGCTGAGGAGCGATGCGAAGCGTCGCGTCTCGAAGCATGGGAATTGCGGCCATCCTTCGAGACGCAATGCTGCGCATTGCTCCTCGGGATGAGGTTTCGGGAATTTGAGAGGAGCCATTTCCATGTTCGACCTGACCGGCAAGACCGCGCTCGTGACGGGCGCTTCGGGCGGCATCGGCGCGGCCATCGCGCGCGGGCTGCATGCGCAGGGCGCGACCGTGGCGCTCTCGGGCACCCGCGCCGAGGCTCTGGAAAAGCTGGCGGGCGAACTTGGAAGCCGCGCGCACATTCTGCCCTGCAACCTCTCCGACAGGGAGGCGGTCGAAAAGCTCGTGCCGGCGGCGGAAGCCGCGATGGGCCAGCTCGACATTCTCGTCAACAACGCCGGCCTCACCCGCGACGGCCTGTTCATGCGCATGAAGGACGAGGACTGGGACACGGTCATCGCCGTCAACCTCACCGCCACCTTCCGCCTCGCGCGCGCCGCCGTGAAGGGCATGATGAAGCGCCGCTGGGGCCGCATCGTGTCGATCACCTCCATCGTCGGCGTCACCGGCAATCCCGGGCAGGGCAATTACGCGGCCTCCAAGGCCGGCATGATCGGCATGTCAAAGTCGCTTGCCGCCGAGGTCGCTTCGCGCGGCATCACGGTCAATTGCGTGGCGCCGGGCTTCATCGAGAGCCCGATGACCGATGCGCTGAACGACAAGCAGAAGGAAGCGATTCTCGGGCAGGTGCCAGCCGGCAAGCTCGGGCAGGGCGCCGATATCTCCGCCGCCGTCGTGTATCTCGCCAGCCAGGAGGCGCAGTATGTCACCGGCCAGACGCTGCACGTCAATGGCGGAATGGCAATGATCTAAAGGGGTTGCACCCTGTCACGCCGCGCGTTGGACAAGCTCGGGCTCAACCGCCAGACTACTGGCGAGGCTCCGGGAAGTGTGTTATCCGACGCGCGGAATTCGTCGGGCGCGCGCCGCCGCGACATTGCAAATCCGGGGCGTTTGCGCTCCTGATGGTCACCGAAGACGCTGGTCAGAGAAACAAGGACACAAACACATGAGCGATGTCGCCGAGCGCGTGAAGAAGATCGTCGTCGAGCATCTCGGCGTCGAGCAGGACAAGGTCATCGACGGCGCCAATTTCATCGAGGACCTGGGCGCGGATTCGCTCGACACGGTCGAGCTCGTCATGGCTTTCGAGGAAGAGTTCGGCGTGGAAATTCCCGACGACGCCGCCGAGACGATCGTGACGGTCGGCGACGCCGTGAAGTTCCTCGAAAAGGCGACCGCCGCCTGATCGGCGGCGCTCATTTTCGTCGAACAGCAGCGGGCGTTTCCACATGTCGTCAATGCGTAGGGTCGTGGTCACTGGCCTCGGCATGGTCAGCCCGCTGGGCGGCGGCGTCGAGACGAGCTGGCGGCGCCTGATCGCTGGCGAGAACGGCTTCGGCCGCATTCAGGGATTCGAGATCGACGATCTGCCCTGCCAGATCGCCGCGCACGTGCCGCGCGGCGACGGCTCCAACGGCACCTTCAATCCCGATCAGTGGATGGAGCCGAAGGAGCAGCGCAAGGTCGACGACTTCATCCTCTACGCCATGGCCGCCTCCACCGAGGCGCTGGCCGACGCGAAATGGAAGCCCGAGACCTACGAGCAGCAGATTTCGACCGGCGTCATGTTCGGCTCCGGCATCGGCGGGCTTTCGGGCATCGCCGACACCTCGCTGCTGCTGAAGGAGCGCGGCCCGCGCCGCGTTTCGCCTTTCTTCATCCCCGGCCGCCTCATCAACCTCGCCTCGGGCTATGTCTCGATCGAGCACGGGCTCAAGGGACCGAACCACGCGGTCGTCACCGCCTGCTCGTCGGGCGCCCACGCCATCGGCGACGCGGCGCGGCTGATCGCGCTCGGCGACGCCGAGGTCATGGTCGCCGGCGGCGCCGAATCGGCCATCTGCCGCATCGGCATAGCGGGCTTCGCCGCCTGCAAGGCGCTCTGCACCTCCTTCAACGATCAGCCCGCCAAGGGCTCGCGTCCCTACGACCGCGACCGCGACGGCTTCGTCATGGGCGAGGGCGCCGGCGCGCTGGTGCTGGAATCGCTGGAGCACGCGCAGGCGCGCGGCGCGAAAATCTATGCCGAGATCGTCGGCTACGGCATGTCGGGCGACGCCTATCACATCACCGCGCCCTCGGAAGATGGCGACGGCGCCTACCGCTGCATGATGGCCGCCCTCAAGCGCTCCGGCCTTTCGGCCGCCGACATCGACTATGTCAACGCCCACGGCACCTCGACCATGGCCGACGGCATCGAACTGCAGGCCGTCGAGCGCGTGCTTGGCAATTCGGCCTCCAAGACCTCGATGTCGTCCACCAAGTCGGCGATCGGCCATCTGCTTGGCGCGGCCGGCGCGGCGGAAGCCATCTTTTCGATCCTCGCGCTGCGCGACCAGGTTGCGCCGCCGACGCTCAATCTCGACAATCCCGCCTTCGAGACGCCGATCGATCTCGTGCCGCATACCGCGCGCAAGCGCGAAATCCGCGCCGCCCTGTCGAATTCCTTCGGCTTCGGCGGCACCAACGCTTCGCTGATCTTCGTCGGCCCGCCGAACTGAGACGACCGCTTTTTCGCCATAAAGCAGGTTAGTGTCGCTCGTTCGTCGGAGCGGCGTTTGAATTCAGGTGGACCGCTGGGAATGAGCAACGTCGAGCCGGAACATCGGGACGCCCCGCCGCCTGCGCCGGGCGCCGCCGCGCGCAGCGGCATCTTCTCCCGGCGGCGCAGCCTGAAGAGCCCGAGCGAGGCGCTGCAGCCGGAAGCCGCGCCCCCGCCGCCCGAACCGAAGAAGAAGAAGCGGCGCGACGGCACGCTGTCCGCCTTCTCCGGCTTCCTGTCCTTCCTGCTCGTGCTCTGCGTCGCCGGCGGCCTCGGGCTCGTGCTGATGCAGCGCAAGATGCGCGAGCCGGGCCCGCTGCCGAGCGACAAGGTCGTCTACGTCGCGCCGGGCACCGAAGTGCCCGACATCATCGCGCTGCTCGAGAAGGAGGGCGTGATCGACAATACCGCGCTCCTCAACATCGAACTGCTGATCGAGGGCGCGCGTTCCAAGCTCAAGGCCGGCGAATATCTGTTCCGCCAGCAGGCGAGCCTGCGCGAGGTCCTCGACACGCTCGTCAACGGCCGCCAGATCCTGCACGGCGTGACGATCCCCGAAGGGTTGACCAGCCAGCAGATCGTCGACCGGCTCAAGGAGAACGACGTCCTCATCGGCGATCTCAAGGAAATTCCGCCGGAAGGCTCGCTGCTGCCGGAGACCTACAAGGTGGCGCGCGGCACCAGCGCCCGCGACCTGATCCGCAAGATGCAGGAGAGCGAGAAGAAGCTGCTCGAGCGCGTCTGGGCGCAGCGCAGCCCCGACCTGCCGCTGCGCTCGCCGCACGAACTCCTCACGCTCGCCTCCATCGTCGAGAAGGAGACCGGCAAGGCCGACGAGCGCCCGCGCGTCGCCGGCGTCTTCATCAACCGCCTCAACAAGCGGATGCGCCTGCAGTCCGACCCGACCATCGTCTACGGGCTGGTCGGCGGGCGCGGCACGCTCGGGCGCGGCATCCTCGCCTCCGAAGTCCAGAAATGGACGCCCTACAACACCTACGCGATCGACGGCCTGCCGCCGGGCCCGATCGCCAATCCCGGCCGCGCCGCGCTCGAAGCGGTCGCCAATCCGTCGCGGACGCAGGAACTGTACTTCGTCGCCGACGGCACGGGCGGCCATGTCTTCGCCTCCTCGCTCGACGAGCACAATCGCAACGTCATGCGCTGGCGCCAGATCGAGCGCGAGAAGGGCGCAGGCGCCAATGTCGACCGCGCGCAGGACGCGCCGGCCGTCGCCCCGGCGCCCGCGATCCGGCCGGGCCAGCGCAGCGAGACCGAGCCTTCCGGGAATTTCGGCGTCCTGACCGCGCTGGCCGCCGATCCCACGGACATCGCGCCGCCCGAGCCGAAAGTGGCGCCAGCCGAAGCGGCCAAGGCGATCGAGCGCGTCGCGCCGAGCCTTCTCTCGAGCGAGCAGCTGAGGCAGCTTTCGTCCTTCGCCCCGCAGCCCTGGAGCAAGGACAGGCCGCTTTCGACGCTGCGCGTCGAGACGGCCGCGGCGGCGCAGCCGCAAGGCAAGCTGACCGCCAGCTTCGACGATCCCGGCATCAAGGTGCGCGGCGTCGACGGCGACGACACGCTCGACGGGCCCATGTCCGAACCGGGCTCCGAGCAACTCTACCCGGTGCCCGCCAAAACCCTTGCCGAGCAACGCGCGCAGGCGGCCAAGCTCGGCCTGCCGACGAACGGCGCGACCACGGCCGATGTCGCCGCCGCCGCCGTCGCGACGCCCGGACCGCAGCCGGGCCCGGCGAAAAAGCCCGTCGCTTTCGACGCCTCCGAGGGCACGGCGCTCGATCCCCTGCGCAACAAGAGCTGGGACCTCAATACGGCCAAGAGCGTCTCGAACGCGCTGGCGTTTCATTGACCGCGCTGGTCGAACGGACTCGGCAAGCCGCGCGACAGGTGGTTTAAACGCGCCACGAGAATCGAGAGCGCATGACCATCCACAGCATGACGGGATTCGGCCGGTCCTCCGGGCGCTCTGGCGCCTGGACCTGGGCCTGGGAAATCCGCACGGTCAATTCCAAGGGCCTCGACCTGCGACTGCGGCTGCCGCCGGGTTTCGACGCCGTCGACATCGAGGCGCGCGCCGTCATTTCCGCGGCGCTGACGCGCGGCGCCTGCCATGCGACGCTGACGACGACGCGCGAAGGCGCGGGCGCTGACGTCCGCATCAACCGTGCCGCGCTCGACGCGCTGATCGCCCGTCTCGCCGACGTGCCGCTCAACGCCAGCGTGCGGCCGGCTTCGCTCGACGGCCTGCTGTCGCTGCGCGGCATCGTCGAGACCGGCGAGCAGGAGGACGACGAGGCGTCGCGCGCGAGGCTCGCCGCCGACGTTCTGGCGGGGCTGAAGGCGGCGCTCGAGGCCGTCGCCGCCATGCGGCGCGCGGAGGGCGCGGCCATCGGCGCGGTTCTGGGCGAGCGGGTAGCGCGCATCGGCGAACTCGCCCGCCAGGCGGAAAATGCGCCGGGCAGGGGCGCCGAGGCGGTCAAGGCGCGCATCGCCCGCCAGATCGAGGCGCTCGGCCTGACGCAGGGCCTCGATCCCGCGCGGCTGCACCAGGAGGCCGTGCTGCTCGCCGCGCGCGCCGACATCCGCGAAGAGCTCGACCGCCTGCACACGCACGCCAGGGCCGCGAACGACCTGTTGCGGAAGGGCGGGGCCATCGGCCGCCGCCTCGATTTTCTCGCGCAGGAGCTCGGCCGCGAATCGAATACGCTCTGCGCCAAATCGAACGATTCCGCGCTGACCGCGATCGGGCTTGAACTCAAGGTGGAGGTCGAGCAGTTCCGCGAGCAGGTCCAGAACATCGAATGAGCCGACAGCAATGAGCGACCCGACCTCCAGCGCGATTCAATTCAAGCGGCGCGGCCTCATGCTGATCCTGTCGTCGCCGTCGGGCGCCGGCAAGACGACGCTGACGCGGATGCTGCTGCAGGCCAGGGATATCGATCTCACGCTCTCCATATCGGTGACGACGCGCGCGAGACGGTCGAGCGAGGTCGACGGCATCCACTATAGTTTCATCGAGCGCGCGCAATTCGAGCGGATGCGCGATTCCGGCGACCTGCTGGAATGGGCGGAAGTGCACGGCAATTTCTACGGCACGCCGCGCGGGCCGGTGGAGGCCGTCCTGTCGGAAGGCCGCGACGTTCTCTTCGACATCGACTACCAGGGCGCGCAGCAGGTGCGCGAGAAGACGCAGTCCGACGTCGTGACCATCTTCATCCTGCCGCCCTCGATGAAGGAGCTGCGCGCGCGACTGGAGCGGCGCGCCGAAGATGCGGCGGCCACGATCGAGAAGCGCCTCGAAAATGCCCGCAACGAAATCCGCCGCTGGGCGCAGTACGATTACGTGCTGGTCAACGACGACCTGCAGAAGACCTATCGGGAGCTGCTGCTGATCCTGGAGGCCGAGCGCCTGAAGCGCACGCGCCGGCAGCCGGGGGTCGAGGCCTTTGTCGCGAAACTGCTGGCGGAATAGCAGGCAATCCAGGTTTGGAGACAGCATGACATTTTCCCTGATCGCCCGCTGCCCGCAAACCGGCGCCTTCGGCATGGTCGTCTCGACCTATACGCCGGCCGCTGCGCGCGCGATCTGCGTCTGCACGCCGGGCAGCGCGATCGCCGTCGTGCAGGCATTGGGTTCTGCGGAACTGCTGACGCGCGCCGCCAAGTTGATCGACGTGAACGCAAACGCCGACTGGATCGTCGAGTCGATCGCGTCCAGCGATAGCCATCCCCAGCTGCGTCAGCTCGCAGCTGTCGATTCGGCCGGCCGCGCCGCAGCGCGCACGGGCGAGAAGAATCCGCCTTGGGCGGGACACGTCATCGGCGACGGTTTCGTCGCGGCCGGCAATGTGCTGGTAAGCGAGCGCGTCGTCGTCGACATGGCGAATGCCTTCAAAGCCTCACCCGGAAAGGCGCTCGGCGATCGTCTGATGCTGGCGATCGAGGCGGGCCGCGACGCCGGCGGCCAGCCGGAAGGGCAGACCTCGGCGGCGATCCGCGTCTTTGATTCAGGTCCCTACGCCGCCATTGATCTACGCATCGACGCGGCGCTCGAGCCGATCGGCGAACTGCGCCGTCTCTACGACTGGTTCAAGCCGCTGCCGGACTATTATGCAGCGCAGACCAAGGCCCCGACCGGGCAGCGCTGGTGGCAATACATGAATGAGATCGGTCACGGCTCCTGGGCCGATTGGCTGAAGAAGCACGGCGGCTGAGATCAGCGGCGCGCTTTCTCGAGCGCCTGCGCGAGGCCGACGAAGCCGGCGACATCCACCTCCTCGGCGCGCTTCGTCGCTTCGATGCCCGCAGCCGCCAGCGCCGTCGCAACTTCGAGCGGCGCGACTCCGCTCTTCAGTGATTGCCGCAGCATCTTGCGCCTCTGGCCGAAGGCGGCCTGCGTGAGGCCGAGCAATATGCGCTTGTCGCACTCCATCGGTTTTTCCCGCGGGCGCAGCTCGACTACGGACGACGTGACCTTCGGCGGCGGCGTGAAGGCGGACGGCGGCACGTCGAACAGAATGCGCGCTTGCGCGCGCCAGCCGCAGAGCACGCTGAGCCGCCCGTAATCGGCGCGCTGCGCTGGCGTCGCCACGATTCGCTCGGCGACCTCGCGCTGGAACATCAGCGTCAGCCGGTCCCAGGCCGGCGGCCATGTTTCGGCTTCGAGCCAGCTGGTCAGCAGCACGGTCGAAATGTTGTACGGCAGGTTGGCGCAGACGCGCACCGGGCCTTCGCCCGCGTATTTCGCGCAGAGCGCCTGCATGTCGACTTCGAGCGCGTCGCCCTCGATCACGTCGAGGCGCCCCGGATAATGCGCCGAGATTTCCGCGAGCGCCGCCAGGCAGCGCGCATCGCGCTCGATGGCCACCACGCGCTTGGCGCCCTCGGCCAGCAGAGCCCGCGTGAGACCGCCGGGACCGGGGCCGATCTCGATGACGGTCGCTTCGTCCAGCGGCCCCGCCGCGCGCGCAATGCGGCGTGTGAGGTTGAGGTCGAACAGGAAATTCTGGCCGAGCGCCTTTTTCGGCGCGATGTCGAAGCGCGCCACGACGTCGCGCAGGGGAGGCAGGCCGTCGGTTGTCATGCCAGCGATTGCGCCAAGCGCGCCGCCAGCTTCAGCGCTTCGATCAGGCTCGTGGGGTTCGCCACCCCCTTGCCGGCGATGTCGAACGCCGTGCCGTGATCCGGCGACGTGCGCACGAAGGGCAGGCCGAGCGTGACGTTCACAGCGCGGTCGAAAGCCAGCGTCTTGATCGGGATCAGCGCCTGATCGTGCGTCATGCACAGCGCCGCGTCGTATTTTCCACGCGCCTGCGCATGGAACAGCGTGTCGGCGGGGTAGGGGCCGCGCGCGTCGATTCCCGCTGCGACCAGATCGGCGACCGCGGGCGCGATCGTGTCCGTCTCCTCCCGGCCGATCGTCCCGTTCTCGCCGGCGTGCGGGTTGAGCCCGGACACGGCGATGCGCGGCGCGGCCATGCCGAAACGGGCGCGCATGTCGGCGGCGACGATCCGGCCGGTCTCCACGATCAGTTCGCGCGTCAGCAGGCGCGGAACATCGGCGAGCGGGACGTGGATGGTTGCCGGCACGACGGCAAGCTCCTCCGCCCACAGCATCATCACGGCGCGCGCATTGCGGCCGGCGTGACGCTTGGCCAGCTCGCCGAGAAACTCCGTATGGCCGGGATGCGCGAATCCCGCGCGATAGAGAACCTCCTTCGCGATCGGATTGGTGACGACGGCGCCGGCGCGGCCCTCGACCACGAGAGCGACCGCGCGCTCGATCGACTCGATGGTGGACGCGGCGTCGGCGACATCGGGTCTCCCCGGCTCGCCCGTCGCGCGCGCCGTTGTCGCCAGGACGGGCAGGGCGCGGTCGAAGACGCCGGGCGCCTCGTCCGGCGCACAGGACGCGATCTCGATTCCGCTGCCCATTGCGCGCGCGCGAGAGCGCATCAAGTCCACGTCCGCCAGCAGGACGAAGCGCGGCAGCCGCGCGTCCGCGCGGGCGGCCTCGTAGGCGGCGATCGCGATTTCGGGGCCGATGCCGGACGGGTCGCCCTGCGTCAGGGCGAGGAGGCGGGCGGCGCTCACTGCGACTGCTTCAGGCCGTCGTTCAGCGCCGTGAAGCCGAGATTGGCGCCGACCTTCGCTTCGCCCAGCGTGCGCAATTGCAGCGTCATCAGCAGCGTCTGGTTGCGGCCAGGCAGGCCGGTCGACGAATTCACCTGATAGTTCGACGTGTAGTTGATCGTGAACGTCGTGCAATCGTCCTGGTAGCCGGCCCCGATTCCCAGCCCCGCGATCGACATGACCGGCGCATAGCCCAGCACGCCGTTGATCGCGGCCGCGTTGTTGTAGAGGTAGCGCGACATGTCGAACTGGACGTTGCCGTTCACGAAGTAGTTCTTGGTGATGTCGTAGCGCGCGCCGAGCGACAGGCCCTGGCGGCGCACGTCGAAGCCGAGCAGCGGCTGGGCCGAATAATTGGCGTACTGGATCGTTGTCGTCAGCGGGCCGAAGGTTGCGCCCGCCACGAGGTCGAGGCGGCGCAGGTGCATGTTGGACTGATCGAATCGGGCCTTCGCGACGAAGGACAGGAAGCCGGCCGGCGCGAAGGCGATGCGCCCGACATAGTCGGAGCGGCGCGTGTCGAGGCCGGAGCTGAGGCCGACGTTGGCGGCGTCGGGCGTGGCGTAGCTGTTCGTCCCGGCGAGCTGGTAGGACTGGCCCGCCATCACGTTGACGAAGCCGCCGTTGTTGAAGTTCAGCGTGAACTGGGCGCCGTAATTGGCGCGCACGCCGGTCTCGAACCGGTCGTAGCCCGAATATTTGTTCCACGAGAACAGGTTCGTGTCATCGAACACGAGGCTCTGCGCGTCGATGTTCACCAGCGAATTGGAGCCGATCACGTTCGGTCGCGCCACGATCTGTGCGATCGGCTCGAACGTGATCGTGCCGATGTTGAGCCGCGCAAACAGAGGGTAGCGATACTCGACGCCGACGCCCGGCGTGAACTGTGCCCGCAGCACGTTGTCCGAACCGAGGAAATTGCCCTGCGAGGCGTTGAACAGCGGCGACAGCGCCGTGTTGTAGACGCCGTAGACGCGGGTCTGGTCGTAGTTGAGGTAGGAAGCGCTCGCCCGCGCGAAGACGAATGGCGTCCAGACCTGTCCGAGCGGGTCGATGAAATTGCGCTTCCACGACAGCTGCGCGGTGGCGCGCGCATAATCGCCGCCGACGCCGCGCAACAGGCATTGCGAGCCGAGCCGGTTGGCGGCGGGCGCATAGACCTGGCAGACGTTGTAGAGGCCGTAGAGGCTGTCGAAGGTGCGGGGCTGGATCGACTCGTAGAGCGCGGCCTGCGCCGTCGTGTAGGAGAAATTGGCGTCGAGCTCGACCTCGCCGCCGAGCGGGAACATGTTCGGCCGCAGCGGGAAGACGCGATTGTAGTCGAGGATCGGCGCGGCGATGGCGAGCTGCGGCTGGTAGTCGCGCGGCGACAGGCCCTGGAAGAAATAGCCGCGCACGTCGAACCAGCTGCGGTCGCCCTTGCCCGTCAGGTAGACCGTCGAGGACGTCTCGCTGAAATAGGGGTTCTTGTAGAGCGGATTGTTCAGCGAATAGTCGGTGAAGAAGTAGCGGTCGCTCAGAAGCGTCGCGTCCCAGCCGAATTTCCATTTGTCGCTGATGTTGAAATCGCCGTAGCTGATCAGCGCGCCGCGCAGGCGCTTGTCGCTCGCGCCGAGCGGCGGGGTCGGGAAGGCCGACGGATTGGTCTGGCTGATCCCCTGCGCGCGAAATGCGTAGACGCCGCTCTCGAGCCGGTGCTTCCATTCGATGTCGGCGAGAAAGCCCTGCTTGGCGAGCACGGTCGGGGTGAACGTCAGATCGATGTTGGGCGCCACGGCCCAGTAGATGGGCACGCCGCCGCCGACGCCGAGCCGCGTGCTGTAGGGCATGTAGCGGGGCGCGAGAATGCCGGAGCGCCGCTTCACCGTCGGGTCGGGCGCGGTGAAGAAGGGCAGCCAGGCGATCGGCTGGCCGAAGAATTCCAGCGTCGCGTCGGAGAAATAGAGGGTCTTGTCGTCGGAATCGTGGATGATGCGCTTGGCGCGCACGCGCCACAGCGGCGGGACGGTCGCATCCTCGCAGGGCTTGCAGGCGGTGTAGGTGCCGTAGTCGAACCTCGTCTGCTCGTCGGAACGCTCCGCGCGCGGCGAACTCATGTAGGTGTTCTGCGGCGTCTCGACGCGCAGGCTGTCGACGAACCCCTGCTTGAGGTCGTCGGTCAGCTCCATGTCGTTGGCGAAGATCGTCTGGCCGTCGGCCTCCGTCAGCTTGACGTTGCCAACCGCGCGCACGCGCGAGGTCTTGCGGTCGTAGACGACCTGATCGGCCTCCAGGACGCGGCCCTTGTAATAGATCTGGACGGCGCCGCGCGCGGTGACCGTGTTCGTGTTGTCGTCCTGGACGAGTTCCTTCGCCTCGACGACCATGCGCGGCGCAGCGGCGCCCTGTGTCTGCGGAGCCGCGAGCGCAGGCGTGAACAGGCAGGCGAGCGCAAGCGCGCCCGCGCGCGTCGCACGCAGGATCGCGGACGAGGCCGAACCGCCTGTCGTCGAACGTTCAACAGGGCTGCGTGCGCGCCCCATCAACCGTCCTCCTGATGCAACAACGCAAGCGCACCCAACAAACTCCCGACCAGCGCCGGCGACCAAGCGGCGATCGGGGGACTGAGAAGTCCCGCGTCGCCCATGTCGCCGACCATCTTCGTCGCCACGTAAAGCACGAAGCCGGCCGCTACGCCACCTGCAACCATTTTGCCCACGCCACCAAACCTGAAAAATCTTAAGGAAAAGGCCGCGGCGATGAGCACCATGGCGATCAGCATCAGCGGCCGGGCCAGCAGGGTCTGGTAGCGCAGGGCGAAGGTGCGGCCCTCCAGCCCCGCCTCCTCGGCGCGGTCGCGGAAGACCGGCAATTGCCAGAACGGCACCGAATCCGGCGACATCAGGCTGCGCATGACGTCTTCGGACGAAAGGTCCGTGGCGAGATAGTAGACGCTCGACTTCTCGGCCTCCGCGCCGGGCCGGACGATGGTCGCGTCGGTCAGCTTCCACGCGCCGGGGACGAGAATCGCGCCGGCGGCGTCCGCGCGTTCGACGAAATGGCCGTAGGGGTCGTCGAGATAGACGGTTACCTTTTCGAGCCGGCTGCCCTTGTCGAGAATCTTGTCCGCCTTTATCGTCGCCCGGCCGTCGACGCTGCGCTGGCGCAGCCAGACGCCGGCGTCCTTGTCGGCCGCCGACCGGCCGAACATCTCGATCTCCATCTCGTCGGCGCGCTGCTTCATCGCAGCCGCGAGCGGATTGTAGAGAAACACCGAGGCCAGCCCGATCAGCAGCGCGATGGCGAGCGGCGGCACGAGAAAGCCCCAGACCGACACGCCCGACGCGCGCGCGACCACCAGTTCGAGTTTCCGCGTCAGGTTGACGAAGGCGACCATCGTGCCGAACAGGACGGCGAAGGGCAGGATCTGCTCGGACGCGACCGGCGCGCGCAGAAACGACATGAAGGCGACAAACCCCGCGCCGACCTGGGAATCGGCGGAACGGCGCAGCATTTCCACGAAGTCGATCAGGAAGGACAGGGCGCTGATCGACAGGAAGACGACGAGAATCTGCTGCAGGAAGCGGCCGGACAGATAGCGGCCGAGCGTCAGGCCGATCATGCCCGCCTCGCGCGCCGCTGCGCCGCGTCGAACCTGTGCGCCGCCCCGCTCATCGTCTCAGTCGACCGCCATTCTCTCGCTTCGTCCTCGGTAGCCCTAGACCCCGGAAACGGCAAGCGTTTCCGGCGTTTCGCGCGGCTCGCGGGCCATTTGGCCGGCGTCCGTTGCGCGCGGGACACTCCGTTTTTCGACCTCGCACGGCGATACGGCTATTTCCGGGCGGCGTTGACCCTCTCTCGCGCTCGGTCGATATAGGTCGCCCATGCGATGCGGACTCCGGTGCGCCGCGCGTCCATCAAATCCCCCGAGGCCCAGATGCCAGCTTCCCCGACGGTCGAGTTCGTTTCCTTCGCCGACATCGCCGGCGCCGGCCCCGCCGGCGCGGCGGAGGGCGCGAGCGCCCTGATCGTGCTCGCCGGCGACAACACGGCTTTCGGCCCGCAGACCCAGCGCCTGATCGCGCCCGCCGCCCAGGCGATCGAACGCGCGGCGCGCGCGGCCAAGTTCAAGGGGAAATCCGGCTCGACCCTCGACCTGCTCGCCCCGCACGGCCTCGGCTGGGATCGCCTGATCGTGCTGGGCGTCGCCGCCAAGACCGACGATTCGGTCAGCCCTTCGATCGAGCCCACCGATTTCGTCGGCCTGGGCGGGCAGGCGATGGGCAAGCTGAACGGCGCGACGCGCGTATCCGTCCTGTTCGAGCCGCCCGGCGCCGCCGACTCGGGCGCGGCCGCCGATTTCGCGCTGGGCGCAGCCTTGCGCGCCTACAAGTTCGACCTCTATCGCACGAAAAAGAAAGACGATTCGGACAAGGACGCCGTGGCGACGCTGACCATCGGCGTCGCCGATCCCGCCGCCGCCCGCGCCGCCCACGGCCCGCGCGCCGGTCTGGCGGAAGGCGTTGTTCTCGCCCGCAATCTGGTCAACGAACCGCCGAACGTCCTCTTCCCGGAAGAATTCGCCAATCGGGCGAAGGAGCTGGAAAAGCTCGGCGTGTCGGTCGAAATCCTTGACCGGCAGGCGATGACCGACCTCGGCATGGGCGCGCTGCTCGGCGTCGGCCAGGGCTCGGCCCGCGAGAGCCGCGTCGTCATCATGCGCTGGAACGGCGCCACGGCGCCCGGCGAGCCCGTCGCTTTCGTCGGCAAGGGCGTCTGCTTCGATTCCGGCGGCATTTCGATCAAGCCGGCCGCCAGCATGGAAGACATGAAGGGCGACATGGCGGGCGCGGCCTGCGTCGTCGGCCTGATGCACGCCCTTGCCGCGCGAAAAGCCAGGGTCAACGCCATCGGCGCGATCGGCCTGGTCGAGAACATGCCGGACGGCGCCGCGCAGCGGCCGGGCGACATCGTGCGCTCCATGTCCGGCCAGACCATCGAGATCATCAATACGGATGCGGAAGGCCGCCTCGTGCTCGCCGACGTGCTCTGGTACGTGCAGGACAAGTACAAGCCGAAGTTCATGGTCGACC
This sequence comes from Rhodoblastus sp., assembly GCA_039808645.1. Classification (GTDB taxonomy): domain Bacteria; phylum Pseudomonadota; class Alphaproteobacteria; order Rhizobiales; family Beijerinckiaceae; genus JAJXWB01. The sequence continues at coordinate 7,224 of JBDHTL010000051.1, read as the reverse complement.
TGGCGACGCTGACCGGCGCGATCATGGTGGCGCTCGGCCAGGAATATGCCGGCCTGTTCTCCAACAACGACGAATTGTCGGAGCGTCTGAGCCGCGCCGGGCAGGCGACAGGCGAAAAGGTCTGGCGCCTGCCGCTGGCCGCCGCCTACGACAAGATGATCGATTCCAAATTCGCGGACATGAAGAACACCGGCGGCCGCTACGGCGGCTCGATCACCGCCGCGCAATTCCTGCAGCGCTACGTCGAGAAGACCCCCTGGGCGCATCTCGACATCGCCGGCACCGGCATGGGCTCGCCGTCCAGCGACATCAACCAGAGCTGGGGCTCCGGCTGGGGCGTGCGCCTGCTGGATCGTCTGGTGAAGGATTATTACGAGGGGTAGGGACTGGCTGTCACGAGCCGGAGCGCATTACGCCGGGACCGCCGGCCTCTGGCCGGCTGCCGGCTGGAAGCCGGCGGTCCCGGCGTCGGCCTCACTCCCCCTTGTCCACCAGCGCCTGCACTTTCTTGTAGAATTCCTCGCGCGCCGGATTCTCCGGCCCCAGCGTCGCGCGGGACCAGTCGGAATTGGACGCGATCACCAGCTTGCGCTTGGGGTCGATGAAAATGCCCTGTCCGAAAATGCCGCGCGCGGCAACCGAGCCGTCGTCGTAGGTCCACCACTGGAAGCCGTAGCCGCGGCCGGGAATGCCGATGTCCTTCTGCTTCGCCGTCGCTTGCCCGAACCAGTCGGCCGGGACGATCGGCTTGCCGCCGGCGACGCCGTTGGCCAGCACGAACAGGCCCATGCGGGCATAGTCGCGCGTGGCCGCCTGGATGCAGCAGCCGGCAATTTCTTGGCCCGTCTTGCCGAGCAGCCAGGTGCCCTTGGCCTCCATGCCGGCGGGCTTCCAGACCTTTTCTTCCAGATATTCGGACAGCGGCCTTTTCGTCGCCGATGTCACCAGCACGCCGACCAGATTGGTCTCGCCGGTATTGTAGTTCCATCTTTCGCCCGGCGCGGCGGCGCGTGGCAGCTTGCGCATGTAGCTGACGATGGCGTCCAGCCCCGGTTCCGGCTTGGCCTTGTTGAATTGCGAGACGTCGGAATTCGGATCCTCGTAATCCTCGTTCCACTTCACGCCCGAACTCATCGTCAGCAGCTGGCGCACGGTCACGTCGTCGTAGGCCGAGCCCTGCAGCCCCGTCACGTACTGGCTGACCTTGTCCTCGAGGCTCTTGATAAAACCGTCCTGGATCGCCGCGCCGACCAGCGTCGAGGTGAAGGACTTGGCGACCGAGAAGCTGGTCCAGCGCCCCTTGGCGTCGAAATCCATCGCATAGCGCTCGAGCCGCAGCTTGCCGTCCTGAAGGATCACCATCGCCGCCGCGTTCTGCGATTTGAAATAATCGTCCAGCCCGGGAATGGTCAGCGGCTTGCCCGGCGGCAGCGGCGTCGGGTTGGGCGAGGGCGCCATCTCCCGCGCCTTGGCGAGAAACGGCAGGCGATCCAGCGCGCGAAACGCGGCGTCGCGCTGCGGCTGCGACCAGGTGAGCACGTCCGCATTCGTCGGCACATGCAGGAGAATGCCGCGCGTTTCCTTGTCGAGGCTCGCGAAATAGCCGCCGCCCGCGACGAGCGCCGCGCCGATGATCCCCAACGCCATGTTGCGCTTGCGCATTTCGCCTCCCCCTGTTCTGCCCGCGGCCTTTTGCCCGATTCCCGTCGCAGGCTAGCAATCGCCGCGGCGGTGCGCCAAGAAATGGGACAAGGATTGGAGCCTCATGGAAGTCTGGTTCTACCATCTCCAGCGCCGCCCGCTGGAAAGCGCGCTGCCCGCGTTGATCGCGCGCACGCTCGCCAATGGCTGGACCGCCGTCGTCCAGGCGACCAGCCCCGAGCGGCTGGCGGCTCTCGACGATCTCTTGTGGACCTACGACGACCAGTCCTTCGTGGCGCACGGAACGGCGCGCGACGGCGACGGCGCGATGCAGCCGGTATGGCTGACGCTCGAAACGGACAATCCCAACGCCGCCGCCGTGCGCTTCTTCGTGGAGGGCGCCGATGCGGTCGCGGCGCTGGCCGACGCGGCCGCGCGGCCGAAGGAGCGCGCCATCGTCATGTTCGACGGCCGCGACGAGGACGCGCTGAACAGGGCGCGTATGCAATTTCGTCAGTTGCGCGAGCAGGGATTCGCGCTGTCCTATTGGCGCCAGAACGACGAGGGGCGCTGGGAGAAGTCCGCGTGAGCCTGGATTTTGCGGCGCGCCGCGCGATCGCGCGAAAACGCCTCGACGCCATCGATCCGGCGAACAGCGGCAAGCTCGACGATCCCTATCGCCGCGACTGGTTCCGCGCGGTCTATGATCTCGCCGATGGCGACGAAGCCGCCGTGCCCTGGGCCGACAAGGCCGCGCATCCGCTGTTGAGGGATTGGCTGGATCGGCAATGTCATCCCCGCGAAAGCGGGGATCCAGGGCCGGACTACGTATCAATGGCTCTGGATCCCCGATCGCTTCCTGCGGAAGCGTCGGGGATGACAAACAAGCCGCTCGCCAACCTCCGCGCCCTCGATGTCGGCTGCGGCCTCGGCGACAATGCAGAAGCGCTCGCGACCGCTGGCGCGCGGACGACCGCCTTCGATCTCTCCGAAGAGGCGATCCACTGGGCGAGGCGGCGCTTCCCGAATTCCGCCGTCGTCTATCGCGCCGCCGATCTCTTTGCCCCGCCGGCCGAGTGGCGCGGCGCCTTCGATTTCGTGCACGAATGCTACACGCTGCAGGCGCTGCCGAACGCGCTGCTCCCGGAAGCCGGGCGCGCGCTGGCGTCTTTCCTGAAGCCCGGCGGACGCCTTCTCGTCATCGCCCGCTCGCGCCCCAATCCCGCTGCGCCCGACGGGCCGCCCTGGCCGCTGGCGCGCAGCGACATGGACGCGCTGGCCGCGAACGGCCTGGCGCTCGAAAGCCTGGAAGAACTGGCGCCCCCCGGCGAACCCGCGCATTGGCGCGCGCTGTACCGGCGCGCCGCATGAGCGTGGAGACGAGGCAGCCCGACTACATCGACGATGTTGCGCGGAAAGAGTTCATCCGCGTCGGCCTCGGCGTCTTCCTCGTCTCCTTCATGAACGCCCATGCGACGCTGTTCTCGATCGTTTTCGCGCGCAATGGCCACGACCTGCACGCCATTGGCGTGATCCTCTCCGCGGTCGCCATTCCCGTCATCTTCTTCGCGCTGATCTCGAGCGAATTTTCCGCGCGCATCGGCGTGCTGCCAACGCTGCGGCTCGCCATGCTGCTGACCATCGTCGGCTTCGCGTCCTTCTATTTCACGCGCGCGAGCTTCGGCGGGGCGATCGTGTCGCGCTTCGTGCAGGGCGCGGGGCAGGGGTTGTTCCTGTCGGCGGCCATCACCTACGGCCAGAGCCGGCTGACGCCCGCCCGCCTGCTGTTCCTGCTCGGCGTCTTCTCCGCCATGATGCCGCTGTCGCAGGCGCTGGGGCCGCCGGTCGGCGAATGGACGCTCGCGCGCTTCGGCGAGAACGCGATGATCGCGCTCGCCGTCATCCCCGGGCTGGTCGGCCTCGCGCTCACCTTCGGCGTCAGGCCCATCCCTTCGCCGCCGCGCACGGGCGGCCTCGATCTCGTGGCGAGCTGGACCAACCGGCTGATCGCGCCGCTGACGGCGGTGGCGACGGCCGGCGCGCTGTTCGGCTTCGCCGTCGCCTATCTCGCCCCGGCGCTGGAAGCCCGCCACATTCCGATCGCCGCCTTCTTCACGGCCTCGACGCTGACCATGTTCGCCACGCGCTTTCTCGGGCTGCGCCGCGTGGAAGCCGTCGACCGCCGCCTTCTCGTCGCCTCCGGCCTGGCGCTCGAGGCGATCGGCTATCTTGCCGTGTCCGGCGCGGGCTCGCGCGCCTGGGTGGTGGCGATCGGCGGCGTGCTATTCGGCTTCGGCCATTCCATGATCTATCCCGTGCTCGCCGTCTGGGTGACCGACGGCGTGGACGCCGCGCGGCGGGCCGGTCCGCAGGCCTGGCTCAACGCCTTCTTCAATCTGGGCATCTACGCGACGCCGCTGCCCGAGACCTGGCTGGTCGCGGCCTATGGCTACGAGGCCGCGATGGTGTCGCTCAGCGTGCTGGCGGGCGCGGTCGCACTGTGGCTCGCCGCGCGCGCGGCGCTTTCGACGCGCTGATTCGGAACACAATTCATTCAGTCGGAGTTCACCCGCCGTCGCATCCCATGCAGGAGCTGGGGCGCAGAATGGAGGGTCACATGTCCAGAACGTCTCTCGGACTTGCCGTCGCCGCCGCATTGGCGGTCGGCGGTTTGGCGGTATCGGCCGCGCCGGCCACCGCGACGCCGCTGCTCGACCCGGGCGTGGCGCAGCACAGCGACGCCGACCGGGCCAAGCCCGAACAGGTCCGCTGGGTCTGCAATCGCTGGGGCCGTTGCTGGTGGCGACCCAATTACTACGGTCCGCGGCGGTTCTACGGCGGCGGCTGGGGCCCTCGCCCCTGGGGCTATCGCCCTTGGGGCTATCGCCATCATCGCGGCTGGCGTCATCACCGCCGCTGGTGATCCCGAAGCGCTCCCGGCCTCCCGGGAGCGCTTTTGTTTCTGATATTTGTCCGATCCGTGACTTGCCGCATAAATACAAATAATTTCAATCTGTTGCATGTATCCCGACCAGGCCCGCGTTCATGCGCCGTTAAGCTGAAACATCGCTGAATGGCGTGGCTTATCTGAAAGGGAGGCGCAGATGTTTTCGTCCTTAAGAATTCCCCGCATTTCGGCTCTCGTCCTGGGCGCCGCGATTCTCGCCTCCGCGCCGGCCGGCGCCGCGCCGATGGCGGATTCCGGCGTAATCGACGCGATCCGGCAGTCCCAGACGCAGGTCGAGAAGGCGCGCCTTGTCTGCGACCGTTTCGGCCGGTGCTGGAATCGTCCGAACTATTGGCGCCGGGGATGGGGATATGTCGGACCGGGCTACGGCTTCGTCGCCCCCGGCTTTGTCGCGCCGCCGCTCTATCGTCCGCGCCCGCGCCTGGTCTGCAATGCCTGGGGCCGCTGCTGGCGTCGCTGGTGAACCGGGCGACCGGCGGGCCGGACGGCGCGGGCCCGCCGCTGCGCGGCAAACGTCAGTATGATTTGGCTTTGTTCCCGTTCACGCGCTATTCTCGCGTGGCGGCGACGCACGGAGGGTAATCGAATGTCCAGGATCAAACTCGTGATCGCGCTCTGCGGCGCGCTCGTGGCTGGCGGCGCTGCCATGTCGTCATCCGCTTCGGCGGCTCCAATGGCGGATCCTTTCCTCGGCGGCGCCGCCCAGTCGACGACCGCTCCGGCCATCGAGCAGGTTCGCCTCGTCTGCGACGCCTGGGGTCGCTGCTGGCGGACGCGCCCGCGCTACTACGCGCCGCGCTTCTACTATGGCCGGCCCATGTATCGGCGCGGCTGGGGCTATCGTCGCGGCTGGGGTTACCGCGGCTACCGCCGCCGCTGGTGATCGGTCAGGCGCTCTCCGCTTCCATGGAGAGCGCCAGCCATTCCTCTTCGGCGGCGGCGAGCGCCGCCGCCAGTTCGCCGCGCTGGCTCGCCAGCGCGGTTGCTTTTTGCGGGTCCGTCGCAAACGCGCTGCCGTCGGCCAGCGTCTCGTCGATGCGGGCGACAAGATCGCCGAACTTGGCGATCCGCTCCTCCAGCGCCTGAATCTTTTTCTGAGAGACGCCGCGCTTCTCCCTGGCGGGGTTCTGCTTTTTCTCGGCGGTCTTCTGAGGCTTCGAGGCGTCGGCGCCGCGTGAGGATTGCAGGACCAGCTTCGTGTAGTCGTCGATGTCGCCGTCGAATTCCTTCACCGCGCCGTCGGCCACCAGCCACAGCCGGTCCGCGCAGGCTTCGAGTAGGTAGCGGTCGTGCGAGACCAGCACGACCGCGCCGGCATAATCGTTGATCGCCTCGATCAGCGCGGCGCGCGAATCGATGTCGAGATGGTTAGTCGGCTCGTCGAGGATGATGAGATGCGGCCCGTGGAAGGTCGACAGGCCCATCAGCAGCCGCGCCTTTTCGCCGCCGGAGAGCTGCTCGACCCGCGTATCCGCGCGCTCGCCCGAAAAACCCATTTGCGCGGCGCGCGCACGCGCCTTCGATTCCGGCGCGTCCGGCATCAGCCGCGCGACGGCGCGATAGGGCGTGTCCGAAATGTCGAGGTCGTCCACCTGGTGTTGCGCGAAAAATCCGACCTCGAGCTTCGGCGCGCGCACCACCTCGCCGCCCATCGGCGCGAGACGGCCGGCGAGCAGCTTGGCGAAGGTCGACTTGCCGTTGCCGTTGGCGCCGAGCAGGCCGATGCGGTCGTCGTTCGACAGCGACAGGTTGAGCCGCGACAGCACGACGCGCGCGTCGTAGCCGACGGAAGCGCGCTCCATCGCGACGATCGGCGGCGACAGCTGCTTTTCGGGCGAGGGCAGGTGGATCGGCAGGACGTCCGTATCCACGATCGCCGCCGTCGGCTCCATCTTTTCGAGCATCTTGAGGCGCGACTGCGCCTGCCGCGCCTTCGTCGCTTTGGCGCGAAAGCGGTCGACGAATTCCTGCAGGTGCTTGCGCTTGTCCTCCTGCTTCTTCGCGGCCTTGGCCTGCACGGCCATGAGTTCGCGCCGCTGCTTCTCGAAGCCGGAATAATTGCCCTTCCACAGCGTCAGCTTGGCGCGGTCGAGGTGCAGGATGTGGTCGCAGACGGCGTCGAGCAGGTCGCGGTCGTGCGAGATGACGATGGCCGTGGCCGGATAGGTCCTCAGATGCTCGACCAGCCAGAGCGATCCCTCGAGATCGAGGTAATTGGTCGGCTCGTCAAGCAGCAGCAGATCCGGTTGCGTGAACAGCACGGCGGCGAGCGCCACGCGCATCCGCCAGCCGCCGGAAAATTCCGACAGCGCGCGATTCTGCGCCGCCTCGTCGAAGCCGAGGCCCGACAGGATGCGCGCGGCCCGCGCGGGGGCGGAATGCGCGTCGATGTCGGCGAGCCGCGCATGGATGTCGGCGATGCGGTGCGGGTCGTGCGCGGTCTCGGCCTCGTGCAGCAGGGCCGCGCGCTCCGTATCCGCCGCCAGCACGAAATCGACCAGCTTCTGCGGCCCGCCCGGCGCCTCCTGCTCGACGCGCCCCATTTTCGCGCGTCGCGGCAGTGTGATCGAGCCGCTCTCGGCGGCGATCTCGCCCGAGATCAGCCGGAACAGCGT
>JBDHTL010000050.1:0-22489 GCA_039808645.1 Rhodoblastus sp. | reverse complement strand
GCCTGCGCCGCCGCGTCGGCGATCAGCGGCGCAGGAACGCCGATAGCGGCGAGCGCCCGGGCTTCCAGCGCCGCCGCGCGCCGGCCGGCGCGCTCGTCGCGCAACGAAACGGACCGGCCAGAGGGCCGGCGATCCTGCGAAACGCTTCCCGCAATACGATCGACGCGATAAACCATAAAATATTCCGTCGGAGCCTGCCGACGCCGCAAAGTCTAGTTCGAGGGGCCGGGACTTGCCTATAGGCAAAACGATCGCAGCAGGCTTCCTGGTCGTCCTGGGCGCGATCGCCGCGTGCGCGCCGGCGCTGGGCGAGGACAACGGCTTCGTCCCCTCGTTCTGGGACCCCAACCGGCGCCTCGCCAAACCCGACACGAGCGCCATCCGGCTCATCCGGTTTCTCACCGCCGACGATTATCCGCCCTTCGACTTCGCGCTGCCGGACGGCGCGTTGACCGGCTTCAGCGTCGATCTCGCGCGCGCCGTCTGCGAGGAACTGCAGATCGCCTGCACGATCCAGGCGCGCCGGTGGGACACGCTCGCCGCCTCCCTCGTCGAGAACAAGGGCGACGCGCTGATCGCCGGCCTGGCGATCACCGACCGCACGCGCGAGGAATTCGCATTCACGCGTCCCTACATGCTGCTGCCCGGACGGTTCGTCGTGCGCGCCGGCCAGGCGCCGGCGCAGGGCGCGACGCCGGAGCAGATGGGGGCGGCCAGGGTCGGAGTCGTCCGGGGCAGCGCGCACGCCGCCTGGCTCGAGGTCTATTTCCCCAAGCTTGCGGTCACGCTCTACGACAATGCGGAAGCGCCGCGGACGGCGCTGGCCGGCGGCGAGATCGACGCGATCTTCGGAGACGGCGTCTCGCTCGCCGGCTGGCTTGCGGGCAGCGAATCCAGGGGGTGTTGCGCATTCTTCGGCGGCCCGTTCATCGACCGCGCCTATTTCGGCGAGGGGCTGACGATCGCCGTGCGCAAGAACAATCGGGCGCTTCGGGCGGCGCTCGACTACGGCCTGGCGCGACTGGCCGAGCGCGGCGTCTACGCGGAACTCTATCTCAAGTATTTTCCGGTCGGCGCGTTCTGAACTCAGAAGCACGCGCGCCAGGCGAACAGCGCCGCGTCGAGGAACACCTGCGCGCCGTAGCGCATCCAGAGGAAGCCGCAGGCGGCGACCAGCGCGAGCGCTGCGGCGGCCAGCGCCAGCCGCATCGCGCGCGGCATCCGCGTTTCCGCCGGCGCGCGATCTTGGTAAGTGTTGGTCGGATTCGCAGCCATCGCCCGATCATAACGCCATTGCCCGGAAAAGCGCCATGCTGCGCCCTGCCGGGGCCTGAGGGACCAGCCATGAGCACTACGGATTTCGGAACCTGGATGAAGATGGCGGAGGCGCCGCGCGACGGTTCGCGCATCATCGTCGCCCTGCGCGGAACGGAACAGGGTCCGCCGGAAGTCGACGTGGCGCGCTGGGCGAAACCGCCGCGCGCCGACTACCATTGCTGGATCTCGACGGATTCCGACCGCGACTGCACGATCGCCTACGACGACAACGAATTGCAGTGCTGGATGCCGCTGCCGACGTCGCTCGACGGGGCGCGCGAGGCCGTGCGCTCGGCCGCGCTGCCGGAGGTGCCGCCGGACATGGAAAGCGGCGGTTCCGGCATCTGATCTTCGGCGGCACGAATATCGCACTGCGAAGAAACGGATGCTCGCCTTGAAAGGTCGCCTGCATACCGATTAGGCTGACCGATACAACGATAACCGGGAGGGGTTCATGCGTTTCAGGAAATTCGCGCTGGCGACGGCGCTCGGAGCCGTGGTCGCCGCAGCGCCGCTCGCGACGGCGCCCGCATCGGCGGAAACCGTGCTCAAGGCGGTGATGCATTCCGACGTCAAGATCATCGATCCGATCTGGACGACGGCCTACATCTCCCGAAATGTCGGCTACATGATCTACGATACGCTCTTCGCGCTCGACGCGAAGAACGACGTCAAGCCGCAGATGGTCGACAAGGTCGACATCTCCGCCGACAAGCTCACCTACACGATGACGCTCCGCGACGGTCTGCTGTGGCACGACGGCCAGCCGGTGACGTCTGAAGACTGCGTCCAGTCGCTGAAGCGCTGGTCCGCCAAGGATTCGCTGGGGCAGAAGATATTCACGGGTTTCATCTCGGAAATCTCCGCCCCCGACGCCAAGACGATCGTCATCAAGCTGAAGGAGCCGACCGGACTGCTGCTGTTTGCGCTCGGCAAGCCATCGTCCAACGTGCCCTTCATGATGCCCAAGCGCATCGCCGAGACCGATCCAGGCAAGCAGATTTCCGAATTCATCGGCTCCGGCCCGTTCGTGCTGAAGCGCGATGAATGGAAGCCGGGCGACAAGATCGTCTTCACGAAATTCGACAAGTACAAGCCGCGCTCCGAGCCGGCCTCCGCCTTCGCCGGCGGAAAGGTGGTGAAGGTCGACCGCGTCGAATGGCTCGCCATCGCCGACGCCCAGCAGGCGGTCAACGCGCTGTCGGCCGGCGAGATCGACTATATGGAGCAGCCGCCGCACGACCTGCTGCCGCTGATCAAGGCGGACGCCAACCTCAAGACCTTCGTGTCGAGCGCGACGGGCCAGTTCACCATGCGGCCGAACTCGCTCGTGCCCCCGCTGAACAATCCGAAGATCAAGCAGGCGCTGTGGTACGCGCTCAACCAGGAGGATTTCCTGAAGGCGACGGTCGGCAACGCGGAATATTACAAGGTCTGCAAGAGCTACTTCCCCTGCGGCACGCCGTTCTCGACGACCGCAGGCATGGACGGGCTGCTGACCGGCAACGCCAAGAAGGCGCAGGAGCTTCTCAAGGAAGCCGGCTACGACGGCACGCCGATCGTGCTGATGGCGTCGACCGACCTGCCGATCCTGACCAACCTCGGTCCCGTCGCCAAGCAGTTGATGGAGCGCGCGGGATTCAAGGTCGACATGCAGTCGATGGACTGGCAGACGCTGGTCGCGCGCCGCAACAAGAAGGACCCCGCCAACGCCGGCGGCTGGAACGCCTTCAACACGGCATGGGTGTCCGCGGACATCCTGAACCCGGTGCTGACCGCCTATATGAACGCGGCCTGCGACAAGGCCCTGTTCGGCTGGCCCTGCGACGAGAAGCTCGAGAAACTGCGCAACGACTTCATGAAGGCGCCCGATCTCGAGGCGCAGAAGAAGATCGCTACGGAAGCGCAGGTCGAAGCGATCGCCTACACCACGCATATCCCGCTCGGCGAATATTCGGTGCCGGTCGCCATGCGCAAGAACATCGACGGCGTGATCGACGCCGCCGCGCCGGTGTTCTGGAACATCACCAAGAAGTAGCCGGCCAATACGCTGCGCGGCCTCCGGGCCGCCGGCGTTCCAGAGACAGGCTGCGCGGCTATGGGGCCGCGCAGCTCCCCCGACCCGGCGGCTTCATGTTCGGTTACATCCTCAGGCGCCTCGTCTCGACGATCCCGGTGATGTTCATCGTCGCCCTGATCGTATTTCTCATGCTGCGCCTGACGCCGTCCGATCCCGCGGCGATCATCGCCGGCGACAATGCCGACGCCCAGCAGGTGGAGATGATCCGCCAGCAGCTCGGCCTCGACAAACCCATATTCGTGCAGCTCTTCGTCTGGCTGAAGTCCATCCTGTCGGGCGATCTCGGCGAGAGCTTCTTCTTCAAGAAGACGGTGACCAGCCTCATCGCCGATCGCATCGAGCCGACGCTGGCGCTTGCGGCCTTCACGCTGGTCATCGCCGTGTCGGTCGCCGTGCCGCTCGGCGTCTTCGCCGCCATGCGGCGCGGCAGCCTGCTCGACCGGCTCGTCATGGGCTTCTCGGTAATGGGCTTTTCCGTGCCGGCCTTCGTCATCGGCTACGCGCTGATCTATATCTTCGCGATCAAGCTGCAATGGCTGCCCGTGCAGGGCTACAGTCGCATCGCCAACGGGATCGAGCCGTGGGTGCGCTCGCTCGTGCTCCCGTCCCTCACGCTCGCGGTGATCTATATCGCACTGATCGCGCGCATGACCCGCACGAGCCTGCTCGAAGTGCTCGGCGAAGATTACATCCGCACCGCCTATTCGCGCGGTCTGACGCCGCTCCAGGTGCTGACGCGCCACGCCCTGCCCAATGCCGCCGTGCCGATCGTCACCGTGATCGGTCTCGGCGTCGCCCTGCTGATCGGCGGCGTCGTCGTCACCGAATCCGTCTTCGCCATTCCGGGCATCGGCCGCCTGACCGTCGACGCCGTGCTCGCGCGCGACTACCCGACGATCCAGGCGATCATCCTTCTCTTCTCGTTCGTCTACGTCATGATCAACCTGATCATCGACGTCTCCTACACCTTGCTCGATCCGAGGATTCGCTATTGAGCGATCGCGCGCAGACCCAGACGTTTGGCGCGCTCGCGAAGCTCCGCCTGCCCCCTGCGGCGCGCGAACCGGCGATCGTCATTCCCGCGATCATCCTCGGCATATTGGCGCTGATCGCAATTCTCGCGCCGTGGCTCGGCACGATCGATCCGGCGCTGCTCGATCCGACCCAGCGCAACAAGCTGCCGGGCTTCGTGGGCCAGATCACGCTTCCGGACGGCGCCAAGGCGCCCTACACGTTTCACATGGGCACCGACAATCTCGGCCGCGACATCTACAGCCGCGTCGTCTACGGCGCCCGCGTCTCGCTGATCATCGGCGCGCTGGTCGCCATCGTCGCCACCGCCTTCGGTCTCGCGATCGGCATGGTCGCCGGCTACGTGCGCTGGTCGGACGGGCTCATCATGCGCATCATGGACGGGCTGATGGCGATCCCGCCGATCCTGCTCGCCATCGCGCTCGTATCGCTGTCGCGCGCCGGCCTCGTGGCGGTTATCGTCGCCATCGCCATTCCCGAGATTCCGCGCGTCGTCCGTCTCGTGCGCTCGATCGTGCTGTCGATCCGCGAGGAGCCCTACGTCGAGGCGGCGGTGACGGCGGGAACTCCGACGCCGATCCTGCTTTTCCGTCACGTCCTGCCGAATTGCATCGCGCCGCTGATCGTGCAGGCGACCTTCGTCGCCGCCTCCGCGATCCTCGTCGAATCCATCCTGTCCTTCCTCGGCGTCGGCATTCCGCCGGAAGTGCCGAGCTGGGGCAACATCATGTCGGCGGGTCGCCAGTATTTCCGGATATTCCCGCACAACATGCTCTATCCCGGCATCTGCATCGCCGTGACGGTCCTGTGCGTCAACATCCTCGGCGACGCGTTGCGCGACCGCCTCGACCCCAAACTGCGCAAGAGGGTGTGATGAGCGACATTCTCGTCGTCGATCGTCTCACCGTCGCGCTGCCGCCCGGCTCCGACCGGCCCTATGCCGTGGAAGATGTCTCCTTCTCCGTCGCGCCGGGCGAGATCGTCTGCGTCGTTGGCGAATCCGGCTCCGGCAAGTCGGTCTCGTCCTTCACCGTCATGGGCCTCCTGCCGCGCGAGGTGAAGCCGACCGCCGGCTCGATCAAGCTCGAGGGCGAGGAACTGATGGGCGTCTCCGAGAGACGCTACCGCGAATTGCGCGGTTCGCGCATGGCGATGATCTTCCAGGAGCCGATGACCGCGCTCAACCCGGTCAAGACCATCGGCGGCCAGATCGAGGAAGTGCTGAAGGTCCACACGCAGATGAGCCAGGCCGAGCGCCGCGCCCGCGTGCTGGAGACGATCGGCCAGGTGAACCTGCCCGACCCCGACCAGATCGTGCGCGCCTATCCGCATCAATTGTCGGGCGGGCAGCGCCAGCGCGCGATGATCGCCGGCGCGCTCGCGCTCGATCCCGCGCTGCTGATCGCAGACGAGCCGACGACCGCGCTCGACGTGACGACGCAGGCGCAGATTCTGAAGCTGATCGCGGAATTGCGCGCGCGAAAAGGCACGGGCGTCTTGTTCATCACCCACGATTTCGGGGTCGTCGCGGAAATCGCGCATCGCGTCGTCGTCATGCAGAAGGGCAAGGTGGTCGAGCAGGGTCTGGCCGACGACGTGCTCAACCGTCCGCAGCACGCCTACACGCAGATGCTGATCGGCGCGGTGCCCTCGCTGACGCCGGCCGACCGCAAGCCGCTCGTCGGCGCGCCGGTCGTTCTCAATACCCGGGGCCTGCGCAAGGTCTATTCGTCTGGCGGCCTGTTCCAGAAGAAGCGCGTGGTGGAGGCTGTGAAGGACGTCTCGATCGAGGTTCGCCGCGGCGAGACGGTCGGCATCGTCGGCGAATCCGGCTCCGGCAAGTCGACGGTCGCGCGCTGCGTGGCGCGGCTGATCGACCCGACCGCCGGCGAGATCGCCATCGACGGCGCCGACTACGCGAAACTGCCCGAGCGGGCCCTGCGCGATCATCGCAAGCGCATGCAGATCGTGTTCCAGGACCCGTATCGCTCGCTCAACCCGCGCCGCACGGTGGCGCAGAGCATGATCGAGGCGCCCGTCAATTTCGGCATGTCGCAGGCCGAAGCGCTGAGCCGCGCCGGCGACCTGCTCGATCTCGTTCATTTGCCGCGCCAGTCGCTCGACCGCTTCCCGCACCAGTTTTCCGGCGGCCAGCGCCAGCGCGTCTGCATCGCGCGCGCTCTCATGCCGCAGCCCGAAGTGCTGATCGCCGACGAGGCGGTGTCCGCGCTCGACGTGTCGGTGCAGGCGCAGGTGCTCAAGCTCTTCGACGAAGTGCGCGAGAAATTCGCGCTGGCGCTGCTGTTCATCACGCACGACCTGCGCGTGGCCGCGCAGATCTGCGACCGCATCGTGGTCATGCAGAAGGGCGCCGTCGTGGAGCAGGGCGTGACCAAGGAAATCTTCGCAGCCCCGAAACATCCCTACACGCAGGCGCTGTTCGCCGCCGCGCCCGGCAAGCATATCGGGGTGAGGATTACGGCCTGACCGGCCGGAAGGTCGTCACACGCGCGGCGCGACGACGCGAAAAACGGCGTTAGCGCGGGCGCAAATCGCTCCGTCGGCGGTGATGAACGCCTGCGCGAAACACATGACGCGGCCGGGTTTCACGAAGGTCGTGTCGATCTCGATCCATTGCCCCTTTTCGGCGACATTTAGGAAATCGACGGTCAGGTTTGCCGTCAGCAGACGCGGCGCGCTGTCGATGTGGAGCGCGCAGGACAGGCCCATGGCGTTGTCCGCCAGCGTCGTCAGCAGGCCGCCGTGGACGAGGCCGCGCGAATTGAGGTGCGGCTCGGCGGCGCGCAAGCCGATGATGACGGCCTTGTCGGTCCGGCGCGAATAGATCGGCTCCCACGGCTCGGTCAGCGGCGAGCGTCGGAAGTGACGTTCGAACCCGATCGGAACGGGGGCTTGCATCGACGATCCCGAGAGGGCGAGCCAGGTCAATCCGTGAGCACGACCTTTGGATCGTTGCAGAGATCGACTTCCGCCTGATCGCCGGCGTCGTCGAACTTCCAGGTCGCGACGAAGGCGCAGCCCTTGGCCCTGGCGATCGGCAGCTTCGCTTTCGACCCGCCGGCGATCGGCTTGGCGATCTTGGCGAGCGGCTTGTCCGGCTTGTCGGCGGCGGCGATCGTGAAGGCTTCCAGACTGACGGAGCGCTGGTTGACGATCTCGACCGCGGCAGGCGGCTTCGGCTTCTTGGCTTTCGTCGGAGTCGCCGCGACAGCGCCGGATGCGAGGGCGGTCAGCGCGACACCCGCCAGAAACACACGAAACATGGCCGAATCCCCAGAGATTGCGCGCCGAGCATAGTCCCGCGCGGAGCTTCCGCCAAACCGGCCGGCGGCTTGCCATTGACAGCGGCGGGCCGACCGCCCAAACCTCCGCCGCCCGAACCCGCCCAAGACCGCAGAGCGAGAAGATCATGTCCCACGCCGACCTCCAACGCATCATCGAAGCCGCCTTCGAGGACCGCGCCAACGTGAGCCCCGCCACGCACGGCGACGTGCGCGACGCCGTGGAGAAGGCGCTCGCATTGCTGGACGCCGGCAAGCTCCGCGTCGCCGAGCGCGATCCGGCCAAGTCCGGCAAGGAGGCCTGGACGGTCAACCAATGGCTGAAGAAGGCGGTCCTGCTGTCCTTCCGCCTCAACGACATGACGACCATTTCCGGCGGGCCAGGCGGGGCGAGCTGGTGGGACAAGGTGCCCTCCAAGTTCGAGGGCTGGTCGGCCGCCGAACATGCCGCCGCCGGCTTCCGCTCGGTGCCCGGCGCCATCGTGCGCCGCTCGGCCTATGTCGCGCCGGGCGTCGTCCTGATGCCGTCCTTCGTCAACCTTGGCGCCTATGTCGACGCCGGCACGATGGTCGACACCTGGGCGACGGTCGGCTCCTGCGCGCAAATCGGCAGGAACGTGCATCTATCGGGCGGCGTCGGCATCGGCGGCGTGCTGGAGCCGCTGCAGGCCGGCCCGACCATCATTGAGGACGATTGCTTCATCGGCGCGCGCTCAGAGGTCGTCGAGGGCGTCGTGATCGGGCAGGGCGCGGTCCTCGCCATGGGCGTCTATATCGGCGCATCCACCAAGGTCATCGACCGCGCCACCGGCAAGACCCACATCGGCTACGTGCCGCCCTATTCCGTGGTGGTCTCCGGCAACGTGCCGGGCAAGCCGCTGCCGGGCGAGAACTGGGGCCCGTCGACCTATTGCGCCGTCATCGTCAAGACGGTCGACGCGCAGACGCGCTCCAAGACCGGCATCAACGAACTGCTGCGCGACTGATGGCGCAGGAACCGGATCCGGCGGCGGGGTTCCGCTTTCTCTACCGGACCGACAAGGGCCGCATCGATCGCGCCGGCTGGCTGCGCGCGGCCGCGCCGCTGGCGATCTCGTTCGTCGTCACGACGGCGATCATGCGCGCCGTCCTGCCCTGGGCCATTCGCCCGCTGGCGGAGCGCGCCTTCCTCGATCCGGCCGCCCTCGCCTCCAACATCTACATTCTCGCCTATGCCGCGCTGACGATCCTGACCGGCATTTCCTGGGTCAACCTCGGCGCCAAGCGATTCCGCGACCGCGGCCGGCCGGCGCCGCTGGCGCTTGCGGGGCTGCTGCCGCTCGCGATGCTGCTGGCCGGCGCCGCCGCCTGGCTGCAGCCGCGCGTCGCAGAAGTCATGCCACGCGCGACCGTTTGGGCCTGCGAGGCGGCGCTTGTGGTCGTCGCGATCTGGACGGCGCTGGAAATGTTCGACGTCGTCGCGAAGGGACGATCCGAATGACCGCTTCCCCCCTCGACATCGCCCGCGCCCTCATCCGCTGTCCCTCCGTGACGCCAGCCGAAGGCGGCGCGCTCGCATATCTGGAAAAGCTGCTGGGCGCGGCCGGATTCGAGACATTTCGCGTGACTTTTTCCGATCGCGACACGCCCGACGTCGACAACCTCTACGCGCGCATCGGCGAGGGCGCGCCGCATCTGACCTTTGCCGGCCATACCGACGTGGTGCCGACCGGCGACGAGAGCCCGTGGCGCTTTCCGCCTTTCTCGGCGGAAGTTGCTGATGGTCGCGTGTGGGGGCGCGGGGCCTGCGACATGAAGGGCGGCATCGCCGCCTTCGCGGCCGCCGCGCTGGCCTATGTGGCGCAGCGCGGCGCGCCGAAGGGGACGATCTCGCTGCTCATTACCGGCGACGAGGAAGGTCCAGCGATCAACGGCACGGTGAAGCTGCTCGAATGGGCGACCGAACGCGGCGAGAAATTCTCGCACGCCATCGTCGGCGAACCGACCAATCCGAACGCGCTCGGCGACATGATCAAGATCGGCCGGCGGGGCTCGCTCAACGGCGACATCAGGGTGGTCGGCCGCCAGGGCCATTCGGCCTATCCGCAACAGGCCGACAATCCGATTCCCGCGCTGGCGCGCATCGTGACGGCGCTGTCGGCCGCGCCGCTGGACGCGGGCAACGCCGCCTTCGATCCGACGCGGCTCGTCGTCACCTCCTTCGACGTCGGCAATCCTGCCCGCAATGTCATTCCCGGCGAGGCGACGGCGAAGTTCAACGTGCGCTTCAACGATATCTGGACGCCGGAAACGCTCGGCGCGCGCATCAAGGAGATCGTCGCCGAGGCGGCGCAGGGCGCGGACGCCCGTCTGACGCTGCATCCGACCAATTCGATCTCGTTCCGCACGCAGCGCTCGACGTTCACGGACATGGTCGTGGCGGCGATCGAGAAGAAGACAGGCCGCACGCCGGAACTCTCGACCTCGGGCGGCACGTCGGACGCGCGCTTCATCGCCAATTATTGCCCGGTGCTGGAGTTCGGGCTCGTGGGCAAGACGATCCACGCCACCGACGAGAACGTGGAAATCGCCGATCTCGATGCGCTGGCCGAGATCTACGGCGAAATTCTGGAGCGCTATTTCGCGTGAGGTAGGAAACGTCATTCCCGCGAGAGGGGAATCCAGAGCCGCAGAAGCTGGATGCCCGCCTTCGCTGGCATGACATGGAAGGTTTGCCTGCAAGCCAGAATGGAGGCCGAAGTGATCCAGTCCGGCAACCTGCTTTCCGATATTCCCGCGCGTCTCGACAACGAACGCTTCGACACGCTGCTGGCGCGACCGGGCCTGCGCATCGAACGCATCGTCTCGACCGGACAGGCGAGCGCGCCCGGCTACTGGTACGACCAGCCGCAGGACGAGTGGGTCTGCGTGATCGCAGGCGCCGCCGCGATCCTGATCGAGGGCGAGGCCGCGCCGCGCGTGCTGACATCAGGCGACTGGCTCGAGATTCCCGCCCACGTCCGTCACCGCGTCGAATGGACGGATGCAGACGAGGCGACGGTCTGGCTGGCGGCGCATATCGGGCTGTGACACGCGGCGGGTTGCATCGGAGGCGCGGCGAAACTAGGCTGTCTTGTCCGACATTTTCGTCACGCAGATCATGACAGACCTTCCCGTTCCCGAGACGCCTTCGCTCAGTTTCCTCGCCGATGTCGCGGTCGACGTCGCTGCGCCGATCGTCGTCGGCGACACCGGCGCGGGCGTGCGGCGCGTGATCCCTATTCTCGGCGGCACGGTCAAGGGCCGCATCAACGGCCGCGTGCTGGCGAGCGGCGCGGATTTCCAGATTATCCGCCGCGACGGCGTGGCCGAACTTGAGGCGCTCTACGTCATCGAGACGGAACACGGCCTCGTCTACGTCAAGAACTACGGCCTGCGCGACGGGCCGAAAGACGTGCTCGACCGTCTCGCGCGCGGCGAGATGGTCGATCCCAAGCTCGTCTATTTTCGCGCCTCGCCGCGCTTCGAGACCGCGGCGCCGCAACTGCAATGGCTGACGAAGCGTGTTTTCGTCTGCTCCGGCGCACGCCTGCCCGATCGCGTCGTGCTGCGCTTCTTCGAACTTCTGTGAGACACCGAACATGACGAAGCCGGTCGCCGAATTCACCGCCTCCGAGTGCGCCGCTATCGAGAAGGCGATCGCCGAGCGCCGGTCCGTGCGCGCCTTTCTCGACAGGCCCGTGCCGCGCGAATTGATCGAGCGCCTGCTCGACACGGCCGCGCGCGCGCCCAGCGGCACCAACATGCAGCCCTGGCGCGCCCATGTCGTCACGGGCGCCGAGAAGGAGAAGGTGACGCAGGCCGTGCTCGCGGATTTCGCCGAGACGGGCACGCAGCGCCACAATTCCGAATACAATTATTATCCGGACGAGTTCTTCGAGCCCTACCTGTCGCGTCGGCGCAAGGTCGGCTGGGACATGTACGGCATACTGGGCATCAAGAAGGGCGACGGCGCCGCCATGGCCGCGCAGCACGGCCGCAATTACATGTTCTTCGACGCGCCGGTCGGCATCATCTTCACGATCGACCGCCGGCTCGAGATCGGCTCCTGGCTCGACTACGGCTATTTTCTCGAGGCCCTGTCAGTCGCCGCGCGCGCGCACGGGCTCGAGACCTGCTCGCAGGCGGCCTTCGCCTATTTCCACAAGCCCGTCCGCGCGGCGCTCGAATTGCCGCCCGAGGAAATGGTCGTCTGCGGCTTCTCGCTCGGCTACGCCGACTGGAGCGCGCCGATCAACGCGCTCGTCACGGAACGCACGCCAGCGCGGGAATTCGCCACCTTCCGCGGATACTGAACGCTTCAGCGCAGGTAGACGACGCTGTAGGCGGCCTCGCGCAATTCCGCGTCGGTCAGCCAGATGCGGCCGTTCTCGCAGCGCATGCGGATTTCGGGCTTCATGGCCGCGCAATATTCGCCGGTATTGTCCTGCACCTGGTACTGGCAGGCGCCGTCCGCCCTGCGGCGGGCGAGCACGATGCTCGAATGGTCGGCGGTGATGTCGGGATCGTGCGCCTCGCGCTCCTCCAGCACCCAATAGGTATAGCCGACAGCCGGCGCGCGTCCGTGATCGAGCGCGTAGTCGATCATCGCCATCATGCGATCCTGCTTGGCGCGGGCGATCTTGCGGCCGCTCTGCAATTCCTCGAGGATCGCCTGCCGGTCCGGCGCGATCCGGTAGGAGACCGGCAGCAGCGGCACGGGCGAAGGGCGGCGGCGGCAGAGGCGATTCGTTTCGGCGACCCATGCCGCATTGTAGGCGTCGGCCGTGCGCGACCGCAGGCTGGCCGGGGTCGTCCCGAGCGCGCGATAGCTCGCGTTGGGCCCTGGCGCCAGCGTCGCCCGCAACAGGCTGCGCCGCAGGAAATCGCGGGCGAACTTGTAGCCGTCGAAGGACGGCAGATCGGTATCGAGACAGACGCCGCCGACGTTGTAGAGCAGCGCGGCGAGATCTTCCTCGCCGCCTTCCAGCTTGTCGAACAGCGGTTGGCGCGCCGCATTGCCGTCCCTGGAGATATCGACGGCGTCGCGGCTGTGGCGGACCACGGCGGCCAGATCGCCGTGCGCCGCGATATTGTGCCTGAGTTCCGGTTCGTCGATCAGCGCGAGGCGCGCGGGATCGGCGAAGTAATACTTGGTCGCGACATCCATCGGCGAGACGACCATGCCGATGCGCTGCGAAATCATGTCGGCGGTCGCATAGGCGAAGCACATGGCGCTGTCGCCTTGCGTGAGCGGCATGTCCGCCGGCGTCGGGCAGACCAGGCTTCCGTCGATCGCAAAATGCCGCGACGTCGGAACTTCGAGCCGCACCGGCGCGCAGGCGGCGTTGCGCTTGTACGCGGGCGCGCGCGGCAGGATGCGGCGATCGACGTCGTAGGCGAAAGCGGCCTGCGCGCCGACGAACGCGCCGAGGACGAGTGCGGCGAGGCGGACGAGAATGCGCGTCACAGCAGCGACAATTGCGCGTCCGCGCGTCCGGCGGCCGGGCCGGCCGCGCGCCGCTCGATCTCGAGAATGCGGAGTTTGGTCGTCACGCCGCCGCCGGCCGAAAATCCTCCGGTCTTGCCGCTGGCGGCGACCACGCGATGACAGGGCACGATGATCGCGAAAGGATTGCGCCCGAGCGCCTGGCCGACGCCGCGCGCCGCGGTCGGCTCGCCGATCGCGCGCGCGATTTCGCCGTAGGTGCGCGTCTGGCCGCAGGGAATGAAGCGCGCCGCCGCGTAGACCTGAGCCTCGAACGCGCCGATCCTGTCCATGTCGAGCGCAATATCCGTGAGATCGACGACGCGACCGCCGAGCAGCTTGCCGACGCGCGCGACGATCTCCTCGATCCCGGCGGGCGGCCTGCGCACGAACGGCGCGCCGGAGCGACGCATCAGCCGGGCGCGCGTTGCCTCCGCCGTCTCCTCCGGCAGTTGCAGCGCCTTGACGCCGCGCGGGCCCCAGGCGAGGCCGCACGGCCCGAGCGGCGTGTCGAAGAATGTCGCGCCGTAGCCGTCCATGGACCGGATGCTAGCAAACTCCGATCCGCATTGCGATTGCCGTGGCCTCTTGCATCCGCGCCCTGCAGGCTCTAGCGAGGCTGGGGAAGAGCGCGGCCGAAAAAGGCCGCCGGACCGGGATCGGAGGAAACGCGAATGCTCGTCGCCAGACGCGAACGCAAGATCGAATGGGGCGACTGCGATCCCGCGAAGATCGTCTACAATCCGCGTTTCTTCGACTGGTTCGACAATTGCACGGGCGGACTGCTCGAGGCAGCGGGCTTCCACAAGCGCTGGCTGTTCGAGAACCTCGATTTTGCCGGCATTCCGCTGGTCGAATCCCGCGCGAAATTCATGAAGCCCGCGCGTTTCGGCGACGTGGTGACGATCGAGACGCAGGCGATCGACATCAGGCGTTCGTCCTTCGACATCCGCCATCAATTGTTCAACGGCGGCGAACTGGCGATCGAGGCCTTCGAAACGCGCGTGTGGACCGGCCGCCATCCCGACGATCCGAACCGGATGAAAGCCGTTCCGATTCCGGACGAGGTCGTGCGCGGACTGAAGGGCGAGGACAAGCCCGCCTGAGGTTCCTGACCGGCGGACGAGGGAGGACCCGATGAGACATATCCGTAAAGTCGCGCTCGCGCTGGCCGCGTGCATCGCGCTCGCCGCGCCGGCGCGCGCGGAGGTGAAGGAGGTGCGGATCTCCAAGGGCTACGGCATTCTCTATCTGCCGCTGATGGTGATGGAGCAGCGCAAGCTGCTCGAGAAGAAGGCCGCCGAAGCCGGCCTCGGCGAGATCAGGACGAGCTGGTATCTGTTCGACGGCGGCAATGTCATCAACGACGCCATGTTGGCAGGCACGCTCGACATCGCCGGCACCGGCGCGCCGGGTTTCATCACGTTGTGGTCGAAGAGCAGGGGCACGCGCGTTGAAGTCGTCGGGGTCTCCGGCATGTCCGGCACGCTGCTCACTCTGAACACGGTCAATCCGGACCTGAGGTCGTTGAAGGACTACACGGTCAAGGACAAGATCGCCCTGCCGGGCATCAAGACCTCTCTCGCGGCGGTCGTGCTGCAGATGGCCGCCGCCAAGGAGCTCGGGCCGGACAAGTGGAACGCGGTCGACGGCTCGACCGTCGGCCTGCCGCATCCCGAAGCCTATACGGCGATGATGTCGGGCAAGACGGAAGTGACATCGCATTTCGCCTCACCGCCCTATTCGACGATGGAATTGCGCGACAAGCGCGTGCACAGCGTCGTCAATTCGATCGACGCCCTGGGCCCGATCACGCTCGACGTCGTCTTCGCGCCGAAGAAATTCGTCGACGAAAATCCGAAGACGATGGCGGCGTTTCTGGCCGCCTTCGACGAGGCCTGCGACATCATCGCCAGGGACAAGGAAGGCGCGGCGAAGGATTTTCAGGCGAGCCTGAAGGCCAAATTGTCGTCGGAGGAAGCCCTCGAAATGGTGTCGGACAAGAACACCAGTTTCTCGGCGACGCCGACCGGCATGATGCAATTCGCGAATTTCATGGCCGACGTCGGTTCGATCAAGAACCGCCCGCAGAAATGGTCGGACATGTTCATCCCCGCGCTGGCCGGCAGGGCGGGCAACTGAACCCGGTCGCCCCGCAACGGCGGAGACCGCGGCGCGCCTACGGCTTCAGGCGGTAGCCCGTCCGGAAAATCCAGACGAGCGCGCCGAGGCAGAGGCCGATGACGCCGGTCATGAACCCGAGGCTGGCCGCCAGCGGCACGTCGCCCGATCCATGAAAGCTCCAGCGGAAGCCGCTGATGAGATAGACGACCGGATTGAACAGGCTGACCGTGCGCCAGAAGGGCGGCAGCATGTCAATGGAATAGAAGGCGCCGCCGAGAAAGGTGAGCGGCGTGACGACGAGCGCCGGCACGAAATTGAGCTGCTCGAAAGTCTTCGCCCAGACGCCGATGATGAAGCCGAACAGGCTGAAGGTGAAGGCCGTCAGCACGAGGAACAGCGCCATCATGAAAGGATGGTCGATGTCGAGCGGCGTGAAGAAGGCCGCCGTCGCCAGAATGATGAGGCCGATGACGACAGATTTGGCGGTCGAGGCGCCGACATAGCCGACGACCACTTCGATCGCCGACAGGGGCGCGGACAGGATCTCGTAGATCGTGCCGGTGAATTTCGGAAAATAGATGCCGATGGAGGCGTTGACGATGCTGGTGGTCAGCAGCGACAGCATGATGAGCCCCGGCACGATGAAGGCGCCGTAGGCGACCCCGCCGATCTCCTGCATGCGCGAACCGATGGCGGAGCCGAAGACGACGAAATAGAGCGCCGTCGTCAGCACCGGCGTCGCGACGCTCTGCAACAGCGTGCGGCGCGTACGCGCCATCTCGGAAGCGAAGATCGCGAAGACGCCGCGCGGGTTGAACCGCGGCGCGCTCATGCGGCGGCTCCGACGAGATCGACGAAGATCTGCTCGAGCGAGCTTTCGCTCATGGCCATGTCCTTGATGTGCACGCCGGCTTCGCCGAGACGCTGGATGATCTGCGCCGCGCCTTTTTCGGCGTCGTCTGAGATGGTGTAGGCGATATGCCTGCCATCCTGTTCGATCTCGACCGGCCATCCGGCGAGCGAGGGCGGCGGCGCCGCCAGCGGTTCGGCGAGCGTCAGCACGAGACGCCGCTTGCCAAGCTTGCGCATCAGCGCGCGCTTCTCATCGACCAGCACCAGCGCGCCGCTCTTCATGATTCCGACGCGGTCGGCCATTTCCTCGGCCTCCTCGATATAGTGCGTCGTGAGAATGATGGTGACGCCACTTTCACGCAAACGTCGAACCAACCCCCACATGTCGCGCCGCAATTCGACGTCGACGCCCGCGGTCGGCTCGTCGAGAAAGAGGATGCTCGGCTCGTGCGCCAGCGCCTTGGCGATCATCACGCGGCGCTTCATACCGCCGGACAATTCGATGATCTTGGAATCGCGCTTGTCCCACAGCGCGAGATCGCGCAGCAGGCGCTCGATGTAGGCCTTGTCGGCCGGCTTGCCGAAAAGGGCGCGACTGAAGGAGACCGTGCTCCAGACGGTGGCGAAGATATCGAGCGCGATTTCCTGCGGCACGAGACCGATCTTGCGGCGCGTGACGCGATAGTCGCGCAGGATGTCTGCGCCGTCGATCGTCACCGCGCCGCGGGTCATCGACACCGCGCCGCAGACGATCGAGATCAGCGTCGTCTTGCCGGCGCCGTTCGGCCCGAGCAGCGCGAAGATTTCGCCGCGCTCGATCTGGAGATCGACGTCGTGCAGCGCGGTGAATTTTCCGTAGGTCTTGCCGACCCCGGCAATGGAAATGATCGACACGCCTGCTCCGTAGTGAAGACAAGGCCGCCGGGGATCAGGCCGGCGGCCGCGTTGCGGGCTTCATATGGGGCGGGGACGGTCAGATCGCCACCCGCCGTCATTGCGAGGCGTCCTTGCGAAACCGCAGCGCGGTTTCGCAGGCGCGATCAAGCAATTCATCCCCGAGCCGTCAGACGCTGCTGGATGGATCGCCGCGTCGCATGTTTCGAAGTCGGAACAGATCCGACTTTGCAAATTGCGTCTCGCGGTGACGGCGCAACGCTCACACCAGCACCGGCTGCGCGCGCATCCCGACGCTGCTGAAGATGTGGCGGTATCGCTCGATCTCGTCCTTCGGGCCTGTCGCCTTCAGGGGATTGTCCGAGAGCTTCACCGCCGGGCGTCCGGCCGCGCCGATCACCTTGCAGACGAGTGAAATGGCGCGCAGGCGATCGTCGCCGCCGGGATCGCAGCCGGAAAAATCATTGGTGAGGTTGGTGCCCCAGCCGTAGCTCGCGCGCACGCGGCCGCGGAAATGGCGCGACGTCTCCTCGATGGAGTCGATGTCCATCGCGTCCGAAAACACGATCAGCTTTTCGCGGGGCTCGCGGCCGCGCTCGCGCCACCAGGCGATCAGTTCCTCGCCGGCCTCGATCGGATCCTTGGAATCCGGGCGCGCGCCGGTCCAGTCGGCGACCCAGTCCGGCGCGTCGCGCAGGAATTCCGTCGTGCCGTAGGCGTCGGGCAGGAAGACCAAAAGATTGCCGGAATAGGTGTCGCTCCAGGATTGCAGCACGGAATAGCGGGAATCGCGCACGCGCCTTTCGTCCGTCCCGGCGAGCGCGGCATAGACCATCGGCAGTTCGTGCGCGTTGGTGCCGATGGCTTCCGCGCCGATCTCCATCGCGATATGCACGTTGGACGTGCCGGTGAAGGCGTCGCCGATGCCTTCCTGCAAGGCTTCGCAGCACCAGCGCTGCCAGAGATAGCCGTGGCGGCGGCGCGTGCCGAAATCGCCGACGCGCAGCGGACCTTCTTTCTTCAATTGGCGCAGCCGCTCGATCTTGCTCCACAGCTTCGCCTTGGCGCGGGCGTAGAGCACGTCAAGTTCGAAGCGCCCCATTCCGTGCAGCACCTTTCGGGCGCGCAATTCGTTGATGATCGACAGCGCCGGAATTTCCCACATGGTCGTGTAGGGCCAGGCGCCGTGGAAGGTGAGTTCGTACTGGCCGTCGCGCCTTTCGAGTTCGTATTCGGGCAGCTGGAAGTCGGCCAGCCATTCGATGAAATCGGGCTGGAAAATCTGGCGGACGCCATAGAACGTGTTGCCCGCGAGCCAGATCCTTTCGCGCGCCGAGAAACGCAGCGTGCGCGCATGGTCGAGTTGTTCGCGCAGTTCGGCCTCGGGGATTTCGTCGGCGACGCGCACCGCGGACGTGCGGTTGACGATGCCGAAGGCGACGGGGACGTCGCGGTGCTTGCGCCAGATCATCTGGAGCATGAGCAGCTTGTAGAAGTCCGTGTCGAGAAGGGTCCGCAGGACCGGATCGAGCCGGAACGAATGATTGTACGCCCGGGTCGCGATGTCGGTGAAACTCATTGAACTTGTGGCCTGTTTCCTCTCGATGCCAGGCCAGCATAGGCGATAGCGCAGCCAAAGCCAAAAGCCTCGGCATTTCAGAGGCGCCGGTCCTGTCAGGCGTCATCGGCCGCCGCAGCGGGCGGACGGTGTATCTGACGAATTGCGCCTACTTGCGGGGGTGAGGGCAGCGCTTGCGCGAACGCAAGGCGATTGGACATGGGCGTTCGCGTCCGGCAGGATCGCGACCATGCGTCGTATCATCGCCCACAATCCCCATTCGTCGCCACGTCTGCCTTCTCGGGAGAGCTATCTCATCGATCCGGAACCGGAAATCGACCTCACGACCGACTGGTACGTTGAAACGCTGTTTGCGGCCGCGGACGAGATGATTTCGTTCCCGTATGCACGCATCTGGTGTGACGTCGAACGGTTGCCCGACGATCCGCTGCAGGCCCGCGGCCTCGGCATCGCCTATACGCAGACGCTCGAGGGCCGTCCGCTGCGCGAGAACCCCGACATGGCCTCGATCCTCGACGCCTATGCGCGTCATCACGCGCAGCTGGAGGCGGCAGTCGCGCGCGCGCTCGCGACCCATCCGGTGGTCCTGCTCGATGCTCACAGCTTCTCGGACTATCAGGCCAGTTTCTTCCATAACGGCGCGGTCATGCCGGATTTTTGTATAGGCTTCGACACGCCGGGGCCGCATGTGCGCCGTCTGGCCGAGATCCTTGCGGAGGGCGGTTGCAGCGTCGGCTTCAACGCCCCGTTCGCCGGGGCGCTCATGCCTACAGTCTATGCAGGTCACGCCAATGTCTGCGCGATCATGATCGAGGTGAACAAGCGGCTATATCTCGAAAGTCCGTTTCGCAGGAAGCCCGGCGACTTGTCGGTCGTGTCCGCCAAGCTGGAAAAGGCGATCGCTTGCCTTCGCGACGCGTGCTAGCGGCGCAATAATCCTGTTTCCGAATCCAAAATTGCGGCTCGGCGGGAGGAGACGGCCTATCTGCTGCGCAGTCCGAAGAATGTCGAGCGACTGGCGAAGTCCATCGCCGAACTCGACGCTGGCGAGCGCAAGGCGCGGAAGCTCGCGGAATGACGATCATCATCCGGGGATGGATTGCTTCGCTGCGCTCGCAAGGACGGCGCGCCATGAGGCCCGTATTCTTGGCCAGCGCCTGGGACGACTACCTGCACTGGCAGGCGACCGATCCAAATTGCTCGCGCGGCGCAACGGCCTCATCAAGGAATGCGCGCGTACGCCGTTTCAGGGAACCGGCAATCCGAGCCTCTGCGCGGCGCGCTGTCAGACTGGTGGTCGCGGCGTCCCACGCAGGAGCATCGGCTCGCTATCGCGTCGAAGGCGACGATCCGCTGATCGCGCAATGCCGTTGCCATTACCAAGGATGCGAGGCTTGACCGGGAGCTGCGCATCGCGTTCATCGAAGGCAGAGAAGAACTTGAGCGGGCCATGAGCGATACAGAAGAAACCCAACAGCCGGAGCACGAAGCGCCCGACATCCTCGACCGCGTCGTCGCCTTCGCCTCCATCCCCGTCTACATCGTCATCGCCGTCGTGCTCGTCGGCTGCTTCTTCGGCGCGGCCCATCTGCTCATGCTGCTGTGGCAGGGCGTCACCAACGACACGCCGGCGAAATATGTCATCGACGTCGACGAGCTTCTGTCGCTGTTCAATTCCGGCCTGATCCTCGTGGTCGGCTACGAACTCGTGAAGGCGCTGGCGGCCATCGTGCGCTCGCACGAAATCCCGGTCGAGAAGGTGATGAAGATCGCCATGATCGCGCTGCTCAACAAGGCGATCTCGATGGATTATTCCGATCAGGCGCAACTGAAGGCGGCGACCGTGGGCGCGATGCTGCTGGCGGTCGGCGCGGCCTATGCGCTGTTCAGGAAGGCGTAGCGGCGCCCACCCCGCCAGTACGCGCAATTCGCCGGATCGACCGTCCGCCCGCTGCGGCGGTCGATGACGCCCGAATGGATTCGTGAAGCCCGGCATCGGGCGCGCGCCTCGCGTAGCCCTTTGGCTCCCAATGACGGCGCGAAGCCTCAACCATCCATCTTCAGCGCCGCAATAAACGCCTCCTGCGGAATCTCGACCTTGCCGAATTGCCGCATGCGCTTCTTGCCTTCCTTCTGCTTCTCCAGCAGCTTGCGCTTGCGGCTGACGTCGCCGCCGTAGCATTTCGCCGTCACGTCCTTGCGCAGCGCGCGCACGGTTTCGCGGGCGATGATCTTGGCGCCGATCGCCGCCTGGATCGGGATCTGGAACATGTGCGGCGGGATCAGCTCCTTCAGCTTCTCCACCATCGCGCGTCCGCGTGAATCGGCGCGCGTGCGATGCACGAGCATGGACAGCGCGTCGACCGGTTCGGCGTTGACGAGGATGTTCATCTTCACGAGGTCGCCCTCGCGATAGTCGGTCAGCTGGTAGTCGAAGGAGGCGTAGCCCTTCGAGATCGATTTCAGGCGGTCGTAGAAATCGAAAACGACTTCGTTGAGCGGCAGGTCGTAGGTGACCATCGCGCGCTTGCCGACATAGTTGAGATCGACTTGGCTACCCCGCCGGTCCTGGCAGAGCTTCAGCACCGCGCCGAGATAATCGTCGGGGGTGAGGATCGTCGCCCTGATCCAGGGCTCCTCGATGTGGTCGATCTTGACGACGTCTGGCATGTCGACGGGATTGTGCATCTCCATCACGTCGCCGTTGGTCATGTGGATCTTGTAGATGACCGATGGCGCGGTCGCGATCAGGTCGAGATTGAACTCGCGGTGCAGGCGCTCCTGGATGATCTCCAGATGCAGCAGGCCGAGAAACCCGCAGCGAAAACCGAAGCCGAGCGCGGCCGAGGATTCCATCTCGTAGGAGAAGCTTGCGTCGTTGAGGCGCAGCTTGCCCATCGCTGCGCGAAGCTCCTCGAAATCGGCGGCGTCGACCGGGAACAGGCCGCAGAACACCACAGGCTGCGCCGGCTTGAAGCCGGCGAGCGCCTCGGCGCATTGCTTCTTCTCGTCGGTGATCGTGTCGCCGACGCGGGTGTCGGCCACCTGCTTGATCTGCGCGGTGATGAAGCCGACCTCGCCCGGGCCGAGTTTCTCGACATTCTCCATCTTCGGCCGGAAGACGCCGATCCGGTCGATCTCGTAATGGGCGTCGGTGCCCATCATCAGGATCTTCTGGCCCTTCTTCATCTCGCCGTCGATGATGCGCACGAGCACGACGACGCCGAGATAGGGGTCGTACCAGCTGTCGACGAGCAGCGCCTTCAGCGGCGCCTTCTCGTCGCCCCTGGGCGGCGGCAGGCGCGAGACGATGGCTTCCAGCACGTCGGGTATGCCGAGGCCGGTCTTGGCCGAGATCGGCACGGCGTCGGACGCATCGAGGCCGATCACGTCCTCGATCTGCTGCTTGATGCGATCGGGCTCGGCGGCGGGCAGGTCGATCTTGTTGAGCACCGGCACGATCTCGTGGCCCGCGTCGAGCGCGTGATAGACGTTGGCGAGGGTCTGGGCCTCCACGCCCTGCGAGGCGTCGACGACCAGCAGCGAGCCCTCGCAGGCGGCCAGCGACCGCGACACTTCGTAGGCGAAGTCGACGTGGCCGGGCGTGTCCATAAGGTTCAGCACGTAGGTCTTGCCGTCCTTGGCCTTGTAGTCGAGGCGGACGGTCTGGGCCTTGATGGTAATGCCGCGCTCGCGCTCGATGTCCATGGAATCGAGCACCTGCTCCACCATCTCGCGCTCCGCCAGACCGCCGGTCGTCTGGATCAGGCGGTCGGCCAGCGTCGACTTGCCGTGGTCGATAT
>JBDHTL010000049.1:0-22954 GCA_039808645.1 Rhodoblastus sp. | reverse complement strand
AAGGCGAAGTCGACCGACACGGAAAAGCTGATCACGGCGATGGAAGGCATGGAATTCGACACGCCCAAGGGCAAGATGATGTTCCGCAAGGAAGACCATCAGGCGCTGCAGTCGATGTACGCCTTCAAGGTGTCGACCGACACGAGCAAGCCCTGGGCGCGGCTCGAGCTGACGCGCGAGCTGAAGATCGAGGACATGCAGGTTCCGATCCGCAACAAGCAGTAGGGGGCTCGCAGCGCCCCCTCCCCTAACTCTTTCTCGCCAAAGCGGGAGAGGGGGCGGCAGGGATTCCTGCCTTGCGAAATCTCGCCGATATCCAAGTCTGTCCCCTCTCCCGCAGACACGAAGTCGGCTGTTGCCGACTTCGGTCAGATACGGGGGAGGGCTAGGGAGGGGGCCAGCGCCAATCCCATGTCCGTCTCGCTCGAAACGCGCGACCTGACGATCCGCTTCGGCGGGCATGTCGCGGTCGATCATGTCTCCTGCACGTTCCGGCCGGGCGAACTGACCGCCATCGTCGGGCCGAACGGCGCGGGCAAGACCACCTATTTCAACCTGATCTCCGGCCAGTTGCGCGCGAGCGAAGGTCAGGTGCTGCTCGACAATGTCGACATCACCGCCGAAAGCGCGCCGCTGCGCGCGCGGCGCGGATTGGGCAGGGCCTTCCAGCTCACCAATCTCTTTCCCAATCTCAGCGTCGCGGAAAACGTGCGTCTCGCCGTGCAGGCTAAGGCGGGCGTGCATTACGACATGTTGCGCCCGTGGAGCCTGCGCCGCGAACTGATTTCGCGCGCCGACGAAATCCTGCAGAGCGTGGCGCTGGAAAACAAGCGCGCCCATACGGCGGCCGCGCTGTCGCACGGCGACCAGCGCAAGCTGGAAGTGGCGCTGATGATGGCGCTGGAGCCGCGCGTCTTCATGTTCGACGAGCCGACGGCGGGCATGAGCGTCGACGAGGCGCCCGTCGTGCTCGACCTCATTGCGCGCCTCAAGCAGGACAGATCGAAAATCATCCTGCTGGTCGAGCACAAGATGGACGTGGTGCGCTCGCTCGCCGACCGCATCATCGTGCTGACCAACGGCGACTGCGTCGCCGACGGCGAGCCGGCGGCCGTGATCGCAAGCCCTGTCGTGCAGGAGGCCTATCTCGGCATCGCGCCGAAAGACAAGGGCGCCGCGGCATGAGCAGGCTTGCCTCCAGCCCCATCTGTCATTCCCGCGAAAGCGGGAATCCAGAATGCGCAGCATCGCTTCACGCGCCCTGGATCCCCGCTTTCGCGGGGATGACAGGATGCTCGTTCGCGCCGTGCGGTAGAGCGATCCGATGAACGACGCGCTCCTCACCCTCTCCGGCGTGCACACGCATATCGGCCGCTACCACATCCTGCACGGCGTCGACCTCGTCGCGCCCAAGGGCCGCACGACCATGCTGCTCGGCCGCAACGGCGCCGGCAAGACGACGACGCTGCGCACGATCATGGGGCTCTGGCCGGCCTCGCAGGGCGCAATCCATCTCGAGGGCGCGGCGATCGACAAGGCTTCCACGCCCGACATCGCCTGCGCCGGCGTCGCCTACGTGCCCGAGACGATGGCGATCTTTTCCGATCTCACCGTGAAGGAAAATCTCGTTCTCGCCGCGAGAAACGGCGCGCCGGACGAGAAGCGCCTCGACTGGATTTTCGGCTTCTTCCCCGCTCTGAAGAAATTCTGGCTGTCGCGCGCCGGCACGCTGTCCGGCGGCCAGAAGCAGATGCTCTCCATTGCGCGCGCGATCGTGGAGGAGCGCAAGCTCCTGCTGATCGACGAGCCGACCAAGGGCCTTGCGCCGGCCATCGTTTCGGCGCTGATCGAATGCCTGAAGGAAATCGCGCGCTCGGGCGCGACCATCCTGCTGGTCGAGCAGAATTTCCGCGTCGCGCAGGAAGTCGGCGATCTCGTGCATGTCATGGATTCCGGCCGCATCGTGCATTCCGGCGCCATGGCCGATCTCGCCGCCGACGAAAGCCTGCAGACGCGCCTGCTCGGCCTCAGCCTGGACAGCAACCAATGACCGCAATCCAGACGACTTCCGACGCAGGCGCGGCGCTGCCGCAGCAGAGGACCGATTATCTCCCGGTTCTCCTGCCCGTCATTCTCGCGTTGGTCGCGATCCCGCTCGTCGGCTCGTTCTCGACATGGACCACGCTGACGCTCGCGGGCCTCGCCATGGGCATGATGATCTTCGCCATGGCGTCGGGCCTCACCCTCGTCTTCGGCCTGATGGACGTGATGAATTTCGGCCACGGCGCATTCGTGGCGGTCGGCGCCTATGTCGCGGTCGTCGTCTTCGCGCCGATGGCCGCGCTGATGCAGTCGGACCAGCTCGCCAGCAATTTGATGGCGCTGCTTCCGGCCATGATTCTCGCCATGATCGTGACGGGCGTCGCCGGCTACGCTTTCGAACGCCTGCTCGTGCGGCCCGTCTACGGCCAGCATCTGAAGCAGATCCTCATCACCATGGGCGGCCTGATCGTCATCGAGCAATTGCTCTATGCGAGTTTCGGCCCGCAGATGAACCCGCTGCCGCTGCCCGCGGCGCTGCGCGGCTCGATCCCGCTCGGCGGCGCGGCGGTGGAAAAATACCGGCTGCTCGCCGTCGTCGTCGGCCTGATCGTCTTCGCGGCTCTGCAATTCACGCTCACGCGCACCAAGCTCGGCCTGCTCATTCGCGCGGGCGTCGAGAACGGCGAGATGGTCGAGGCGCTCGGATATCGCATCCGCCGCCTGTTCGTCGGCGTGTTCATGGCAGGCTCGGCGCTCGCCGGTCTCGGCGGCCTGATGTGGGCGCTCTACCGCGAACAGGCGCATGCTTCCATCGGCGGCGAGATGACGGTGACGACCTTCATCGTCATCATCATCGGCGGCCTCGGCTCGGTCGGGGGCTGTTTCATCGGCTCGATCCTGCTGGCCCTGCTCGCCAATTACGCGGGCTTCCTCGCGCCGAAACTCGCGCTCGTCTCCAACATCGCGCTGATGGTGGCGATCCTGCTGTGGCGGCCGCGCGGCCTCTATCCCGTGACGAGCAGGTAAGGCCATGATCCTGTCCGGCAATCCGCCCCGCGGCAAGGTTTTCACCGGCCTGCTCATCCTCGTCATCGCAGCGCTCGCGCTCGCGCCCTTCCTGTTTCCGGGCGCGAAGCCGCTGAATGTCGCGGCCAAGATCTGCGTCTTCGCGCTGCTCGTCGCCTCCTACGACCTGCTGCTCGGCTATGCCGGCATCGTCTCCTTCGCGCATACGATGTTCTTCGGCATCGGCGCCTACGGGATCGCGCTCACGCTCTACGCGCTTGGCCCCTCCTGGGGCGCGATCTTTCTCGGGCTTGCGGCGGCCATCGTCGTCGCGGCGATCCTCGCGCTCGCCATTGGCCTGTTCTCGCTGCGCGTGCAGACGATCTTCTTCGCGATGGTGACGCTGGCCGTAGCCAGCGCCTTCGCGGTGCTCGCCTCGCAATTGTCATGGCTGACGGGCGGCGAGGACGGGCGCACGTTTCGCGTGCCGGAGGTCCTGCGTCCGGGCTTCAGGCTGATCGAGAACGGACCGTTCGACATTGCGATCACCGGCCGCACGCTCTCCTATTATCTGGTCTTCCTCAGCGTCGTCGTGCTCTTCCTCGTCATGCTGCGCATCGTCGAATCGCCCTTCGGCCGCGTGCTGCAGGCGATCCGCGAGAACCCGTTCCGGGCCGAGGCGCTCGGCTATCGCATCATCTACCACCGCACGGCGGCCAATGTGCTGGGCGCGGTCTTCGCGGCCTGCGCGGGCGCGCTCAACGCGTTGTGGCTGCGCTACACGGGGCCGGACACGAGCCTCTCGTTCAACATCATGATCGACATATTGCTCATCGTCGTCATCGGCGGCATGGGCACGCTCTATGGCGCGATTCTTGGCGCAGCCTTGTTCGTGATGGCTGAAAACTACCTGCAGACCTTGATGGGCGCGGCCTTCGGCGCGCTGAACAATGCAGGCGCAGGCTTCATCGCCAATTTCTTCAATCCCGACCGCTGGCTTCTGTGGCTCGGCATTCTCTTCATCCTGTCGGTCTATTTCTTCCCGACCGGCATCGTCGGCAAATTGCGCGCGGAACCGAAATCATGAGCGGACCCGTCTCGAACTACATCACCGTCCTCGACCGCGAATTGCACTACATGGAATGGGGCGAGGCGGGAAAGCCGAAGCTGGTGATGTGGCACGGGCTGGCGCGCACCAGCCGCGATTTCGACGATCTGGCGGAGGCCCTGTCGCCGCGCTGGCACATTATCGCGCCCGACACGATCGGGCGCGGCCTGTCGCAATGGAGCCCGAAGCCCGAGACCGAATATTCGCTCGATTTCTACGCGCAGCTCGCGACCGCCTTGCTCGACGCCCTGGATTGGCGGACGTTCGACTGGGTCGGCACGTCGATGGGCGGCGCCATCGCCATGCGCGCCGGCTCGGGATCGTTGAAAGGCCGCATCAAGCGGCTCGTGCTCAACGACATCGGGCCGGAGCTGAATCCTGCCGCGATCGAGCGTATTCGCGGCTATGCCGGCAAGCCGCCGCGCTTCGAGCGCGTCAGCGAACTGGAAGCCTATTTCCGCCAGGTCTACCTGCCCTACGGCTGGCTTTCGGATGCGCAATGGCGTCGGCTGACCGAGAGTTCGACGCGACGGCTGCCCGATGGCGGCGTCACGCCGCATTACGATCCCAACATGGTGATGCAATTCACGCAGCAGCCGAACGATTACGCGCAATGGGACGAGTGGCGCAAACTCGATTGCGCCATGCTGTGCCTGCGCGGCGAGAATTCCGACCTGCTGCTGCGCGACGCGGCCCTGCGCATGCCGCTGGAAAATCCGCGCTGCCGCCTGGTCGAGATCAAGGGATGCGGCCATGCGCCGGCGCTCAACGTCGCCGATCAGATCGCGCTCGTCGAAGATTTCCTGAAGGGCTGACTGCGTCTGCTTTGCGGCAGCGCAACGCAGCGCTGCCGGAATCGGCGCTTGATCGCGTCGTGATGGACGCTCTCCACAGGGAAGATTTTCGCGACGAGGCCGCAGATATGGCGGACCGCGCAGGAGTCGCACAGCGGCCGGCATATGCGCCGCCCGCCTATCTGCTCGATCAATATTGGTGGGCCTATGTGCATCCGCGCGCGGTGCGCCTGTTCGAGCGGCAATGGCTGGTCGATGCGATCCTGTGGGGCAATTACCGGCGCCTGCGCGACGCCGCGATCGACGCGCTCGGGCCCGATTTCGGCGGCCGGACGCTGCAGGTCGCCTGCGCCTACGGCGATTTCACCGGCGCGCTCGCCGCGCGTGTCGCGTCGCGCCGCGGTAATCTCGACGTGATCGACGCGCTGGCGATCCAGGTCGACAATCTCCGCGCCAAGCTTGCCGCGGATGCGCCGGCGCGCACGCATCTGATGGATGCGGCGCGGATGGACTTTGCGAATGCGCGGTTCGACCGCGCCGTGCTGTTCTTCCTGCTGCACGAGCAGCCGGAGGACGTCCGCCGCCGCACGCTCGCCGAGACGCTGCGGGTCGTGAAGCCCGGCGGCAAGGTCGTCGTGATCGACTATGCGCCCCCGCGCCGGCGCAATCCGCTGGCCTGGCTGATGCGGCCGGTCCTGGCGCTGCTCGAACCCTTCGCGCTCGACCTCTGGCGGCGTCCTGTCGCGGAGTTCGCGCCGCCGCTCACGATATCGACCCGTCCGCAGCGCTTCTTCGGCGGCCTCTATCAACTCGTCGTGCTGACGCGGAACGGTTGAGTCGCTTGTCCGACAGGGCAGGGGGAAGAAACGGACCGATCGAACGGCTCGTCTCTTCCCAGCCGGCCGATGCGCCAGCCTGCCTCCCTCTAAGCCTGCCGCTTTATTGCAGGACCTGCCCCGGCGGCACTGTGCAAAATCGCCGGTTGACGGCGCAAGCCGGGCTGTGTCCAGAATGGACATCGGGAGCGCCAAGCGCGGCAGGATTGCAATGAAGGCCAGACTCCAGCGCAAGGCGGCGCGCGACAACAGCCTGATCATCACCTTCGGCTTCAACCAGTATTTCATGGAAATGTCCCGGCTGGTGACCCAACGCTTCAAGGGCGACACCGACAGCTATTTCATCCTGGCCGCGATTTCGGTCGCCAGCATCGGACATGTGATGAGCGATCCCGCCAAGGCCCACCGCTACGGTTCGATCAACACGCGCATCGAGGAAGACTACGCCTATGTGCGCCTGCTGCCGCTGGCCGAAATCACCGGCATGCCGCGCACGACGGTGCGCCGCAAGGTGGTCAAGCTGATGGAGCTCGGCTATGTCGAGCACGACCCGCGCAGCGGCTATCGAATCCGCAAGGGCTCGATGGCGAATTGCCCGCACCTGCGGCAGATCATGCAGGCGCAGATCGCGCTGATGCTGCGGCTGGTCAACGTGATGCTCGGCGGCGCGCTGATCGAATTGCAGCCGACGGGGGCGCGCCCGCAGAGAAGGCCCGCGTCCCCCGGCAAGACCGTCTGAACGCGGGCGCCGGCCCCAGGGGGCAAATCCTGCGTTCGATCCATCCGACCCCGTGCTCGGCGCCCGGCGCCTAACCTGCGAGATCGGGATAGAGCGCGCGAAGTCCTTCGGCGCTCGCCGCGCACAGGCCGCGCTCGGTCACGATGGCCGTCACGAGGCGGGCGGGCGTCACGTCGAAAGCGTCGTTGCGCGCGGGCGATCCGTCGGGCGTCAGCTGCACCTCGACGATCGCGCCGTCGGGACCGCGGCCCGCGATATGCGTGACCTCGCGCGCGTTGCGCTGCTCGATCGGAATGTCCCTCAATCCATCGGAAATGCGCCAGTCGATGGTCGAGGTCGGCAGCGCCGCATAGAAGGGCACGCCGTTGTCGTGCGCGGCGAGCGCCTTCAGATAGGTGCCGATCTTGTTGCAGACGTCGCCCGCGCGCGTCGTGCGGTCGCTGCCGACGATGCACATGTCGACGAGACCGTGCTGCATCAGATGGCCGCCGGCATTGTCGGCGATCACCGTATGCGGCACGCCCTCCCCGACGAGTTCGAAAGCGGTGAGGCTCGCGCCCTGGTTGCGCGGGCGCGTCTCGTCCACCCAGACATGCAGATCGACGCCGGCGCGCGCCGCCTTGTAGATCGGCGCGAGCGCCGTTCCCCAATCGACGGTCGCCAGCCAGCCGGCGTTGCAATGGGTGAGGATGTTCAGCCGGCGGCCGTTGTTCCGCGCG
The DNA here is from genome assembly GCA_039808645.1 of Rhodoblastus sp. GTDB lineage: Bacteria > Pseudomonadota > Alphaproteobacteria > Rhizobiales > Beijerinckiaceae > JAJXWB01. The sequence goes on along the minus strand of JBDHTL010000049.1, from coordinate 15,710 downwards.
GCCAGGTTCCGGATGATCGCGGCGCCGTGCTCGCCGATGGCGGCGCAGGCGGCGACGTCCTCTTCGGCAATTCGCGAGGCTTCCGCATAGGCGATCGCGCGGCGCTCGCCGACGGGCGCCGCGGCGACGGCCGCGCGAACGCGATCGAGGGCCCAGCGCAGGTTCGAGGCCGTCGGCCGGGTCGCCAGCAGCATCGCGCATGCCGTGTCGAGCGCCGCGTCCGAGGGGTCTTCTGCGACCGCCAGCGCCAGGCCGTAGGCGCCGGCGACGCCGATCAGCGGCGCCCCGCGCACGATCATGTCGGCGATGGCGCGCCCGGCCTCCGCGGCGCTGGAGAGGACGCGCGTTTCGAGCCGATGCGGCAGCAGCGTCTGGTCGATGACGTGGACGCGCCGCCCGTCGCCGTCGAGCCAGATCGTGCGGTATTCGCGTCCATCGATGCGCATGGCGGCGCCAACTCGTTGCCGGAGGCCGAAATCGGCCGCCCGCGCTTGTGGCCCATCCCCCCGCGCTTGTAAACGTTGGGCGCAGGAAACGCAGGATCATGCAGGGCTTGACGATTGCGATGGCGGTCGGCGTGGCGACGTTCGTCTTCGCCGCGGCGGTTCTGCGCGGGCTGACCGGTTTCGGCTTCGCGCTCGCGGCCGTGCCCATGCTCGGAATCCTGATGCCGCCGGCGCAAGCCGTGCCGGTCACCATGTGCATCGTCGCGGCGGGCGGCGTGTTCGGCGCGCGCCGCGCGATGACGGCCTGCCACTGGCCGTCGATCCGGCGCATCGCCTTCGCCGCCGCCGCCGCGACCCCGGCCGGCGTCTTCCTGCTGAAGCATATTCCGGCCGAGGCCGCGCGCGTCGCCATCGCGCTGTTCACGACGGCCGCTGTCTTCTCGATCGCGCGGGCGGGCGCGACCGGCAAGCCGTTCGGCCCGATGCGCGCCGTCGTCTACGGTCTCGTCGCCGGCCTGTTCAACGGCCTCGCCTCCATGCCCGGGCCGCCGGTCGTGACCTATTTCATGTCCTCGTCGCTCAGCCACGAGGCGATCCGCGCGTCCATGCTGGTCGTGTTCCAGATCACCGTCTTCACCGGGCTCGCGAGCGCGATCGCGCTCGGCCTCGTGACGCGCGACATTCTGATGCTGGCCGTCCTTTCCCTGCCCGGCTTCTGGATCGGCAATTGGGTCGGGGCGCGCCTGTTCGAACTCGGTTCGGAACAGGCCTATCGGCGCATCGCCATTCTGTGCCTCATCGCCATGGCCATCGGCAGCGCGGCGCCCGCGCTCGCCTCGTTGCTGAAAGGCATGAGCGCCGCGCGCTGACGCGCCGATTGGGCGCCGCACGCTGACGCGCCGATTTCTCCCGGCGCGAATGCTGATAGGCTTCTTTGCAAGGCGAGACGATGGAGGAAACATGCCGCGCCAGATCATCGATCTGTCCGTTCCCCTGCAGAACGACGTGCCCGCCGATCCGCCGGGCCTGCATCCCACGATCGACTACATCGACCACAAGCAGAGCCTGCCGCAAATCCTGCCTTACTTTCCCGGCCTGAAGGCCGAGGATCTGCCCGATGGAGAAGGCTGGGCGGTCGAGCGCGTGCAATTGTCCACGCACAACGGCACGCATCTCGACGCGCCCTGGCACTTTCATCCCACGATGAACCGCGGCCAGCGCGCCTGGACGATCGACGAGGTGCCGCTGGAATGGTGCTTCCAGCCGGGCGTGAAGCTCGACTTCCGCCATTTTCCCGACGGCTATGTCGCCACGGCGGCGGACGTCGAGGCCGAGCTGAAACGCATCGGCCACGAATTGCGGCCGCTCGATATCGTCGTGGTGAATACGAGCGCGGGCCTGAAATACGGAGAGGCCGATTGTGTCACGTCGGGTTGCGGCATGGGCTACGAGGCGACCATGTATCTGCTGGAGCGCGGCGTGCGGCTGACCGGCATCGACGGCTGGAGCTGGGACGCGCCCTTCGTGCATACAGCGAAGAAATTTGCGCTAACGCACGACGCGAAGCTGATCTGGGAAGGCCACAAGGCCGGCAGACACATCGGCTATTGCCACATCGAGAAGCTGCACAATCTCGAGGTCCTGCCGGCGACGGGCTTCGCCGTCTCGTGCTTCCCCGTGAAGATCGCGCGCGCATCGGCCGGATGGACCCGCGCGGTCGCCATCATCGGATGAGGCGCCGCGCCCGATCTCAATCCACCGCCGTCCCGCCGCGCGCGAGCGCGACGCCCTTCACCTGCGCGTAGACGGCAATGCCTTCGGCAAGGCCGAGCGTCTCCCACGAGCGGCGCGTGACGCGCGCCAGCAGGCGCGCGCCCGAGCCGCTTTCGCCGAGACCGAGGACGACGAGCATTTCCGCTTCTCCGGTCGTCGTCGCATGCAAGATGCGCGCGCGCAGAATGTTGACGATGGAGCTCGGGCCCGGAGGCGCGACCGCGAGGCTGACGTCGCCGGCCGTGACCCTCAGGCGACGCGGCTCCCCGATGGCGGCTTCCGCCGCCGGCGTGAGAAAGCTGCCGCCCGCGACGTCGAGTTCGAGCAGGCCGTAGCGGGAATCGTACGCGCGGACGACGGCGTCGAGCATCACGGCCGCTTCGCGCGAGCGGGCGAAGGGCAGCGCGGGATCGCCAAGCAGCGCGGCGAGCGGGCCGGCGGCGATCACGCGCCCCTTCTCCATCAGCACGAGATGGTCGGCGAGGCGTTCGACCTCGCGCAGATCGTGCGTGACATAGACGACCGGCAGGACGAGTTGCGCGTGCAGTCGTTCGAGATAGGGCAGGATTTCGTCCTTGGCGGCCGCGTCGAGCGCCGAGAGCGGCTCGTCCATCAGCAGGAGACGCGGCTGGCTGAGCAGCGCGCGGCCCAGGGCCACGCGCTGGCGCTCGCCGCCGGACAGATGGCGCGGCGAGCGTTCGAGGAGGCTTGCCAAACCGAACAGCTCGATCGCCTCGTCGTAGCCGATCGCCGGCGCGCCCGCCGCCCTGCGCGGCGCGCCGTAGAGAAGGTTGCGGCGCACGGACATGTGCGGAAAGAGGCTCGGCTCCTGAAAGACGTAGCCGATGGCCCGGCGGTGGGCCGGCGCGAAACGCGACGCGTCCTGCCAGATCTCGCCATCGAGCGCGCAATGGCCCTCCAGCCGCTGCAGCCCGGCGAGGCAGCGCAGCACGCTGGTCTTGCCGCAGCCGGAAGGTCCGAACAGCGCCGTGACGCCGCGCGCCGGCGCGGTGAAGGCGGCGTCGAGCGTGAAGGCGCCGATACGTCCGCGGAAACGCGCGTCGAGGCCGGGCGCCGTCACGCGCGAGCTCCCGCGACGCGCTTCTCCAGCAGGATCATCGCGAGCACGACGAGATAGGCGAAGGCGACCATGCCGCCCGCCAGAATGTTCGCCTCGCGCCATTGCGAATTTTCGACATAGTCGAAGATCGCGGTCGAGAGGACGCGCGTGCGGCCGGGAATATTGCCGCCGATCATCAGGACGACGCCGAACTCGCCGATCGTGTGCGCGAAGCCGAGAATGGCGCCGGTGAGCAGGCCGGGGCTCGCCATCGGCAGCGCCACCGTCCAGAAGGCGCGCCACGGCGAGGCGCGCAGCGTCGCCGCCGCTTCCAGCGGCCGGTCGCCCATCGCGACGAAGGAATTGCGGACGGGCTGCACGACGAAGGGAAGGGAATAGACGATCGAGCCGATCACGAGACCTTCGAAGGTGAAGGCGAGCGTGCGGCCGCCCCACAGGTTCGCGATCGCGCCGCCGGGGCCCTGCGGTCCGAGCGCGACCAGCAGATAGAAGCCGAGCACGGTCGGCGGCAGGACGATCGGCAGCGAGACGAAGGCGGCGACGACCTCCTTCCAGCGCGCCGTCGAACGCGCGAGCCACCAGGCGAGCGGCGTGGAGACGACGAGCAGGATCACGGTCGTCAGCGCGGCCAGTTGCAACGTCAGGGCGACGGTCCGCCAGAGATCGGCAGGCAGGCCGCTCATCGCCCGGGCGTGTTCCCTTGGCTGGTCGTCATGTCGGGCGGCATCGGCTACCGGCTTCAGTTATATCATCGCCAGCATAGCGCGCCGGACGCCGGCTCGCCACGGAAAGTCGAACGCCGGCCGTCCGGCCGTTCCGACGCCTTTCAGAACTGCGCCTGCTCCGCCTCGAGATAGGCGAGACTGACGTATTTGCCGATATTGTTGGCCCAGCCCCGGGTCTCCGCCGCCTTGGCGGCGACGCGCGGGTCCTTCATGGCGACGGCGAGCGCGCCCTCGAGCGGGATGCTCTCCCGCACCGCCTGCATGCAGGCCTCGTAGATGCCCTGGAACAGCGAGCGCTGCCATTCGAGCACGGCCTGCCCGGCGTCGCCGTGCGCGGGAACCCAGACATTCGTCCTGCTGTTGGCGACCAATGCGTCGATGGCGTCGAGCGTGCCCTTGTAGGAGCCGTCGTCCATGTTGGCGATGCGCCGGTCCATCATGATGTCGCCGACGCACATGACCCGGTCCTCGGGGATCTCGATCGCGAGGTCGAACGGCGTGTGCGCCGCGCCGTAATGATGGACGCGCAGCGTCGCGTCGCCGAGCGATATCGAGAAGCCGTGCCCGACATCCTTGTTGGGCGGGACGATGCGCGTGCCGGCCGAGGCCCGGTTCGTCCATTTCAACATGCTGTCGCGCCAGGAAATCCCGGTCGCGCCCTCGATCGCGTTGCGCGCGCCGGCATGCGCGTAGATCGGAACATCCTGGCCGTAGGCCTCGACGAAGCCGTGGTTCCCCAGCCAGTGATCGCCGTGATAATGCGTGTTGACGATGCCGATGACGGGGGTCTTCGTGATCGTGCGCAATTGCCGGATGGTCATCTGGGCGATCTGCAGCGAGGCGCCGCTGTCGACCACGACGACGCCCTCCGTGCCGACGACGAAGACGACGTTGGACATCAGGCCCTGATTTTCCGGCGTGGGGAATCCGTCCGGCGCCTCGACCATGAAGACGTGCGGCGCGAGCTTCCGGATCGGCCGGTCCCTGACCGGCGGACCGACGCGCCCGTCTTCGCCGGCCGCGAACGCAGGCATACACAGATCGTAGCGCGCAAGCGGCAGCCCGCCGGCCGCGGCCGCCCCGGTCAGAACGTCGCGCCGTGTGATCGCCATATGCGCCTCGGACCTGTCTGCGGAGAGCATGCGGACCCGACGAGACCGATCGGCCGTTTCATCGTCAGGGCTTGATGTAGGCGAAATGCTGCTGCGCCTGGAGCTGCGCGATGCGGACCACGCCCGAGGGCGTGAAGTCGGCGTCCATCACGAACCTGTCCCTGGCGATATTGCGCCGCTTGATGGTGATCTCGCAGACCTCGAAGGTCACGCCGGCCGCCTTCAGGCCGGAGATCAGCGGCGCATATTCGGCGCCGCCCTTGGGGTCCTTGGCTCCATCGAGCAGGAAATCGACGCCGTCGGCATGGGCCACGACGACAATCTTCGTGTCGGGCGCGACATCGAGGTGGTTGCGGATGTTGCGCAGGCCCTTCAGCGCCTGGTCGGCCGTATTGTCGAAGTGATAGACGACCTTGTCGCCCGCGAGCGCAGGCGTCGCGCCCGCGACGAGGAGAAAGGCGAGCGCGATCCCCTGCAGGGCTCGGCGTAAAGCGGTCATGGGCTCCTCCTCATGCAACAGGCGTCAGGCGGCGATGCCGGGATTGCCGTCGACGTTCTTCAGTCTCGGCAGGTTCAGGACTGGCGGGCCGACGGTCTTTCGCGCGCGCAGGTTGCGGGCCACCAGGTCCCAGATCGGCTCGCCGCCGGCGTCCTTAGCGGCTTCGGCGACAGGCGCCCAGCCGGCGACCTTGTAAGTCTTGCCAGCCTCGATCGCTTTGCCGTTCAGCGCCATCTCGGTGATGCGCGCGCCCATGGCGGCGGTCGGATCGCAGGCATAGGCCATGCCGCCGACGCGCACCATGTCGCCGCCCTGCTGGTAATAGGGATCGGGATTGAACAGGTTGTCGCAGACGTCCTCGAGAATGTCCTTGATCTGCGCGCCGGTCATTTCGGTCAGCGTCACGTAGGGATAGGTGATCGCGGTCTGGTCGAGCACATGCTCCATGGCGATTGCTTCGCCCGGCAGGATCGTCGTGCCCCAGCGGAAGCCCGGCGAGAAGGCGATCTCGGCGTTCTTCTCCTGCATAAGCGCATCAAGGATGAGCTGGTCGAAACTGCCGTTGAAATTGCCGCGGCGATAGAGCAGGCCCTCGCTGATCGCGAGCTTCTCGTTGAGCTTGCCCTCGAACGGCGCGCGCGCCTTCTGGATCAGCGCCTGCATGACGGGATCGGGTTGCAGCAGGTTGGCGAAGACGGGCAGCAGCCTGTAGCGGAAATCGGCGACCTTGCCGTTCTTCACGTCGAGATCGAGAACGCCAAGGAACTTGCCGTTGGAGCCGGCGTTCGTGACGATCGTCTTACCGCCGGGATTGGACACGATGGTCGGGCGCGGCATGCCGTCGTGCGTGTGGCCGCCGAAGATCGCGTCGACGCCGGTGACGCGCGAGGCCATCTTGAGATCGACGTCCATGCCGTTGTGCGAGAGCACGACGACGACCTGCGCGCCGTCGCCGCGCGCGGCGTCGACGGTCTTCTGCATGTTCTCTTCCTGGATGCCGAAGGTCCAGTCGGCGACCATGTAGCGCGGGTTGGCGATCGGCGTGTACGGGAACGCCTGGCCGATGATCGCGACCTTCACGCCGTTCACGTTGCGCAGGGAATAGGGCTTGAACACGGGATCGCCGAAATCGGCCGTCTTGATGTTCTGCGCGACGATCTCGATCCTGCCGGCGAAGTCGCTCCTGGCGACCTCCTCGACGCGCTCCTGCCCGTAGGTGCATTCCCAATGCAGCGTCATGAGATCGACGCCGAGCGCCTTGGCGGCGTCGATCATGTCCTGGCCTTTGGTCCACAGGGCGACGCCCGAGCCCTGCCATGTATCGCCGCCGTCGAGCAGCAGCGCGCCCGGCCGCTGCGCCTTGATGCGCTTGATGAGCGTGGCGAGATGCGCGAAGCCGCCGACCTTGCCGTAGACGCCGGCATAGCGCTCGAAATCGAGATAGGTGAAGGCGTGCGCGAGACGCGGATCCGCCTCGATCTCGAAATGCCGGAGGAAGGCCTGGCCGACGACATGCGGCGCCCTGCCCGCCATTCCCGCGACGCCGAGATTGACGCTCGGCTCGCGGAACCAGACCGGCAGAAGCTGCGCATGGCAGTCGGTGATATGCAGCAACGACACGTTGCCGAAGGCCGGCGCGTCATAGACCTGCCCGGCGTTCTTTTCGGCCTGCGCGAAACTCGCCGTGGGCGCCATGCCGGACGCGCCGGCAGCCGCGAGCACATTCAGGAATTCGCGGCGATTCATCGGCCTGCCCCCGGCGTCCTATTGGTTGACGGGCGATTGCGGGTCGAGCAGGAGAGCCATCAGGTTCCTGATCTGCTCTTCCGTGATGATGCCCATGTGACCTGCCCGCGGCATGTTCGAGCACGCGTTGTAGGCCTTGGCGTTGAAGATGCGGCCCCAGGTGTAGCGCAGCGTCTCGTCGTTCATGCCGCGCAGCTTGCCGTAATGCAGGAGGCTCGGGCCGATCGTGCCGTAGGAAATCTCCTTCGGCGAAATCTGATGGCAATTGTAGCAATTGCCGCCGTTGACGTCGCCGGCCTTGTCCGTGGACGTCAGGCCGCGGCCGCTCTGGGCGATCTTCTCGCCCTCCTTCCAGTCGCCGAGCCACTTGCCGTCTGCGGGCCACTTGATCGTCGCCATGTTCTCGGCCTCGATCTTCTCGCGCTGTTTGGCCGAATCCTTGTCGACGGCGTGCCTGGGATCGGAGCAGAAGGCCTGCGTCGCGTCCTGGTCGAGACGCGAAATCTTGGCGATTCCCTTCTCGCGAAACCCGGCCTTGAGCATGGCCTGGAAGGCGGCGTCGTCCGCGCCCGCGCCCCAGTTGGTATCCGCCGCGAGAGCCGGGGTCGCCGCGAGAACGGCGAGAATGCAGGAAATCTTCTTCATGTCGCCGTCCTCAACGCTTGATGCCGGGCGTCGCCATGACGGCGCCGTTGGACGTCGCCGCCATGTACATGGAGAGCGCGACGGTGACGTCGGAGCCGTAGATCGGCTCGGGGAAGCGCTGCTGGCGGAAGCAGTCGGCGAGGCGCCATTGCATGCCCCACATCTGTCCGGAGCTGACGCGATAGGCGGGCCAGGATGTCCAGCCGGCGGCGGCGCCCTTCTTCGTCGGGATGTTCGGCAGGTCCTGCAGGCGGATGCGCACGCCCTCCTGCCCGTGGCAGGTCGCGCAGGCAAAATCGTGCGGGCCGCCCTCGAAGTAGAACATGCGCCTCCCCATGTTGAAACTCTGCTGTTCCTTCGGGTGCGCAAGGCTGATCTTGACCGGCTTGTCCTTCGACATGCCGGCGATGAAGGTCGCGATCGCGTTCAGCTGATCCTTTTCCGGGCTCGCCCAATTGGCGTTGACGTATTTGGAGACGTCGACGCCCTGCAGGGTCGACATGCAGGTGAGCACCCGCGATTCCGCGTCCTGGACCTTGTCGGTATCCTTGAAGTAGCGCGGCAGTTGCGCGTAGGCGCCGTCGACCACGCCGGCGCCGAGGCCGAGGTCGCACTTTTCGAGCGAGACGTTGTTCGGGCCGGCCGGCTTTTTCCAGAGTTCCTCGCCCGACGCTTCGAACAGTTCGGCCGGATTGCCGTCCTTGAGCGCCTCGCGATACTTCTCGATGCCCTCGATAGACTTGTCCGCCTGCGCGAAAGCCGCCGCCGCGCCGAGCAGCGAGGCCCCGGTCATCGCGACCAGGGCGAAGTTCCAACGTCTCATCACTACCCTCCCTGAGAACGCTCCGCCGTTCTGGATGAATTCTTGATTTGTCGGAGCGGAGCCGAACGCGCGGGCGGTTGCGCCGCGCGCTCGCGCCAATGCTAGGTCACCGTCGCCTCGTCCGTGCGCGTATCGCCCTTGTTGTCGGTCCATGTGATGGCGATCTTGTCGCCGGCCTTGCCGCCCTTCACCTTGAAGGCGAGGTAGGGATTCTTGGAGACCGAGGGTCCCCACTGCGCCTGCATCACTTCCTTGCCGTTCAGCTTGGCGACGACTTCGGCGATGAACCAGGCCGGCACGACGGCGCCGGAGGAATCCTTGCGGAAGCCGGTCTCCATCTCGTGGCTCATCAGAACCTTCACTTCGGTCACGCCGTCCTTGGAGGCGGCGCGGATCTTCATCGGATTGCCCATGCGTTGCTCCTCCTCGCCCGATCAGCCGCCGCAGCCGCCGAGCGTGACCTTGATTTCCTTGGTCGCCGTGTAGAACTTGCCGTCCGCCTTCACGAGCGCGATGACGTTGGAGGTCTGGCCCATCTTGATGCGGGTGGTGACGTCGGGGACCATGTCCGGACCGATGTCGAAGCTCGCGGCCAGCATGTTCGGGTTCTTTTCGACCAGGAACGCGATCTGCGTCGTGTTCGGAATCTTGCTCACCGCCTGCAGCGGCACGACCGCGCCGTTCTCGGCGATGTCGGATGCCAGGAACTGGACGTCGCCGCTCTCCTTCGCGCCTTCCACGCCCATCGCCTTGTAGGCGTCGGCGAGAGTCTTGCCGTCGAAGGCGGCCTTGTTCCAGCCGGCGAAAGCGAAGCGCGGCGCGATCGCGGCGCCGAAGGCCGCGAGCAGGCCGAGCAGCCCGCCGTTCCGTAGAAGCTGACGTCGACTTGGTTCGTTCACCATGGGTCGTTCCCTCCGGATATTCGTGCAATTTTCGGATCGCCTGCCCGGGGCGTCTGTCGGGATCGCCTCGAGGGGCCTGATTTTTGCCGACTATTATAGCAAGCCGGGGCGGCATTGCCATGTCGTGGCGGGCTCTTTCGCCGCCTTCGGGCCGGCCGAAGCCCCGCCGCCGGCCGCTTCGGCGATGCGGGCCCGGGCGCGACGTCCGTGGGCGCGGTTAGCATTGGTCAATTTGCGGCCGGGGGCCACGGGCTATCCTGCCCGGAAATGGCGATGGCGCGCATCGAGCTCCGCCACGCCGCGGGAGAAACTTGTGTCGCTGGCGATCTCCTCTCTCGTTTCGCAGCGTCGCGACGGCGGCGCGCTGAGTTTTTCCGGCGGCTACGCCTTGTCGCGGCGCGAGCTTTCGATATGGGCGTGGCTCGGCGTCGGCGCTTTGGCCATCGCCGGCCTGTTCGCCGTCCTGCTCGTCTTTTCCCGGCTTCCCGGCGTCGAGCGGATCGCGCACTGGCCCCTCGGCTTCTTCGGCAAGGCGCTGGTCATCCACGTCATTTTCTCGCTGGTCATCTGGCTGCTCGCCGTGTTCGCCCTGCTGGTCTCGGCGACGACCGCCAATTTCGGCCTGTCCGACGTGCGGGCGAACTGGCTCGGGCCGGTCGGCCAGGCGCTTGCCGGCCTGTCGTTCCCCTGCCTGTTCATGCCAACCTTCCTCGACTCGAGCACGGCCGAACTGACCAATTACATTCCGCTCATCAGGCATCCGGCCTACGACGCCGGGCTCGTCCTGTTCGCGCTCGGCGTTCTCGCGCCGGTCGCGCGGATGCTGCTCAACCTGTGGCGTCCGCAGGCCACGCTGTCGGCAAGCGGCCTCGCGATGGGGCTGGCGGGATTCGTCTATCTCGTCGCCCTCCTGTGCTTCGGCGTCGCGGCCGTCCAGCTCGACCGCGCCGCGCTGATGGACACGGCGCGCGAATACCTCTTCTGGGGCGGCGGGCACATCCTGCAGTTCGTCTACGTGGCGATGATGATCGTCATCTGGTCCATGCTCGCGCGCGCCAGTTTCGGCGAGGGCGTGGTCAATTCCGGCGTCGTCAAGATCAGCGCCGTGATGCTCGCCGCCGCCGCGCTCGCCGGACCCGTGTTCTTCATGGCGTTCGACGCCTTCTCGGTCCCGCTGCACGAGGCCTTCCGCCTGCTGCAATACATCCTCTCCGCGCCCACGCTGCTCGTCGCGACCGCGCTGCTGGCGGCCGCGCTGTCGGCGTCGTCGCCATCGCGGTGGCCGTGGCGCAAGCCCGCCTTCGTGACATTGGCCACGTCGCTGGCGCTGTACGCCGTCGGCGGGGCGATGGGGATCCTCATCTCGGGCTCGGACACGCGGACGCCGGCGCATTATCACGCCATGGTGACCGCGGTCAGCCTGTCTTGCATGGGCCTGCTGCTGACCTGGGGCGTCGAGGCGCTTGGCCGCCGGCCGGTGTCCGACCGGCTCGTCCGGTTCATCGTCCTGTCCTACGGCGGCGGGCAGATGCTCGCGTCGATCGGCCTGTTCCTGGCCGGTGGATACGGAGCGCCGCGCAAGACGCCGGTCGGCGGCGCGCCGCTGCTCGACGGCGCGGTGGTCGGCATGTATCTGAACGGCGTCGGCGCGCTGTTCGCCGTGATCGGCGGCGCCCTGTTCGTCATCATCGCCATGCGCGCGCTGATGCATGCCGGACCGAGGCGCGAAATTGCGCGGGCGGAGCCATAAGCCGCAGCCCATATCGCTACGGCAAGGCTGGTCGTGGCGGAGGCCCGAGACTTTCTGTAAGGGCGATCTTCGCGCGGCGATCGGATGACGCCGCGCGCGATTGCGCGGCCGGGTCTAACGCCGCGTGGACGGCATGGCGTGCAGCCGCGCGTCGAACGTGGCGAAATGCACGCCGAACCATGCGTCCAGCGCCGTACCGAGCGCATTGGATCGCGCGTCCGCTTCCGTGGCCGCTTCGGAATCCATGATGTCGCGGAGATCGTCGAGCAGGCGCTCGTGATCCCGCTTGTGCGCGTTCAGTTCGGGATAGCGGGCCTCGCGCATCGCGCGCTCCTCCAGCGCGAAATGCGAACTGATCGCGGCCAGGAGATCGCCGAAGAAACCCTCGACGTCACTGTCGCCCGACTTCCTGACTTCCTCGTCGAGGGCGTTGATCAGTTCGACGAGTTCCTGATGCTCGTGATCGACTTCCGCGATCCCGGTCCGGTACTTGTCTTTCCACTCGATCAGCATGACGCTCTCCGCTCAGCGCACGATATAGCCGCCGAGCTCCGGCCGGAAGTCTATGGCCAGGCTCTGTCCGGCGACAAGGTCGACCGTGCGTTCGATCGAATGATCGAACCCGTCGGCGCGCGGCGTATCGCGCAGGCGGGCCATCAGGACATGCCGCCCGGCCGGCACGACGAAGCGCCGATAGACGCGCGAGGGGCCGTCCGACGACAGGCCGCTCGGCGGCAGCGAGGCCGAAAAGACCGGTTGCGCGTCGATATACAGCTCGGTGTAGACGGGATTGCGCGTTCGCGGGCATTCCATCGGCGTGCGCAGATTCGGCGGGAGCTTCGCCAATTCCTCGGGCGCGCGCTTGCGGCGCGCGGCGGCGCGGTCGGAGCCGTGCGAGAAACTGAGCTTCACAACCGCCGTATCGGGCGGGATCTGGCGGTATTCGGGCGTCACCGACAGCCAGGCGGCGCCGGCGAACAGGCCGGTCAAGAGCACGGTCAGCGCGGCGGCGCCGGGGAGGCGGGCGGGCGTCATGACAGGACCTTCTCGCGCGGCTCGACGGGCGCGGGCGGCGTGGGCGGCGGCCTGTTCGGACCGAGCGCCGCGACGCGTCCGCGCAGCCCCTCGATCTCGAGAGCCAGCCGCGCGTCTTCCGTTGTGGAAGCCCAGACGGTCGCGAGCCGCTCGCGCGGAACGCGGGCGCGCAGATAGGGGTCGCGCTCATGGGCGAAGCGCTGCTTCGTCCAGTCGACGCCGAGGCGGTTGTAGCAGGCGCGCTCGCTGCAGCCGACCACGGCGACGCCGTCCGCATGGTTGCGCGCCAGCGCGAAGTCGATCAGAGACGGCGGCGCCATGGCGACGCACGGCAGTTCGAGAACCGCGAGGCCGGGGGCAGCGCGCAAGTCGCGGCCCGCGCCATGCGCGCAGGTTATCGCGAGAATGCGCGGACCCTGGCTCGTCGCCGCGCAGGCGGCGACCAGATCCTCGCGCATCCGCGCGAGCGGATAGTCCGGCAGGTCGATGCCGGTGACGAGCTCCTGGCTGCGCCGGAACGGCGTCGACGACGGGCAGGAGCCGACGCAGATGCCGCAGGACACGCATTTGCTCGCATCGACGATCGCTTCCTGCAGATAGACGGCGCCGTCGGTGCGCCGCGTCAGGCGCAGCGCCTCGTAGGGACAATCGTCGACGCAGCGGCCGCAGCCGTTGCAATGGTCGAGGAAGACCTTGGCCGGCGCCGGCGTACGGCGCGGCGGCAGGAACGGCGCGATCGCCAGCAGCAGGCCGATGGCCGTCATGGCCGCCCAGGCCGCGCCCGGCGCGCGGTCGGCCAGCGGATAGAGCACGAGGAACCACGAATCGAGCCTGACCGGGCTCGGCACCTGCGCCAGATTGGCCGGCCCCTGGCTCAGCGCCGGCATGGCCAGCGAAACGATCACGAGTGAGACGAGAACGGCGCCGCCGAGCAGGCGCGGCGGATTGACCTTCGGGCGCGAGATCCGCTGGATGTGAATCCACATCACGAAGAGCAGCACGATCGGCACGGCGATGTGCAGGAAGACGAGAAGCGTGAAAAAGCGATCCGACAGGCTCGTCGGCTCCAGGAAGTTGCGCGCGATCGGTTCACCGAAGATCGGCATCCAGTCGAGGAGCTCGGTCGAGGTCGTGGCGACGTATTGCGCGAGCTTGTCCCACACGAGCCAGTAGCCGGTGATGCCGCTGACGTACAGAAACGCGATGAGCGGAATGCCGGTGAACCAGGAGAACCAGCGCGCGCCGCGGAACCTGTCGAGCGCGAATTCGCGCGTCATGTGCACGAGCATCACCGCGACCATAAGATCGGAGGCGTAGCGATGGAAGCTGCGCATGACGCCGGCGTGCCACCATTGCGGGCCGCTCATCCATTCCACGGAATCGAAGGCGCGGGTCACGCCGGTGTCGAACACGGCGAAGACGTAGAAGCCGCTGACCGCCACGATCCAGAAAAGGAAATAGCCGAGCGCGCCGAGTTGCGCGAACGGGTTGGCCTGCGGCCCGACAAGGCGGTCCAGTCCGCGCTCGGCCCAGTCGAAGCCGCCGCGCAATATCGCCTGAATTGGTTTGATCAACCGATTGCTCCCGCCGATGAGCCGGCGCGGCGGGCGGCGTCGCGCGCCTCGCGCGCGATGCGCGCGCCGCGCCAGGCGCTGACCAGAACCCAGCCGCTGAGCAGAAGCGACAGGGCTCCCACGCCGATACCGAAAAACACCGCGTAGCTCGTGCGGTAGTGGCCCGCATTGGCGTCATAGACCGTGCAGATGAACCGGATGCGGTCGGCCAATGCGCTGAACGACAGGGAGGATGCGACCAGACCGTAGATCGCCTCCTTCAAGGGCTCCATGAAGACCTGCAAAGGAAAATCCTCGCCATAGACCTGGCGATAGACCTTGCCGTCGGCGTCGAGGATCGTCGTCTGCGTGATGTGGTCGAAGCCCCCCGCGACGCTAGCGTAGGAGAAGCCGACATCGCGCAGCAGCGCGGCGATCGTCGTGGCGTCGGCGCTCGCGAAACGCCAGTTCGGCGCCTCGACGCCCTGCGTCGACCTGAAGCTCGCCATGCGCGCCGGCGTATCGTTGCGCGCGTCGAAGCCGATCGAGACGACGGCAAAGCGCTCCGCGCCGAATGTCTTCTGCGCGTTGGCGACAGCCGAGCGCAGATGCTGCGTCGTCGGCGGGCACACGGTCGAGCAGGACGTGTAGATCAGGCTGATGACCAGCGGCCGGCCGAGATAGGACGACAGCTTGAACTTCTCGCCGCTGGAATCGGTGAGCGTGTAGTCGCCGACGCTCCGGCCGATGGCGGCCTCGCTCCTCTCGTAGACCGAGGCCGGATCGAGCCGTTCGGCCGCCGCAGGAGACGCGAGGCAGAGCGCGAAGAACGCCGCCCGCGCGATGGTCTTCAGAAGGGCCATGTCGAATGTCCGCTCGCCGCATCGAGCAGGACGCCGAGTACGAGCAAGCACAACTGGATGAGCGAAGCGGCGAAATTCGCCATCGCCGTCTTGCGCTCGGGGCGGATGGCCAGCGTGACGCTGCGCCACACGAACAGCGCCCCGCCGGCCCCGGCGCAGATCGCATAGAGCGTTCCGAAACCGTACCACAGCGGCGCGATCGACAGCGCGACGAGCACGACCGTGTGGCCGAGGACCGCCAGCGGCCAGGCCCTGTCGCTGGCCACGACCGGCAGCATCGGCACGCCGGCCCGCGCATAGTCGTCCTTCTTGGCGGCGGCCAGGCTCCAGAAATGCGGCGGCGTCCACAGGAAGAGAACGAGCGCGAGCAGGACGGGGACGGGCTGCGGATTCGGATCGACGGCGGCGGCGCCCGCGAGCACCGCGAAACTGCCGGCGAGCCCGCCGACGACGATGTTCCAGACGGAACGGCGCTTCAGCCACACCGTGTAGACGACGCCGTAGGTGAAGGCGCCGAGGAAGACGTAGAAAGCCGCCACCCCGCCGGCGACGGCCCAGGCGAGCGCGAGGGACGCGACAAGCAGGCCGAGGAAGGCCGTCGGCCACCAGGCGCTTTCGCGGAGCATGCCGCTGGCGAAAGGCCGTTCGCGCGTGCGCGCCATCAGCCGGTCGGATGCGCGTTCGTGATAGTGATTGAAGGCGCCCGCCGCCCCCGAGGCGCCGACGACCGCCAGGGCAAGAGCGATCGTGCGGAACC
>JBDHTL010000048.1:0-23123 GCA_039808645.1 Rhodoblastus sp. | reverse complement strand
GTGTTGACGTCGAGAATCGCGGCGGCGGCGGCCTTGGCGCGGAAATGCTCCATGCCCTTGGCGAGTTCGTCGCGCAGCGCGAACGTCGCCTTGGCGTCGATCGACAGGTTGATCGGCTTGAGGTTCTCGGCGCTGAGATCGAAGCCCGCGCCGTGCAGATCGGCGAGCCCCTGCCCGTCGATGTATTTCTCCATGCCGGCGATGCCCTGATTGTCGACATTGGTGAAGCCGAGCACATGGGCGGCGAGCGGGCCGTTGGGATAGACGCGCTTGTTCTCCGGCCAGAAGCCGACGCCCGGCAGACCGAGGCGATAGACTTCCTGCTGCTGCTTTGGGCTCACCTCGCGCTTCACCCACACGAAACCCTTGCGCGAGCCGAGCTTCTCGCGCAATTCGCGCGCGTCGACGTCGGGCAGGACGGCGGTCAGCAGTTCGGTCGCCTCATCCTTGTCGATGATGCGGCGCGGCTCCGCGAAGATCGACATGACGCGCACGTCGGTCGCCAGCGTCTCGCCGTTGCGGTCGAGCATGTCGGGCCGTGCGGCGGCCGAGGCGGCGGCGGCCGCCGCCCGCATGCTCTGCGGATCGGGCTTGAAGCCGAGCCAGATCAGCTTGCCCGCGATCACGCAATAGAGCAGGCCGAAGCCGACCGCCACGAGACGGATGCGTCGGTCGCTCTTCTCCAGCTTGGTCGACAGCAGGCTCTTCGCCCAGACGCGCAGACGATCCGCGCGCGACAATTCGGGCGCGCGCGGCGCGGGCGTGGATTCGAAGGTATCGACGACGCTCGCAACGCCGTCGAGCGATCCATCCCCGCGCGCTTCCACGGGATGGATCGCCTCGTCGCTCCGGCGGAAATCGCTTCTGGCGATTTCGCCTTCGCTCCTCGCGATGACGGGCTGCGTGTCGCTCGCGCCGTCGGGGGACATGTTCCGCTGCTCGCTCATGTCAGCGCTTCCTCGCCGCAGGAGTCGCGCCCGCCGGAGTCGCCGGCGCGGGCGGCCGGCTGGCGCTCGGCGTGTTGGTCGGCTCGGCCAGGCCCAGCGCCTCGAGCTTCTTGCCGATCTCGTCGCCGCGCGCCGCGCGGTCGGGCAATTGGGCGAAGTTCACGATCTGGGTGGGCCGGGTCATTTCGAGATCGGTCAGGTATTTGTCGGCGAGCGGCGCGAGCCGGTCGGGCCGCGTCAGATGCGCCCATTCGGCGCGCTGCATGTTGAGCCCGTCGCGCTCCTGCTGGATCTGGCGCGTCAGCTTGGCGATCTGGTCCGAGCGATAGATCGTCTGGTACTTGATCGTATAGGCATAAACGGCCGAGCCGATTAGCGCGGCCGCCGCGGCGATGTTGAGAAAGCGGATCACTTGCGCCTCCCCGTTTCGCGCTTGCCCGGATCGCGGTCCGGCAGCGCCGCCAGCGCGGCGAGCCGCGCATCGAGTCCGAGCGCCGGCGCAGCCGTGCGCAGCGCCACGCGCAGTTTGGCCGAGCGCGCGCGCGGATTGGCGGCCGTCTCCTCGCGCGTCGGCGCAATCGCCTGACGCGTCGCGAGCGAAAAAGTCGAAGGCGGCGGCACGGGCTCGCCCGGCAGCAGCCGCGAGCGCGCTTCGCCGCGGCCCGAGCGTTGCGCGAAGAACTGCTTCACGATCCGGTCTTCCAGCGAATGAAAGGTGACGACGGCGAGCGCGCCGCCCTCGACCAGAACCTCTTCCGCGCCGGCGAGCGCCCGCACGAGCTCGCCGAGTTCGTCGTTGACGGCGATGCGCAGCGCCTGGAAGGTGCGGGTCGCGGGATGAATGTCGCCGGGCTTGCCGGGAATGGCGCGCTGCACGAGATCGGCGAGCGCGGCGGTGGTCGTGATCGGCGCGGCCTTGCGCGCATTGACGATGAAGCGCGCGATGCGGCGCGAGGCGCGCTCCTCGCCGTAATTGTAGATGATGTCGGCGAGCCGCTCTTCGGTCTCTTCGTTGACGATGTCGGCGGCGCTGAGCCCTGCGCTCTCCATGCGCATGTCGAGCGGCCCGTCGAAGCGGAAGGAAAAGCCGCGCGCGGCCTGATCGAACTGCATCGACGACACGCCGATGTCGAGCGCGACGCCGTCGACCTTCGCAATGCCCAGCGCGCGGATTTCCGCGGCGAGGTCGCCGAAGCGGGCCTCCACCAGCCTCAGCCGTCCGCCCGCGGCGGCGACGAGTTCCGCGCCGTCGCGAATGGCGGAGGGATCGCGGTCGAAGGCCACGACGCGCACGCCTGGAACCGCCAGCAGCGCGCGCGAATAGCCGCCGGCGCCGAACGTGCCGTCGACGTAGAGCCCGCCCTCGCGCGGGCGCAATCCCTCGAGAACAGGCTGGAGAAGCACGGGAACGTGGCGGGCCGGTCCGCCTGCGGGGGGCATGGCCTCCCCGCGGCCCGTCGTCATTCCCGTGCTCCAGGCCCGGGCGGCGTGTGGCCCGCCGCCCCTCTGGCTCCGGTCAGTTTCCGTAGGTCGCGCGCCCGGTTTCTGGCCTCTTCCTGCTGCGCGCGAAAACGTCCCGGCTCCCAGATCTGAAACTTGTGCCCCATGCCGACGAAGCTGACTTCCCCGGCAATGGCGGCTTGCGCCTTGCACTGCTCGCTCAACTGCACGCGGCCTTCCGGATCCACCTTGAGACGCTCGCTCATCCCCATCAGGGCCCGAGAGAGAATGTCCCGCTCCTCGGTATAGGGAGGATAGGTCTCCAGCATGGCGTCCAGCTCCGCCAGCAGCGCATGGCCGCCGCAATCCACGGCCGGCGCATCCAGCGAAGGATGGACGAACAATCCCTCGAACCCGTCCTTCGCCAGAACCGCCCGGAAAGGCGCCGGAACCGAGACGCGGCCCTTCGCGTCGATCCGGCTGGTGAAATGGCCGAGAAACAGTTCCCGCTCCGTCACGCTTACGCTCACCCGAACCGTTCGAGGTCGAATTCTCGCGCGACAGCCCTCCCGTCTCCGCCTTGGGGACGGTGTCGGAACTCTGCTGCGCTGAACTCGACGGGATGATTTGGGATAGCATGGGATGTTATGGGCGTCAACGCGAATGTGAGTCGAAACGGGATTCCGGCTCCTGACGCCGCATTAGGCTTCGTTAGTGTTAAGAGTTCGTTGATTCTCGCCGAAACCGGGCGGTTTTGCGCCATCCCCGGACATGCGCGATGATCTGTCGGGGAAGGGCGGCGAGACAGGAAGGCCCGGCCCTAGGATTTATGTCTCGTCGCCTGCTGGGGACCTCGCCGAGATGCACAAGACTATTTTCCTTCTGGCGCTGGCGCCGCTCTGCCTCGCCGCCCTGCCCGCTCGCGCCCAGAAGGCCGACGCCGGGCCGACGATCGACGGCGTCGCCCGGTCGGCAAGTCTGATGCGGCAGATCGGCGAGGCCTGTCCGCCCCTGATGGACGTCGACAAGGATCTGGCCGAGCGCTACGTGCAGGCCTTCGAGCAGACCGGGGAGCAGGCCTTCGGCAAGGAGGCGTTCCAGCGGAAGCTCGCCGCGGAATACGAGCGGCGCGCCGCCGAAGTCCGGGCGAAGACGCCCGAAAGCTGGTGCCTCGATCAGCGCGCCCGCCTCAAGGACATGGGCGGCGGCGACCTCTTCAGGAAATAGGAGACCGCTCGGCGAACCCCTGCGCCCGCGCCCGCGCGGCGAGACTGCGCGCCATCGCCTGGCCCATCCGGTGCGTGGGCGCTTCCACCAGCGCATGCAGCGCCCAGGCGAGCGCGATGACCACGGCGATGACGAGCGCCGTGGCGAGCGAACCGTCCACCCCCCAATGCGTCAGCAGCCGCAGCAGCACATAGCCCGCCAGCTGGTGCACGACGTAGAGCGAATAGGAGATGGCCGCGAAGAAATCGAGGAGGGGCGCGCTGCGGATTGTCCGTTGCAGCGCCGCCGCGGCGAAGAAGCAGGCGACCGCGGCCAGATAGCTCGGCAGGTGGATGATGCTCCACATGAAGGGCTTCCACCCGGGCCCCAGGTAGCCGGTCGCCCATGTCGCGGCGAACAGGCCCAGAAACGCGGCGATCCACACGGTCGCTTCCAATGCCGACAGCTTGCCGCGCCGATGCAGATTGTACGCGACGCCGACGAACATCAGGATCAGCATCGGCGGATAGGCCGCCAGGAACGACAGTTTGGCGGCGAGCTTTTCGGAACCCGCCGGCGTATGCGCCACCAGGGCGAGGCACGGAATCCACAGCGCGAAGATGACGAGCGGAACCACGGCGAGACGGCGGCGGCCGACCGCTATGTCGCGCGCGAGCAGGGCGCAGAGGCCATAGAAGAACAGTTCGATTTCCAGCGTCCAGACCACGCCGTCCACCGGACGGGAATCGAAGATCGGCCGCAGCGGCGCGGCCATGTGCAGCAGCAGGTTCTTGAGCTGGAACGGCAGGCTTGCGTCGAAATACGCCGCGCCGGCCGCGGCGGCGGCCACCGAAAACAGGATGCCGCACCAGAAGGTCGGATAGATGCGGAAGAAGCGGCCGACCAGGAAGGCCTTCACGTCGTAGGCGACGAGCGAATAGGGAATGACGAAGCCGCTGATGACGAAGAACAGGCCGACGCCGAACGAGCCGTAGTTGAACGGAACAGCAGCGAAGAGGCGGGCGATCGCCGGCGGTTCGACCGGCGCAGCGGACAGGCCGGTGAAATAGGCGACGGTCTTGGGGTCGAGCCAGTAGCCGACCGCCAGATGCGATATCACGACCGACAGGGCCGCAAGCCCGCGCAGGATGTTGGCGAACTCAAATCTCTGCGTTTGCATGGTTCGCCGACATGATCGAAGACTGACTCGTCCCTGCAAATCCAGCCCGGCAACCCGGCTGCGCCGCGACGACGAGTCGCCACGGCGCTGCACGGATCGAGCGCCAGCCGGCCTGTAAGCCGGGTTCTGTAAGGCGGGGCGCAAGCGCCCCGCGCGATGGCCATTCCTCTGGGACGGCCGTTTCCGGCCGCCTCTAGCAACCAACCCGGGCGACGGCCCGGAGACAGGCCCGGCCCGCGCGTTTCCGCGCGAACCACGTCGCCCCTATTCGGTCTTGCTCCCGGCGGGGCTTGCCATGCCGCTGACGTTGCCGCCCGCGCGGTGCGCTCTTACCGCACCCTTTCACCCTTGCCCGCGCCCGAAGGCGTGGGCGGTTTGCTTTCTGTGGCGCTTTCCCTGGGGTCGCCCCCGCCGGACGTTATCCGGCGCCGTATCTCCGTGGAGCCCGGACTTTCCTCCGCCCGAAGGCGGCGGCCATCCGGCCGACTGGCGGCTTGGGGATAGGCGCGCGGGAGCGGATTTGCAAGCGCGGCGCACAGAGGCGCCCTGCGTCAGATAGCGGTGGCGCATCCCGCCGCTTCATGGAACCATGCGGCCACGCAGCGCTTCGGCGACTTGCGAAACAACGGGAGGACAGATGTTCAGTCACGTCATGATCGGTTCGAACGACATCGAGCGGTCGAAAAAGTTCTACGACGCCCTGTTCGCAGCCATCGGCGGCAAGCCGGCCATCGCCGATCCCAAGGGCCGGCTGATGTACCTGCACAACGGCGGCGTGTTCATGGTCACGAAGCCGATCGACGGAAAGCCGGCGAGCCACGCCAACGGCGGCACGATCGGCTTCGCGGTGAACGACCAGGCCGAGGCCGACGCCTGGCACAAGGCGGGCATCGCCAACGGCGGCGTCGCGATCGAGGACCCGCCGGGCGTGCGCGACGGCGGCAAGGTGAAGCTCTACCTCGCCTACCTCCGCGATCCCGATGGCAACAAGATTTGCGCCATGAAGCGCATGTAATCGAAACTCTCGTCCCGGACGCGCGCCTCGCGCGCGATCCGGGACCTATCCTACATGATCGCGCACGAACGAGCCGCACGGTATGCGGCGGGAGGAAACGCATGGCCCTAGATCCCGCCCTGGGTGAAAAAATTCTCGCCTCCGTCGACGCGGGCTTTGCCGAACAGATCGCCTTCACGCAGCAACTCGTGCGCTTCGAGAGCGTTCGCGGCGCCGAGCACGCCTGCCAGGATTTCATCTTCCGCGCGCTGCGCGAGCGCGGCTACACGATGGACCGCTTCCCGATGGATCGCGCCGCCATCGCCGGCCATCCCGGCGGCAGCCCGTGGTCCGATCGCCATTCCGAAGCGCCCATCGTCGTTGGCGTCCATCACCCACGCGACGAAAAAGGCCGCTCGCTGATTCTGCAGGCCCATGTCGACGTGGTGCCGACCGGCCCCCACGACATGTGGAGCCGCCACCCCTTCGATCCGGCGATCGAGGGCGACTGGCTCTATGGGCGCGGAGGCGCGGACATGAAGGCGGGACACGCCGCCAACATTTTCTGCCTCGATGCGCTGAGGCGCATCGGTCTGCAACCCGCCGCCACCGTCTACGTGCAATCCGTCGTCGAGGAAGAATCGAGCGGCAATGGCGCACTGATGACCCATCTGCGCGGCTATCGCGCCGACGCCGTTCTGATCCCCGAGCCGGAAGAGGAAATGCTCGTGCGCGCCAATGTCGGCGTGCTCTGGTTCCAGATCGAGGTGCGCGGCCTGCCCGTCCACGTCCGCGAAATGGGATCGGGCGCAAACGCGATCGACGCCGCCTGGCGCATCGTCGGCGAACTGCGCAAGCTCGAGGAAGCGTGGAACGCCGACAAGAAGGACCGCCCGCATTTCCAGAACGAGGACCATCCGATCAATCTCAACATCGGCAAGATCGAGGGCGGCGACTGGGCGTCGTCCGTGCCCTGCTGGTGTCGCATCGATTGCCGCGTCGGCATCTATCCCGGCGTGAACGCCGGCGCCGCGGCAAACGAGATCGTCGAGCGCATCGCCGCCTTCGCGCGCCAGGATCCCTTTCTCAGCAACAATCCGCCAAAAGTGACCTTCAACGGCTTTCACGCCGAAGGCTATGTGCAGGAGCCGGGCACGGAAGCCGAAGCGATTCTCGGCCGCGCGCACGAGGCCGCAACAGGCGCGGCGCTGAAGAGTTTCATGACCGCCGGCTATCTCGATGCGCGCGTCTACGCGCTCTACGACAAGGTTCCGACGCTCTGCTACGGCCCGAAGTCGGAAAACATCCACGGCTGCGACGAGCGCGTGAGCCTCGCCTCTGTGAAGCGCATCACCGGCGCCATGGCGCTGTTCGTCGCAGAGTGGTGCGGCGTGGAGACGGTCTAGAGCAATTCAACGATAGCCTGAAAATCCGCCGTCATTGCGAGCCCGACAGAAGTGTGCTGTTGCGGACTTCGTCTGAAAGCGAAGCAATTCAGAGCCACGACCCGGCTCTGAATTGCCTCGTCGCTGCGCTCCTCGCAATGACGGTTATGCCACCTGCTGCCGCAGCAGCGGCTTCAGGATCTTGCCGTTGGCGTTGCGCGGCAGCGGCTCGGTCCGCACCGTCACGAATTCCGGCGTCTTGTAGTCGGACACGCGCGCGGCGCACCAGGCGCGCACATCCTCCGCGCTGACCTCGACGCCCGGCTCGACGACGACGATCGCGCTCACCCGCTCGGTCAGCACCGGATCGGGCCGCCCCACGATCGCGCATTCGACCACGCCGGGAATGCCCGCAATCACGCTCTCGACCTCGGCGGAGAAAATCTTGAAGCCGCCGCGATTGATCATGTCCTTCTTGCGGTCGAACACGCGCACGAAACCGTTCGCGTCGCGCGAGCCGATGTCGCCCGATTTCCAGAAGCCGTCCGCGAATTCGCTCGCATTCGCGTCGGGCCGGTTGAGATAGCCCGGAACGACCATCGGCCCCGAGATCCAGATTTCGCCGGCCTCGCCCGCCGCGACATCGGCCCCCTGGTCGTCGACGATGCGGATCATTCCGCAATGCACGACGCGGCCGACGCTGTCGATATTCTCGCGCCACGCCGGAATCGGCATGATGGTGGCGGGCGACGTCGTCTCCGTCGCGCCATAGGCGTTGACGAGATCGAGTTGAGGCAGCTTCTTCGTCAGCGCCTCGATCGTCGGCACGGGCATGGGCGCGCCGCCGAACGCACCGATCCGCCACGCTGACAGATCGTGCGCATCGAGCGCCGGGCTCATCGCGCACAGCGAATAGATCGCCGGCACGACGATGGTGAAGGTGATCTTCTCGCGCGCCGCCTGCGCGATGAAATCGGCCGCCTTGAACGACTGCCGCATCAGCACGACCGCACCGCCGCCAATCATCGTCGCCATCGCGACGCCGACGAGCCCCGTGACATGCGACAGCGGCACGGCGACATAGCCGCGATCCTGCTCTGTCAGCCCGAACGTGCGCGAAAAGGCGAGCGCGGAATGGATAATGCCGAGATGGGTGAGTTGCGCGCCCTTTGGCCGGCCGGTCGTGCCCGACGTGTAGAGGATGACCGCGACGTCGTCTTCGCGTGGATCGTGCGCGGGACAGGCGCCGCCTGCCTTCAGGAGATCGTCGAAGGCGCGCGCGCCCGGCGCCGGCGCGCGAATGGAGAAGCGATGCGCGACGCCGGGAATTTCGGACGGCGCGGGAACGAATTCGGCGAGATCGGCTTCGTGCGCCAGAACTTTTGCGCCGGAATCGTTCAGCATGAATTCGAGTTCGGCGTGGCGCTGGCGCACGCCGATCGGCACGACGACGGCGCCGATACGGATGCAGGCGACCAGGACGACGAGAAATTCCCAGGAATTGCCGAGATAGAGCGCGACGCGGTCGCCGGGCGCGACGCCGAGCGCCGACAGGTTCGCGCCGACGATGCGCGCCAGCCGGTCGAGGTCGCGATAGGAGATCGTTTCGCCGTCCACGATCGCGGGCCTGTCGGGAAAGCGCGCGACCAGCCCGTCGAACATGGCGCGCAAAGTCTGAGGCCGCTCGGCATAGCAGAGCATGCGGCGGCCGTCGTAGTGAACTTCTTCGCGCAGCGCGCCTGCCGTTTCCTCGTTCGATCCGCGCATGATGCCGCACCCTCCCTCTCCGTCGCCGCTTAAGCGACGCGAGGAAGCCGGTCGAGACGCGCCGCCGCAACGCAGGCCTGCAAAAACGGCAAACGGCGGACCCGAAGGCCCGCCGCCGGTTGCCCCGATATTCTGGAACGCTGAACGCGTTCTCAGTTGCTCGCCATGATGGCTCGCGCTTTCGAGCAGTAAGCGCGATTTGCGGCGTTCATGTGATGGGCGTAGTGGCCGGACTGATAACGCATGACAGTTCCACAGATATCGCCGCCCGACAGGCGATAGGCCTGCGCCAGATATTTCATGCCGAAGGTCACGTTGGTCTCGGCGTGATAGAGCGCGGCGGCCGAACCGGCGAAGCCGACGCCGCGCGCTGTCGCGGGCTTGATCTGCATGAGGCCGAGCGCGCCGCCGTTCGACACGCGCGGATTGTAGCGGCTCTCGATGCGCACGACGGCGTCCGCGAGCTTGAACGGGACGCCGTTGGCTTGCGCATGGCGCGCGATGATGTCACGCACCGAACCGCGCGCGCCCGCTTCGTAGCCGAGCGCGGCGCCGCGCTTCACATGCCCGCGAGCCGGCTCCGCCTTGGCCTTGACGGCCGGCGCGGCGGGCGAGCCGGCGGGCGTCGCAGCCAGGTCGCGCGGCCCCATGCCCTGGTTCTGGAACCAGAACCGGCCTTCCGTATCGTCCGCGCGCGCGCCAGCAATCGGAGCCGCTGCAAGCGCCACGGCCAAGGTCGTAAGGACGAATTTCTTCATTCGTTTGATTTTCCTGTCGAATTGCATGAGAGATGGCGAGCTTATCGAGGCCAAATGTGACGAGATTTTGCTCATATATTGCAATGCAACATCTTCAATAAACGATAGATTGATTATCTGAGTGATCGCTCAAAATATTATATAGCCAAGTTTTCGGACGTTAAGCTTCCATTAATCCTTGCGGCGTCGATGCGTCCGATCGCGCCGGATTGCATGCGCCGGGCGCGCCGCCGCATACTGGCGGGATGGATTCGTTTGCGCCGGACAGTCCGCTCGTCGATTTCGTGCAGGCCTCCCCCAATCACGGCGACCGGCGGGGGCGGACGCCCGATTGCATCGTGCTGCACTACACGGGCATGCCGACGGCCGACGGCGCGCTGGCGCAGCTCTGCAATCCCGCGGCGGAAGTCTCGGCGCATTATTTCGTCTTCGAGGACGGCCGCGTCGCGCAGCTCGTTCCCGAGGCGCGCCGCGCCTGGCACGCCGGGCGCGCCTCGTGGTTCGATGACACGGATCTCAATTCCGCCTCGATCGGGATCGAGATCGTCAATCCCGGCCACGACGGCGGCTTGCCGCCCTTCCCGGAGGCGCAGATCGCCGCCGTGATCGCGCTCTGCGCCGACATCGCCGCCCGCCGCGCGATCGCGCCAGAGCGCATCCTCGCCCATTCCGACATCGCGCCCGGCCGCAAGGTCGATCCCGGCGAGCGTTTTCCGTGGGCGCAACTCGCGGCCGAAGGCGTCGGCATCTGGCGCGAGCCTGCGCCGGACGCGCCGGGCCTGATCCTGGCCCGCGGCGCGATCGGCGCCGTCGTCTCCGCGCTACAACGCGACCTGCGCGCGCTCGGCTACGGGCTGGACGAAACCGGCGCCTACGACGCGCGCACGAAAATCGTGGTCGAGGCTTTCCAGCGCCGCTGGCGTCCGCAACGCGTCGACGGCGTGGCGGACCCGAGCGTTCGCGCCACCATCGCAGCGGCGCTGCCGCGCGCCTAGCCCGCCGCCTGCAACTCCACTTGCATGCCCGCCTGCGTGCAGGAATTGGCGACGTCTTCCACCGTCGCGCGCTGCACGTCGCGCTTCCAGCGCAGGTCGTCGAACGGCGTGCCGCGATGCAGCGTCTGCCTGTTGTCCCAGATGACGAGATCGTTGACGCGCCAGCGATGCGTGTAGACGAACTGCCGCTGCGTCGCATGCGCCATCAATTCGTCGATCAGCGCCTTGCCCTCCGCCTCCTCCATGCCGATCACGCGGCCGGCGTGCGAGGCGAGGTAGAGGCACTTGCGGCCCGTCTGCGGGATCGTGCGCACCATCACCTGCGGCACGGGCGGCATGGCGGCGCGCTCCTCGGCGCTGAAATTGACGAAGCCGAGCTTTGCGCGCGAATTGAAGATCGAATGTTCGCACACCAAGCGATCGATGCTGCGCTTCGTCTCCTCCGGCAAGGCGTCGTAGGCCGCGCGCATGTCCGCGAATTCCGTTTGGCCGCCGACCGGCGGAATGGAGCGCGCATAGAGAAGCGAGGCATAGGCCGGCGTATGCTTGAAGGTCGAATCCGAATGCCACAGCCTGTTGCCGAGCTGGAACATGCGCTGGCGCGACGCCTCGCCCCACAGCTCGTTGTTCTCGTCGAGATTGGAAACATCCGCGAGTTCCGCCGCCACGCGCAGTTTCGCATCCTTGCGATGCGTCGCGATCGAGGTTTCCAGCGGCCCGAAATGACGCGCGAAATCGAGATGCTGCCCCGGCGACAGCGCCTGATCTGGAAAGATCAGGACGGCGTAGCGATCGAAGGCAGCGCGGATCGCCGCGAGATCGTCGGCCGACAGCGGTTTCGACAGGTCGACGTCGCCGACTTCCGCCGCGAAATTCTCGGTGACGGGCCAGAATTGCGCGCTCATGTCTCTCTCCCGTTTTTCGCGCGTGTCGAGCCGGAGGCCGCCGCGCCTTGCCCGGCAGCATGACGCAAGCGCCCGAGCCGTCAACGGGCGCGCCGCGCAGGTCAGGTCAGCGGCCGGAGCGCGCCGCGCGCTAGCGTGCGGCGCTTGCCATCGGGGCGGCTTTGCCGGCACATTCGGCCGACATTTCTCACGGAGCAGCCCGATGAAACGATCCGTCGTCGTGACCGGCGCCTCGACCGGCATCGGTTACGCGACCGCGCAGCTGCTGGCGCGCGAGGGGTTCCATGTCTTCGCCGGCGTGCGCCGCATGGAAGATGCCGACCGGATCGTCGAGGAGATCGGCGACGAGGCGACGCCGCTGATCTTCGACGTCACCGATCCGGAAGGCCTCGCCGATGCCGCGCGCGACGTGGGGGAGCGGCTGGGAACGACGACGCTCGCCGGCCTCGTCAACAATGCCGGCGTCGCCGTCGCCGGGCCGCTTCTGCACCTGCCGGTCGAGGACCTGCGTCGCCAGTTCGAGGTGAATGTCGTCGCACAGGTGGCCGTCGTCCAGGCCTTCGCGCCGCTGCTCGGCGCAGACAGCGCGCGCAAGGGCGAGCCCGGCCGCATCGTCAACATATCGTCCATCTCCGGGCGTCTCGCCATGCCGTTCGCTGGCGCCTATGCCGCGTCGAAACATGCGCTGGAGGCGATTTCGGATTCGTTGCGCCGCGAATTGATGCTCTACGGCATTGACGTGATCGTGATCGAGCCCGGGCCGATCGCCACGCCGATCTGGGACAAGGCCGAGGCGCAGGACTACACTGCCTTCTTCAAGACCGATTATCGCGAGGCCCTGACGCGGCTGCGGTCCTACATGCTCAAGCGCGGGCGCGAGGGCCTTCCGCCGGAGCGCGTCGCCGCCTCGGTCCTGCGCGCGCTGCTGGCGCCGAAACCGCCGACGCGCATTCCCATCCTGACCGGCAAACTCGCCAACTGGACCCTGCCGCGCCTTCTGCCGGATCGCATAGTCGACAGGATGGTGGGAAAGCGGCTGGGGCTGATGAAGCGCGAGTGAATGGACGGCCTTCAGCCATGAGATGTCATCCCGGCCCGTCAGAAGTCGCCTTATGGCGACTTCGCCGAAGAGCGAGGCGGACAGCCGGGATCCAGAAGCTCTCGGGTGGCGCGCTGGATCCCGGATCGGCTTCGGCCGTCCGGGATGACAAAGCGGCGCCCTACTCCGCCGCCGCCTTCGCGAGCGCGGCCGGATCATAGTTGAGCACCGGCGCGAGCCAGCGCTCGACCTGCGCGATGTCCATGCCTTTTCGCGCCGCATAGTCTTCGACCTGATCGCGCTCGACCTTGGCGACGCCGAAATAATGCGCCTGCGGGTGCGAGAAATAGAGGCCGCACACCGACGAGCCCGGCCACATGGCGTAGCTCTCCGTCAGCTTTACGCCGGTGCGGCGCTCGGCCTGCAGAAGTTCGAACAGGGTCGACTTCTCCGTGTGGTCGGGCTGCGCGGGATAGCCGGGCGCAGGCCGAATGCCGCGATAGGTTTCGCCGATGATCTCTTCGGGCGAGAAATTCTCGTCCGGCGCATAGGCCCAGAATTCCTTGCGCACGCGCTCGTGCATGCGCTCGGCGAAGGCTTCCGCGAAACGGTCGGCCAGCGCCTTCACCATGATCGATCTGTAGTCATCATTGGCGCGTGAGAAACGCTCGGCGATCTTCTCTTCCTCGATGCCCGCGGTCACGACAAAGCCGCCGATGTAGTCGGCCTTGCCGCTCGAAGCCGGCGCGACGAAATCCGCGAGCGCCAGATGCGGGCGCCCGTCGCGGCGCGACAATTGCTGGCGCAACGTGTGCAGCGTCGCGACCTTGTCCGCGCGCGACTCGCCCGAATAGAGCGCGATGTCGTCGCCGACGGCGTTGGCCGGCCAGAAGCCGATGACGGCGCGCGGATTGAACCAGCGCTCCTCCACGATGCGCTTCACCATTTCCTGCGCGTCGTCGAACAGGCTGCGCGCCGCCGCGCCCTGCTTCTCGTCGTCGAGGATCGCCGGATAGCGCCCCTTCAACTCCCAGGTCTGGAAGAACGGCGTCCAGTCGATGTAGCGCGCCAGTTCCGAGAGATCGTAGGAGGAAAACACCCGCACGCCGGTGAAGGTCGGCCGGGGCGGCGTGTAGTCCACCCAATCCGTCTTCATCGCATTGGCGCGCGCTTTCGCCAGCGGCGTGCGCAGCTTTTCGGCTTCCGCGCGCCGGTGCGCTTCGGCCGTGCGCAGATATTCGGCGCGCACCTGCTCGATATAGGGCGCGCGCGCTTCCTTCGAGATCAGCGCCTGCGCGACGCCGACCGCGCGACTGGCGTCGGTGACATAGACCGCCTGCCCGCGCGCGTAGTTCGGATGGATCTTCACCGCCGTATGCACGCGGCTCGTCGTCGCGCCGCCGATCAGCAGCGGAAGGTCGAAGCCTTCGCGCTCGAGTTCGCTGGCCACGAAGCACATTTCATCGAGCGAGGGCGTGATGAGGCCGGAAAGGCCGATGATATCGACATTCTCGGCCCTGGCCGTCTCGATGATCTTCTGCGCGGGCACCATGACGCCGAGATCGATGATCTCGAAATTGTTGCAGGCGAGCACGACGCCGACGATGTTCTTGCCGATGTCGTGCACGTCGCCCTTGACCGTCGCGAGCAGGATCTTGCCGGCGCTCGCGCGCGCATCTTTTTCATCCTCCATGAACGGCATCAGCCAGGCGACCGCCTGCTTCATCACGCGCGCGGACTTCACCACCTGCGGCAGGAACATCTTGCCGGCGCCGAAGAGATCGCCGACGACGTTCATGCCGGCCATTAGCGGCCCCTCGATCACGTCGAGCGGGCGCCGCGCGGCGAGCCGCGCCTCCTCCACGTCGGCCTCGATGTAGTCGGTGATGCCGTTGACCAGCGCATGTTCGAGCCGCTTCTCGACATCGGCCTGGCGCCAGCTCTCGTCCTTGACTTGCGCCTGCCCCTTCACGTTGCGGAATTTCTCCGCGACCGCCAGGAGGCGCTCGGTGCCGTCCTTGCGGCGGTTGAGCACGACGTCCTCGCAGGCCTCGCGCAGTTCCGGATCGATCTTCTCGTAGACGGCGAGCTGGCCCGCATTGACAATGCCCATGTCCATGCCCGCCGCGATCGCGTGGTACAGGAATACCGAATGCATGGCCTCGCGCACCGGCTCGTTGCCGCGGAACGAGAAGGACAGGTTGGAGACGCCGCCCGAAATATGCACGAGCGGCATGGCGGCGCGAATTTCGCGGGTCGCCTCGATGAAGTCGACGCCGTAATTGTCGTGTTCCTCGATGCCGGTGGCGACTGCAAAAATATTGGGATCGAAAATGATGTCCTGCGGCGGCAGGCCAACTTCCTCGGTCAGGATCTTGTACGCGCGCGAACAGATTTCGACCTTGCGCGCCTTGGTGTCGGCCTGGCCGATCTCGTCGAAGGCCATGACGACGACGGCCGCGCCGTAGCGCTTGACGATTTCCGCCTGCGCCTTGAATGCCTCGACGCCCTCCTTCATCGAGATCGAATTGACCACCGCCTTGCCCTGCAGGCACGCGAGGCCGGCCTCGATCACGTCGAACTTCGAGGAATCGACCATCACGGGCACGCGGGCGATGTCGGGCTCGGCGGCGACAAGGTTGAGGAATTCGACCATCGCCTTCTTCGAGTCGAGCAGGCCCTCGTCCATGTTGACGTCGATGATCTGCGCGCCGTTGACGACCTGGTCGCGCGCGACATCGAGCGCGGCGGCATAGTCGCCGGCGGTGACGAGCTTGCGGAACTTGGCCGAGCCCGTGACGTTGGTGCGTTCGCCGACGTTGACGAAGCGGATGTCGGGCGAAAGCTCGAAAGGCTCGAGGCCCGACAGGCGCAGGCGCGGCGCGATCGCCGGAACTGCGCGTGGGCTCAGGCCTTCAACCGCCTTCGCGATCGCGGCGATATGATCGGGCGTCGTGCCGCAGCAGCCGCCCACGACATTGACGAGGCCGCTCGTCGCGAACTCGCGGATGAGGGAAGCCATGTAGTCCGGGCTCTCGTCGTAGAGGCCGAATTCGTTCGGCAGGCCGGCGTTCGGATAGGCGCAGACCAGCGTGTCGGCGACACGCGAAATCTCCGCCAGATGCGCGCGCATCTCGCGCGCGCCGAGCGCGCAATTGAGCCCGACGGAAAAGGGCTTGGAATGCGCCACCGAATTCCAGAAGGCCTGCGGCGTCTGGCCGGACAACGTGCGGCCGGAGAGATCGGTGATCGTTCCGGAAATCATCACGGGCAAACGTTTGCCCGTCTCGGCGAAGGCCTCCTCGATCGCGAAGATCGCCGCCTTGGCGTTCAGCGTATCGAAGATGGTCTCGACCAGCAGAAGATCGGCCCCGCCCTCGATCAGGCCGAGCGCGGCTTCCCTATAGGCTTCGCGCAGATCATCGAAGGAAACTGCGCGAAAGCCCGGGTTCGACACGTCGGGCGAGATCGAGGCGGTGCGGTTCGTCGGTCCCATCGCGCCGGCGACGAAGCGCGGCCTGCCGTCTTCCTTCTCCGCAAGACGCGCAGCCTCGCAGGCGAGCCGCGCGCCTTCGCTGTTCAGCTCGCGCGCGACGGATTCCAGCGCGTAATCGGCTTGCGCGATCGTCGTGGACGAAAACGTGTTCGTCGCGCAGATGTCCGCGCCGGCCCTGAAATAGGCGAGGTGAATGTCGCGGATCGCATCGGGCTTCGTGAGGATCAGGAGATCGTTGTTGCCGCGCAGGTCCTGCGGCCAGTCGGCGAAGCGCTGCCCGCGAAAATCGGCTTCGTCCAGCTTCAACTGCTGGATCATCGTGCCCATGGCGCCGTCGAGCACGAGAATGCGTTCGCGGGCGAGGTCGGTCAGTTTGGTCATTACGCGAGTCCAATCGCTGAATTTTCGCGCCGAATGTCATTCCCGCGAAAGCGGGACTCCACTCGTCGCTTTAGTCGTGTCTCGGCCTGGATTCCCGATCGGGTCTGGGGCCCGTCGGGAATGACAGACTTGCTTATTCCGCGCCCGCCTTCGCGCGCACGCCGAGCAGATGGCACGTCGCGAACACGAGGTCTGCCCGGTTCATTGTGTAGAAGTGGAAATTCTCGACGCCATGATCCATCAGATCGAGCGCCTGTTCGGCCGCGACCGCCGCCGCGATCAGCCGGCGCGTCGCGGGATCGTTGTCGAGACCTTCGAACCTGTCGGCCAGCCATTGCGGCACGCTGGCGCCGGTCTTCCTGGCGAAGCCAGCCGTCTGCTTGAAATTCTGCACCGCCACGAGGCCGGGCAGGATCGGAATGTCGATTCCCGCCTTGCGCACGCGCTCGAGATAGCGGAAGTAGATGTCGTTCTCGAAGAAGAATTGCGTGATCGCGCGTGTCGCGCCGGCGTCGATCTTCGCCTTCAGCGCATCGATGTCCTGGTCGAAGGACGCGCTTTCGGGATGCATTTCCGGATAGGCCGACACCGACACGTCGAAATCGCCGATGCGCCGGATGGCGCGCACGAGATCGGTCGAGGTGGCATATCCCCCGGCATGGGCTTCGTAGGCCGTGCCGACGCCGCCCGTCGGATCGCCGCGCAACGCCACGACATGGCGCACGCCCGCGTCATAGTAGGCGCGCACGACGTCGTCGATCTCCTCGCGCGTCGCCGCGACGCAGGTCAGGTGCGCGGCGGGCTTGATGCGCGTCTCGCGCACGATGCGCGCGACTGTGGCGTGAGTGCGCTCGCGCGTGGAGCCGCCGGCGCCGTAGGTGACGGAGACGAAATCGGGCGAAAGCGGCGCGAGGCGCTCGATCGCCTCCCACAATTGCGTTTCCATCTCCGCGGTCTTGGGCGGAAAGAATTCGAAGGAGACGCCGACCGGCTTGTGCGGGCCGCGGCTCGTGCGCGTTTGATCGTCCAGCTTTTCGAGCATGTCAGGCGAACTCCGTCGCGCCCTGGGGCGCCTTGTCGGCGATCAGCCGGCGGTCCTGCGCCAGCCAGATGGAAACGGTGAGCTTGCCGCTCGAGGGCTTGTCGGGCGCGAGATCGCGCCGCTCGATCACGTCGAGGCCGGCGTCGGACAGAAGGCCCGCGATCTCTTCGTGCGAGAAGCCGAGGCGGCGATGGGCGTGCCGCTCGCGCAGATATTCTTCGGTATGCGGCGCGAAATCGACCACGATCAGGCGCCCCGCGGGCTTCAGCGTGCGCGCGGCCTCGCGCAGCGCGCGCGCAGGATCGTCCAGGTAATGCAGCACCTGGTGCAGGACGGTCAGGTCGCAGGAATTGCGCTCCACTGGCAGCGCGTAGATGTCGCCCTGGCGCAATTGCGCGTTGCGCACGCCGGCGCGGTCGAGATTGGCGCGCGCGACCGAGAGCATGGCGGGCGACAGATCGACGCCGATCGCCCGGTCGGCCAGCGGCGCCAGCAGTTCGAGCATGCGCCCCGTGCCCGTGCCGCAATCGAGCAATTGCTGGATCTGGGCGGCTCCGGCGATGTCGCGCACCGCGCGCTCGACGTCGGCGTCCGGCGCATGCAGCTTGCGCAGCTGATCCCAGGTCCGGGCGTGGGTTGCGAAATAGCGCGCGGCATGTTCGGCGCGCGCCTTGCGGATTTCGGCGAGCCGTTCGCGATCGGCCGCGAGCGCCGGATCGTCGGGATCGAGCCGCGCGGCGATCTCGCGCACGATTTCCGCGCCCGGACCGCTCTGGGCGGCCAGAAAGAAGGCCCAGGCGCCTTCGCGGTGGCGCTGGGCGAGGCCGGCTTCCACCAGCAGCTTGAGATGGCGCGACACGCGCGGCTGCGACTGGCCGAGAATGGCGACCAGTTCGGAGACGGCAAGTTCCGTCTGCGCGATCAGCGCCAGAATGCGCAGCCGCGTCTCTTCGCCGGCCGCCGCCAGCGCGGTCAGCGCGGCGTCGAGCGAGACTTGCGTGGGTGGAACCGGAAAGGGCTTCGCCATGGCTCGGGTACGACTGAAAGATATAAAGATATCTTTATACGTATCCGAGACAGGATTGCAAGAGCGGGCCGCGAGCCTTCAGGCTCGCCGCGCCGTGTCGAAGCCGGCCTGAAGGCTTGCGGGTCCGGAGAATCGCCAGCCTTACATCTTCTTGTCGCCGGCCTTGGCGTCCTTCATGCAGGCGCTGCGGAACTTCTTGCGGTCCTTGCCGTGCAGCCCCTTGGCGTCCGCCTGTTTCGAGCAATCGAGCGAGGCGGCGCTGCGCGGCTTGTCCGCCTTCGGCGCGGCCTTGGCGGGTTTCGCAGGCGTCGCGGCAGGCGCTTGCGCGGCCGGCGCCGCCGTCTGCGCGACGGCGGGCGCGCCCGCGAGAAAGGCCAGAGTGGCGGCGGCAAGAACGAGCTTCTTCATATTGTCTCTCCCAAACAGCGATTGCCGGCGCGCAGCGGACCACGCCCCGGATGAACGGCGGATGACCGGTTCACGCCTGCGGCTCGATCACCGGCTTGCCGATCATTTTTCGCGCCAGCATCGAGGCGATAACGTCAGGCGCTTCGGCCAGCGCATGAACGCTGTCGGCGCGCGGCGAGATCTTGCCCTGCCTCGCCAGTTCCATCAGGCGATGGGTCAGGCGCGGGCCCTCGTTCCGGTGCGCGCGCACATGGCCGCCCCAGTCGACGCCGACCAGCGAGGCGCGTTTCAGCAGCGCGAGGTTCAAGGGCAGTTTCGCGATCTCGCCGGAGGCAAAACCGATGACGAGATGCCGCCCGCCCGGCGCGAGCGAACGGAAGGCGGCCTCCGACCATGCGCCGCTGACGGGATCGTAGACGACGTCGAGCCCCTTGCCTTCGAGCGCCTCGGTCAGCGCCTTGCGCCAGTCGGCCTGCGTGTAGTCGACGGTCTTGTGCGCGCCGCGGGCCACCGCGGCCTGGCGCTTGTCTTCCGACGATGCGGCGGCGATGACGGTGGCGCCCATGCCCCGCGCCACATCGATCGCCGCCATGCCGACGCCGCCCGAGGCACCGAGCACCAGCACGGTCTCACCCGCGCGCAGACGGCCACAATCCTCGAAGCCGTAGATCGCCGTGCCGTAGTTGATGAGCGCGGCCGCCGCCGCCGTCGGATCGAAATCCTCCGGCACGATTGCGCAGGCCGACGCCATCATCAGCGCCTTTTCGGCGAGCCCGCCGCCCATGACGAAGCCCGCGACCCTTTTGCCCATCAGTTCCGCCGGCGCGCCCGGCCCAAGCGCGATCACGCGGCCGGCCGCCTCGCTCCCCGGCGTGAACGGCAGCAGGATCTTCACCTGATACTTGCCCTGCACGTGCAGCCCGTCGACGAAGCCGAGGCCGCAGGCCTCGACCGCGATCAGAACCTGCCCTTCGCCCGGAACGGGATCGGGAACCTCCTCGAGGCGCAGGTCCATCGGACCGGTGTAGGCGTGGCAGCGGATCGCGCGCATGGGGGCCTTTCATTGCCGGACAGGCGAAAATGGTCTAATTTCAGAAAATATGACCATATTGGAGCAGGTCATGTCCAGCTATTCGGTGGCCTACGCCAAGGAACAATTGTCGAAATTGATCGATGAGGCTTTGGCTGGCGAGTCGGTCGTCATCACCCGGCACGGCAAGCCGGTGGTGGAGTTGCGCCCGAAACAGGAGCCGGCCCAGCGGAAAAAGGTGGACGTAGAGTGGCTGCGCAAGCGACGCGAAGCCCTGCCGCCGCTTGGCGAGAACGCCGTCGACATCCTGCGCCGCATGCGCGACGGCGGCGAATGAATTTCTATCTCGACGCCAGCGCAATCGTTCCTCTCATCTTGCGCGACGCGCATACCGAGCGCATGAGCGCCTGGATCGTCGAACCGCCCGGTGAAATCATCGTCAGCGATTTCGCCGCTCTCGAATTTTCGAGCGTCGTCTCACGACATGTCCGGATCAATGCCCTGTCTGAAGGCGACGGGCGCAAGGCTATCGACCTTTTCGAGGAATGGTCGCACGCTTCGGCCACGCGGACATCGATTGCGAGCGCTGATCTCGCGCTCGCCGAGCGTCTCGTTCGGGATTTCACAACCAAGCTTGCCGCTGCCGACGCGCTGCATCTTGCCTCGACGATCAACCTCGGAACAGCGCTGGTGACCTTCGATCAACGCCTGCTCGATGCGGCACGATCGAAGGGGGCAAGTGCGATCGCGCCCTGACGCGCGCCCCTCACCGCGAGAACTTCTTGTACTTCAGCCGGTGCGGAATGACGCTGTCGATGCCGAGCCTTCTCTTCTTGTCTTCCTCGTAATCCGCGAAATTCCCCTCGAACCATTCGACATGGCTGTCGCCCTCGAAGGCGAGCATGTGCGTGGCGATGCGGTCGAGGAAGAAGCGATCGTGGCTGATGATGACCGCGCAGCCCGCAAAATCGGTCAATGCTTCTTCCAGCGCGCGAAGAGTTTCGACGTCGAGGTCGTTGGTCGGTTCGTCCAGCAGCAGGACGTTGGCGCCGCTCTTCAGCATCTTGGCGAGATGCACGCGGTTGCGTTCGCCGCCGGAGAGCTGGCCGACCTTCTTCTGCTGGTCGGCGCCCTTGAAGTTGAAGGCCGAGCAATAGCCGCGGCTGTTGATCTCGCGCTTGCCGAGATAGATCACGTCGTTGCCGCCGGAGATTTCCTCCCACACGGTCTTGTTGTCGGCCAGCGCGTCGCGCGACTGGTCGACGTAGCCGAGTTGCACGCTCTCGCCGATCGAGATCGAGCCCGCGTCCGGCTTCTCCGCGCCGGTGATCATGCGGAACAAAGTCGTCTTGCCCGCGCCGTTCGGTCCGATCACGCCGACGATGCCGCCGGGCGGCAGCTTGAACGACAGGTCCTCGATCAGCAGCTTGTCGCCGAAGGCCTTGGACAGGCCGTCGAAGTCGATGACGTTCTGGCCCAGGCGTTCCGCCACGGGAATGATGATCTGCGCGGTCGTCGGCGCCTTGTCGTTCTGCTTGGCGACGAGCTCCTCGTAGCGCTGGATGCGCGCCTTGCTCTTGGCCTGGCGCGCCTTCGGCGAGGCCGCGATCCACTCGCTTTCGGCTTCGAGCGCGCGCTGGCGGGCCTTGTCTTCGCTGGCCTCCTGCGCGAGGCGCTTCTGCTTCTGCTGCAACCAGCTCGTGTAATTGCCCTCGTAGGGAATGCCGCGGCCGCGGTCGAGCT
This sequence comes from Rhodoblastus sp., assembly GCA_039808645.1. GTDB lineage: Bacteria > Pseudomonadota > Alphaproteobacteria > Rhizobiales > Beijerinckiaceae > JAJXWB01. The sequence goes on along the minus strand of JBDHTL010000048.1, from coordinate 1,380 downwards.
CGAGAATCCAGCCCGTCACATTGTCCAGGAAGTAGCGGTCGTGGGTGACGATCAGGATCGCGCCGGGATAATTGCGCAGATGGCCTTCCAGCCAGTTCACCGTCTCGGCGTCGAGATGGTTGGTCGGCTCGTCGAGCAGCAGCAGTTCCGGCTGTTCGAGCAGCAGGCGACACAGAGCCACGCGGCGGCGCTCGCCGCCGGAGAGCGTGGTCACATCGGCGTCGTCGGGCGGGCAGTTCAGCGCGTCCATCGCCTGGTCGACCTGGCTGTCGAGATCCCACAGGCCCTTGGCCTCGATCTCGTCTTGCAGGTTGGTCATCTCGTCGGCGGTCTCGTCCGAATAATTCGCCGCGATCTCGTTGTAGCGATCGAGGACCGCCTGCTTTTCGGCGACGCCGAGCATGACGTTCTGGCGGACGGTGAGATCGGGATCGAGTTGCGGCTCCTGCGGCAGGTAGCCGACGCGCGCGCCCTCGGCCACCCAGCCGTCGCCCTGAAACTCGGTGTCGATGCCGGCCATGATGCGCAGCAGCGTCGACTTGCCGGAGCCGTTGACGCCGAGCACGCCGATCTTGGCGTCCGGGTAGAAGGACAGGTGGATGTTGTCCAGCACCTTCTTGCCGGCAGGATAGGTCTTGGTCAGACCCTGCATATGATAGATGAACTGGCGCGCCATGGGCTCGTCTGTCTCGCAACGAGGAGAGGGGGATTGACGCCGCTTTTAGACGGCGTGCGCGCGGGAGGAAAGCGTTTTCGCTTGCCCGGCTGAACGGTCTTCAAATCGACGCATATGCTATTCATGCGGAGATTTCGAAGATTCGACTGATTGCGAAGGAGACGGACGTGGGCGGCGATCCGACCGGCGAACCGAAAGAACGTATCCCTCCGGCCTTCACGGACGGCCCGGTCTATCCGCCGCCGCGCAGCGCGCAGGCGGGTTCGGCGCAACCGGGGCCCCGCGCGGCTGCGCCGCCCGTGTCGCTTCAGCCCGCCGCCGCGACGGCGCCGCAACGGCAGTCCCTGCCGGCCGCGACCCCGCTTCCCGGCGACGCGCCGCGCCCAGTCTTCGTCTCGGACGCCGCCGCCGGTCCCGACGCGCTCGGCCGCTCCGCCCCGCTCGCCCGGCTGTCGGAACTCCTCGCCCATCGCGGCGCGCAGGGCCCGCTGTCGATCGCGCTTCTCGGGGGTCCGGGCTCGGGGAAGACCCACGCGTTGATGGATGTCGTGGAAGGCGCGAGCCTTCTCGCCACGGCCGCGCTCGCGGCGCCGGCCGGACCGTTCCTGCCGCGCATCGTGGCGCTCAGGCTCGACGCGGCCGACCTCGGCCAGACGCCGGAGGCGGCGATCGCCGAGCGCCTGCACGCCCGCCTCTCGCGCGAA
>JBDHTL010000047.1:0-23288 GCA_039808645.1 Rhodoblastus sp. | reverse complement strand
ATTCCGATTATCCTGTTCGATGAAGCCTATTGGCGCGCCGTGATCAATTTCGATCGGATGATCGAGGAAGGCGTGATCTCCTCCGAAGACATGCGGGTCTTCGATTACGCCGACAGCGCGCGCGAGGCCTGGGACAAGATCGTGACCGCGCGCTGCGGCACCTTGCATCAGCACGGCGACCTGCAGGCCTCGCAGCGCCCGCCCGGCGCGCCCTGAGATTCAGTCGCCGGACAGGACGACGAGCCGCGGGTCGGCCGCGGCGAGCCGTTTGCGCATGTAGGGCGTCGGCCATTGCACGACGAGCCGGCCGACAAGATCGTCCACGCCCTCGAGGTCGAAGGCGTCGTAGAAGATCGGGCGCTTGGCGCGCGAAATGAAATCGTGCAGCAGATGCGCAACGTCGTAATCGTAGACGACGTCGCCGGGCGCGATTCCCGGCCGGCGCGCGACGAGGCGGCGAAAGCCCGCGAGCCGCCCCCGTCCGCCCCCTTCGCCGCGAAACGAGAGGACGCGCGCCTCCGCGCCGAACGCGCGGCCGTTCTGCATGCGTTCGTAGACGAGGTCGTGGCCCGTCTTGGCCAGGGCTTCGAGCGACGGCGCGTCGACGCTCGCGTCGCGCGGGTCGAGCGTGTTTCGGTGGGCGATGACGCCGGCGGGGTCGAGGCCCCGGGCGGCAAGCAGCGTGGCGAGGTTCATGGCTCCTTATACGAGCCTTTCGGCTCGTTAAGGCAGTCGGCAGTCGGCAATCGGCGTTCGGCGGTTGACCAACTGCCCAGCGCCGACTGCCAAACGCCCGCATTAGCCATATTCCCTGCGTCCCTGTTCGCAACAGGAAAACCCGCTATTGTGCGCGCCATGAACGCCCAGACCGGCTCATTCTATTCGATCTATGCGCATGGCTTCGTCCGCGTCTGCGTCGGCGCCCCGGCGGTTCGTGTCGCCGATCCCGCCTTCAACGCCGCCCGCGCGCTGGAGATGGCGCGGGCCGCGCACGAAAAATCGGCGGCGCTGCTGACGCTCCCGGAACTCGGCCTCTCCGCCTATGCCATCGACGACCTGCTGCACCAGTCGCGACTGCTCGAGGCGGTGGAGGAGGCCGCAGGACAGCTCATCGCCGGCACCAAGGACCTGATGCCGCTCGTCTTGGCCGGCGCCCCGCTGCGCTGGCGCGGGCGGCTGTATAATTGCGCGCTCGTCATCCATCGCGGGCGCCTGCTCGGCGTGGTTCCAAAAACCTATCTGCCCAATTACCGCGAATTCTACGAGCGCCGGCATTTCGCCTCCGGCGGCTTCGTCGCGGGCGAGGAGATCGAGGTCGCCGGCCGCTTGGCGCCGTTCGGCACGGATTTGCTCTTTCGCGCGCGAGACCTGCCGGATTTCACGCTGGGCGTGGAAATCTGCGAGGACGTCTGGGTTCCGGTTCCGCCCTCGACGCGCGCCGCGCTGGCGGGCGCGACCATCGTCGCCAATCTCTCGGCCTCGAACGCCATCGTCGGCAAGGCCGACTTCCGCGATCTCCTGTGCAAGGCGCATTCGGCGCGCTGCCTGATGGCCTATCTCTATTCGGCTGCCGGCCCCGGCGAATCCACGACCGATCTCGCCTGGGACGGGCAGGCGACGATCTACGAGAACGGCGAGAAGCTGGTCGAGGCGCCGCGCTTCGCCGAGCAGCCGCAGCTTGTCGCCGCCGACGTCGATCTCGAGCGCATGAACGCCGAGCGGATGCGGCAGGGCACGTTCGGCGATTGTGCCGATCTCGAGGGCGGCGCCCCCTTCCGCACGGTCGGTTTCGATCTCGAGCCGCCGCTCGATCGCGACATCGGCTTCTCGCGCAAGAGCGATCGCTTTCCTTATGTGCCGGACGACGATTCTCGGCTGGCGGAACTCTGCTACGAGGCCTTCAACATCCAGGCGCACGGCCTGCGCCAGCGGCTCGAAGGCGCAAAGACCAAGAAGATCGTCATCGGCGTTTCCGGCGGCCTCGATTCGACGCAGGCGCTCTTGGTCGCCTGCACGGCTTTCGATCAACTCAAACTGCCGCGTGAAAACATTCTGGCCTATACGCTGCCGGCATTCGCCACCTCGTCCAAGACCAAGGGCGCGGCCTGGGCGCTGATGAAGGCGCTCGGAGTATCGGCTCAGGAAATCGACATGACGCCGGCCTGCCGGCAGATGCTGATCGATCTCGGCCACCCCGCGGCGCGCGGCGAGAAGGTCTACGACGCAACCTACGAGAACGTGCAGGCGGGCGCGCGCACCTCGCTGCTGTTCCGGCTCGCCAACCAGCAAGGCGCGATCGTGCTCGGGACCGGCGATCTGTCGGAACTCGCGCTCGGCTGGTGCACCTACGGCGTCGGCGACCAGATGGCGCATTACAACGTCAACGCCTCCGTGCCGAAGACGCTGATCCAGCATCTGATCCGCTGGTGCGCCGCCGACAAGCGCTTCGGAAGCGAGGCGGCGCCGGTGCTGGAGACAATCCTCGCCACCGAGATTTCGCCCGAACTCGTGCCGGGCCACGCCGGCGACGTGCCGGCGCAGCTGACGGAGGAATTCGTCGGCCCCTATGCGCTGCAGGATTTCAATCTCTACTGGATCACGCGCTACGGATTTGGCCCGCGCAAGGTCGCCTTCCTGTCCTGGCGCGCCTGGCATGATGCGCGGACGGGCGCCTGGCCGCCCAATATCTCGCCGGACAAGAAATTGGCTTACGACCTGCCCACGATCAAGAAATGGCTCGGCGTGTTCCTGAAGCGCTTTTTCGAGACGAGCCAGTTCAAGCGCTCCGCCTTGCCGAACGGGCCGAAAGTGTCCTCCGGCGGCTCGCTGTCGCCGCGTGGAGACTGGCGCGCGCCGTCCGATTCCAGCGCCGACGCCTGGCTCGCCGACCTCGATCGGATTCCCTGAGCGCTTGCCTTGACCGAGGCCTGATAGTGCACTCAAGTACAATACCAGTTGATGCGCGCCGGCGTTTGAATGGCGTCACGAAGAGGGCAGCAAGGGCGATGGCGACGACAATCGCCGCGTCTGACCGGCCCCGCAGGAGGAACGCCTGATGGCGATGACGATGACGGGGGAAGTCGACCTTCCCGCGACCCGGCAGGTCGTGTGGGAAGCGCTGAACGACCCCGAAATTTTGAAAGCGTGCATTCCCGGCTGCCAGTCTCTCGAAAAGGTCGGGGACAATACGTTGCAGGCCGTCGCGAAAGTGAAGGTCGGTCCGGTCGCGGCCACGTTCAAGGGCAAGGTCGATCTGCTCGATCTCGATCCGCCCAACGGCTATCGCATTTCCGGCGAGGGCGAGGGCGGCGTCGCGGGCTTCGCCAAGGGCGGCGCGACCGTGAAACTTTCCGACATTCCGACCGGCACGAAGCTCGCCTACGATGTCGAGGCGCAGGTCGGCGGCAAGCTCGCCCAGCTCGGCGCGCGTCTCATCGACGGCGTGGCCAAGAAGATGGCCGACCAGTTCTTTACCGATTTCGCTTCCGCCGTCGCCAGGCAGCAGGGCGTCGAGCCCGCTGCGGCCGCCGCGGAAGCCGCCGAGACGCAACAACCCGCGCAAGCGCAACAACAAGAGGCGCAGGGGCTGCTGCAGCGCCTGATCGCCTGGTTTCTGGGGCTCTGGAGGTAACGCACATGACCAAAGTGAGTATGACGGTGAACGGCAAGGCCGTGTCGGCCGACGTCGATCCGCGCACGCTGCTCGTGCATTTCATCCGCGACAATCTGCGCCTGACCGGCACGCATGTCGGCTGCGACACCAGCCAGTGCGGCGCCTGCGTCGTCCATGTCGACGGACAGGCCGTGAAGTCCTGCACGACGCTCGCCGTTACCGTCGACGGCTCGAGCGTCACGACCATCGAAGGCCTCGCGCAGGGCGGCAAGCTGCATCCGATGCAGGAAGCCTTCCGCGAAAACCACGGCCTGCAATGCGGCTTCTGCACGCCGGGCATGATCATGTCCGCCGTCGACATCGTGAACCGCAAGGGCGCGGGCCTCGACGAAGCGACGATCCGCCACGAGCTCGAAGGCAATATCTGCCGCTGCACCGGCTATCACAACATCGTGAAGGCGATCGGCGACGGCGCCGCCGCGATGGGCGGCCAGAAGGCAGCCGCGGAATAACGCAAGAGGGGAGGATGCATCATGACCGATCAAGGCATCGGCGCCCCCGTGCGCCGCAAGGAAGATTTCCGTTTCATCACCGGGCAGGGCCGCTACGTCGACGACATCAACCGTCCGGGCCAGGCGCACGCTTATTTCCTGCGTTCGCCGCATGCGCACGCGAAGATCAAGTCGATTGATCTCTCCGCCGCCAACGCCGCGCCGGGCGTCGTCGCGATCTTCACCGGCGACGACATCGCGGCCGACAAGGTCGGCGGCCTGATCTGCGGCTGGGCGATCTTCAACAAGGACGGCTCGCCGATGCGCGCCGGCCCGCATCCCGCACTGGCGCAGGGCAAGGTCCGCTACGTCGGCGATCACGTCGCCGTCGTCATCGCCGACACGCTCGCGCAGGCGCGCGACGCGGCCGAACTCATCAACGTCGACTACGACGTCCTGCCGGCGGTCGCCGACATGGCGGCGGCCCGCAAGGCCGGCGCGGTCGCGGTGCACGACGAGGCGCCGAACAACCAGTTCTACGACTGGGAGCTCGGCGACAAGGCGGGCACGGACGCCGCCTTCGCCAAGGCCAAGCACGTCACCAGGCTCGACATCGTCAACAACCGGCTGATCCCGAACGCGATGGAGCCGCGCGCGGCCGTCGGCGAATACGACCAGGGCACGGACGGGCTCACGCTCTACACGACGAGCCAGAACCCGCATGTCGCGCGTCTCGTGCTCTCGGCGTTCATCGGCCTCGCGCCGGAACACAAGTTCCGCGTGATCGCGCCGGACGTCGGCGGCGGCTTCGGCTCGAAGATCTTCATCTACGCGGAAGAGACCGTGTGCGTCTGGGCGGCGCGCAAGGTCAACCGCCCGGTGAAGTGGACAGCCGACCGCACCGAATCCTTCCTCTCGGACGCGCATGGCCGCGACCACGTCACGCACGCCGAACTGGCGACGGACGAAAACGGCAAGATCACCGCGCTGCGCGTCTCGACCAAGGCGAACATGGGCGCCTATCTCTCGACCTTCGCGTCCTCGGTGCCGACCTACCTCTACGCGCCGCTGCTGTCCGGCCAGTACAACATCCCGGCGATCTACGCGGAGGTCGAGGCGGTCTACACCAATACCGCGCCGGTCGACGCCTATCGCGGCGCCGGCCGTCCGGAAGCGACCTTCGTCGTCGAGCGCCTGATCGAAGTCGCCGCTCGCGAACTCGGCAAGGACCCGGCCGAATTCCGTCGCGCGAATTTCGTGACGCAATTCCCGCATCAGACGCCGGTCATCATGGCCTATGACGTCGGCGACTACGACGCCTCGCTCACCAAGGCCCAGCAGATGCACGACGTCGCCGGCTTCGCTGCGCGAAAAGCGGCGAGCGCGTCGAAGGGCAAGCTGCGCGGTCTCGGCTATTCCGCCTATATCGAGGCCTGCGGCATCGCGCCGTCGGCGGCGGTGGGTTCGCTCGGCGCCGGCGTCGGCCTGTGGGAATCCGCGGAAGTGCGCGTCAATCCGATCGGCACGGTCGAGATCCTGACCGGCTCGCACTCGCACGGCCAGGGCCACGAGACGACCTTCGCGCAGCTCGTCTCCTCTCGGCTCGGCATTCCGATCGACAACGTGTCGATCGTGCACGGCGACACCGACAAGGTGCAGATGGGCATGGGCACCTACGGGTCGCGCTCCGGCGCGGTCGGCATGGCGGCCATTTCCAAGGCGCTCGACAAGATCGAGGCCAAGGCGAAGAAAGTGGCGTCCCATGTGCTCGAAGCGTCGGAAGGCGACATCGAGTTCAAGGACGGCAAGTTCACCGTCAAGGGCACCGACAAGGCGGCCGACTTCGGCTCGATCGCGTTGCAGGCTTACATCGCCCACAAGTTCAACGGGCAGGAACTGGAGCCGGGCCTGAAGGAAAGCGCCTTCTGGGACCCGACCAACTTCACCTTCCCGGCGGGCGTGCACATCTGCGAGCTCGAGATCGATCCGGCGACGGGCGTCGTGACGATCGAACGGTGGACGGCGGTCGACGACTTCGGCAACGTCATCAATCCGCTGATCGTCGAGGGCCAGGTTCACGGCGGCATTGCGCAGGGCGTCGGCCAGGCGCTGCTGGAAGGCGCGGTCTACGACGCCGACGGGCAGCTCATCACCGCGAGCTACATGGATTACACCATGCCGCGCGCGCAGGACCTGCCGTCCTACAATGTCGGCATGACGATCACGCCTTGTCCCTCGAACCCGCTCGGCATCAAGGGTTGCGGCGAAGCCGGCGCGATCGCCTCGCCGCCGGCCGTGATCAACGCCATCACCAACGCGCTCGGACACGAGAACATCACCATGCCCGCGACGCCGGAAAAAGTGTGGAGGGCCGCGCAGTCCTCGTCCCACAAGCAGGCCGCGGAATAGGAGGAACGCCCATGTACGCTTTCACCCATCATGCCGCGACCAGCGTGGCCGACGCCGTGAATTCGGTCGGCGAGGGTAAGTTTCTCGCCGGCGGCCACACGCTCATCCCCACGATGAAGCAGCGGCTCGCCATGCCCGGCCATCTCGTCGACCTCAACAAGGTCGGCGAGCTCAAGGGCATTTCCGACAACGGCTCGGTCCTGACCATCAAGGCGATGAGCCGTCATGCGGAAGTCGCGGGCTCCGACGTCGTCAGGAAGGCCATCCCCGGCCTTGCGGCGCTCGCCGGCGGCATCGGCGATCCGCAGGTGCGCCATCGCGGCACGATTGGCGGTTCGGTCGCCAACAACGATCCCGTCGCCGATTATCCGGCGGCCTGCCTCGCGCTCGGCGCGACCATCGTCACCGACCGTCGCCGGATTTCGGCCGACGATTACTTCCAGGGCCTGTTCACGACGGCGCTGAAAGACAACGAGCTGATCACGGCGATCGAGTTCCCGCATGCCGACAAGTTCGCCTACGCCAAGTTCCGCAACCCGGCCTCGCTCTACGCGCTGGTTGGCGTCGCGGTCGCCAAGCGCGGCGGCGACGTGCGCGTCGCCGTCACCGGCGCGGGCTCGAACGGAGTGTTCCGCTGGACCGACGCCGAAGCCAGGCTCGCCGGCAATTTCTCAGGCAGCGCGCTTGAGGGTCTCAAGGTCGCGGCGAGCGGGCTCAACGGCGACATCCACGGCTCGGCCGAATATCGCGCGCATCTCATCGGCGTGATGGCCAAGCGCGCGGTGGCGGCGGCGTAGGGCCCGACGGAGCATCGAGCCCGTCTGTCATCCCGGACGGCCCTGCGGGCCGATCCGGGATTTGGATTCCGAGCGATGGATCCCGGCTTTTCGCTTCGCGGCCAGGTTTACGCTGGCTGCGTGAACTTGCCTGCGATGCTTCGGCCGGGATGACAAGAGGCGGACATGGACCGTTTCCTGGTCGTCGACGATCATCCTCTCTTCCGCGAGGCGCTCGAGAGCGCCGTGCGCACCGCCTATCCCAATGCGGAAGTGGTGGAGGCCGCCTCGATCGAGGAGGCGATGTCGCATATCGAGCGCAGGCCGGGCTTCGACCTCGCGCTGATCGATCTGTCCATGCCGTCCGTACGCGGCTTCGAGGGCGTGCTCAGCGTGCGCGCCCGTTATCCCGGCCTGCCGGTCGTCGTGGTCTCCGGCATGGAGGACCCGCGCATCGTCGCCGAAGCGATGAATTGCGGCGTCAGCGGCTTCGTGCCGAAATCCGCGAAGAAGGGCGAACTCACGGACGCCATACGCCGCGTGATGAACGGCGAGGTCTTCCTGCCGCCGTCCTTTTCGCCGCCGTCCGCGGCCGACAGGACGGGCAAGTTGAAAAGCCGGGATTTCGCCGAGCGGCTCGCCACGCTGACGCCACAGCAATTGCGCGTGCTCGGCATGATCCGGCAAGGCCTGCTCAACAAGCAGATCGCCTACGAACTCGACGTCGGCGAGACGACGGTGAAGGCGCATGTCTCGGAAATCCTGCGCAAGCTCAACGTCGCCTCGCGCACGCAGGCCGTGATCGAGACGACGGGGCTCGATTTCGAGTCGATCCTCGGCGCGAAACGGTCCGGCGGCCTATGACGCGACAGGCCGCAGCCAGTGCGCACCTGCCGCGCGCCGAAGAATTCCTGCTGTGGCCGCCGACCATCCAGCCCTACGGCTATCGCATCGTCGACAAGCTGTTTGCGCATCGTGTCATCCGGCGCGGCGCGGCGAAGCCATTTCCGCGCGCCGAGGAGATAGCGCCGGTCTATGTCGCCGACGGCGCGGAGCAGGACATATCCGCCTTCATGGATCGCAACTTCATCGCCGGCCTGCTGGCGGTGAAGGACGGCGCCATCGTGCTCGAACGCTACGGCCTCGGCCTTCGGCCGGGCGACCGCTGGTCGACCATGTCGACCATCAAGTCCATGACCGCCATGCTGGTCGGCGCCGCCGTGCTCGACGGCGCGATCGGCTCCATCGACGCCGACGTCGCGGATTACCTGCCGGAACTGCGCGGCTCGGCCTACGAGGGCGTCTCGCTGCGCCATCTGCTGACCATGTCCTCGGGCGTGCGCTGGAACGAGGATTATGCGGACCGCCGATCCGACGTGAATCTCTATTCCAGGTCGATGGCGAATCGCGTCCCCGGCGGCGTGCTGAAACTGATGGCGAGCCTGCCGCGCGCCCATGCGCCGGGAACGACGTTTCTCTATAATTCCGGCGATACGTTCCTGCTCGGCGCGGCGCTCACGCGTGCGGTCGGCATGCCGCTCGCGGATTTCATGAGCGCGAAAGTCTGGCGTCCGGCGGGCATGGAATACGAGGGCTTCTACACGCTGGAATCGGAGAACGGGCAGGAGATCGGCGGCAGCCGCGCCGGCATGGCGCTGCGCGATTTCGGGCGATTCGCGCAATTCGTTCTCGACGACGGCGTCATCGGCGGGCAGCGCGTCCTGCCGCAAGGCTGGGTCGATGCGACGGCGACCCCTGCCTTCGCCGTGCCCGAGCCGCAGGCGGGCGTGACCCATTACGGCTACAGCTGGTGGCTTCGCGAGGGCTGCATGTCGGCGCTCGGTTTCGCCGGCCAGCGCATCGACATTTTCCGAAAGGAACGACTGTTCGTCGTCACGCTCGGCGCCTTTCCGCAGGCGCCCCATGTCGCGGAGGGCGACACGGCCCGCCGCGCCGAGGTCGTCGCATTCGCGGAGGCCGTGCGCGGGCTTTGTCGTTAGAGCAGATGCGTGAGCACCGCGCGCAATTGCGCGGGCTTCACCGGCTTGCGCATGAATTCGCATCCCGCCGCGCGCGAAAATTCGATCGCGTCCGAACCCTGGTCGGCCGTGACGATCACGCTCGGGATTTCCTTCTGCGTGATGCGGCGGGCGAGCGTAATCGCCTGCAGCCCGCTCTCGTCGCGGTCGAGGTGATAGTCCGCGACGATGGCGTCGGGCGCCGGCCCGTCCGCCAGGCGCGCGCGCACCGTGTCGAGATCGGGCGCGACGACGACCTCGGCGCCCCATTGCGCGAGCAGCCAGCGCGTCGCCTCCATCACGTCCGGGTCGTTCTCGATCAGCAGGATGCGGCGGCCCGTGAGGTCGTTGGCGCGCGCCCATGTCTCGACGAAGACGAAATCGGCCGGGCTCGGGATGTCGGGCTCCGCGAGCGGGGCGACGACGGTGAAACGCGATCCGCGACCGGGATTGGAGCGCACCTCGACGCGATGGTCGAGCGCCTGCGACATGCGTTGGACGATCGACAGTCCGAGCCCCAACCCTTCGCCGCTCTGAGGCGCCTCGGCCGCATGCGCGCGGTGGAACTCCTCGAAGATGCGGTCGATCTCCTGTGGCGCGACGCCGATGCCGGTGTCCGAAACCTCGATGCGCACGCTGTCGCCGCGCCGCCGCGCGCCGATGAACACGCCGCCCTCGCTGGTGTAGCGCGTGGCGTTCGAGACGAGGTTCTGCAGGATGCGTCGCAGCAGGATGGGATCGCTGACGACGGCCGCATCGGTCGGCCGGAAACGCAATTTCAGGTTCTTGCGTTCGACGATCGGCCGGAAGTCGGAATCGAGCGACTGGAACATGTCGGACAGGCGCACGGACTGGAATTCCGGCGTCACCACGCCCGCGTCGAGTTTCGAAATGTCGAGGATCGAGCGCAGATAGGCCTCGATCGTCACGAGCGCGCGATCGACCTGCCGGCACAATTTCGCGGCGGCGGGATCGCCCTGCAGCTCGACCAGCGTCGACATGGAGAGTTGCGCCGCGTAGAGCGGCTGCAGGAGGTCGTGGCCGGCGGCGGCGAGAAAGCGCGTCTTCGAGGAATTGGCCTTTTCCGCCGTCTCCTTCGCCGAGACCAGCGCGACGTTGGAGCGTTCGAGGTCGAGCAGCGCCCGCTTCAGTTCCGCCGTCCGCTCGCGCACCTGCGCTTCGAGGCCGATCGCGGTCTGGAACAGCGAATAGGCGCTGGCCTGCTGGTCGATGCGGTTTTCCAGGCGTTCGACCAGCGCGGCGTTGATCTTGGTCAGGCGCTGCACGATCTCGTGCGGCGGCGCGCGCACGGTGCGGCCCATGATGTCGGCGGCGATCAGCCGCGTCTCGTCGGCGTCCCTCAGCATGTGCGTCCGCCGATGGCGAGACCGGTGAAGGTCTGGTTGAGATGCATGGCGCCGTATTGTTCGCCGAACGTGTTGAAGCCGACCACGCCGTAGTCGCGGTAGACGTCCGACAATTCGTGCTTCATCTGCCGGTTCTCGGCGTCGATGCGGCGCAGCGCGCAATCGAAGCCCAGCACGAAGTCCGTTTCGCCGAGGCTCTCGGCCACCGCCTCGAATGCGTCGCGCGCGCTGTCGACGAGATGCAGCGAGCGCGACATGGTCAGCGCCACGCCCGTCTCCACCGCGCAGAAGAAGGTGAGCGAGCCGTCTTCGTTCGCATGTCCGATCGAGCGGCAGTAATATTCGCCGCCGACCTTCACCACGACCGGATGCGAGGCGAAGCTCATCGAATCCAGCGCGGCCGCGTCCGCGCCGATGCAATCGGCATATTCGCGCGCCGCCGGCGCGGCGTTGAGTTCGATTACGCGTCGCTGCTCCTGGTCGCAGGCGGTCACGACGAGGCGTATGTCGGTCGGTTCGAAATTGTCGTGCCGGAAGGCGCTGAACCGATGCTTGGTGCGCACAAGCGCGAGCACGCCGGCGTCCGCCAGCACGCGGCCGCCCGACACGCACCAGGTGCGCTGGAAGTTGAGATCGTCGCCGGTGGAGCCGCCGAGAACCGGCATGCCGTCGAGCGCGCGATGGATGGCCGAGACGAATACTTCCTCGCGCCGCGACAGGCCGTCGATGAACGTCAGCGCGAAGGCGCCGCTCTGCTCGAAGCCCGCCGGCGGATCGGCCTGGCGGTCGCGCCGGAAGCGCTCGACGCGCTGCGCTATGTCGGCGAATTCCACGCTCGAAAGGTTTTCGATCGCCAGCGTGGCGACGTTGAAGCCGTCCGCCGGCAGCGCGATGCAGACGATCGAGCCTTCGGCGTAGCCGTCGGGGCCGATCTCGCCCGCGGTCGAACAGGCGATGTGCGGCGCGTCGGGGAAATTGCGGACCAGCGCGTCGGCGATCGCCTGCGGATTCGAGGCGGCGGCCGCGAACACGAGGACCAGGCCCGGCGCCATGTCGCGACATTGTTCCGCGTGAAACGCCAGCGCCTTCTCGACATCGACGTCCGGCCAGACGCTGCATCGCGCGCCGCAGCGGTAAGTTCGCGCAATCGCTCGCGCCAATCGCGGGCCCTCGTTGTTCCTCTGGCTTGTTTTCTTGGATACTAGCCCTTTCCGGTCGTTCGGCTCAAGACGCGGCTGGCGGCGCGCTCGGGAGGATTGGATGAATGTTTCGATCGGCGAGGCGGCCCGCGTGTCCGGCGTCTCCGCCAAAATGATCCGTTACTACGAGAGCATCGGCCTGATCTCCGCGCCCCGGCGCAGCGCGGCCGGATACCGCTTCTACGACGAGCGGGACATCCAGACGCTGCGTTTCGTGCGCCGCGCCCGCGATCTCGGCTTTCCGGTCGAGGATATCGGCCGGCTGCTCGAGCTCTGGCGGGACGGCGCGCGCTCCAGCGCCGACGTCAAGCGCCTGGCCGAGCAGCACATTGCCGCGCTGGAAGAAAAGGTCGCGGCTCTTCAGTCCATGCAGCGCACGCTGGAGAGGCTCGCCTGCGCCTGCCACGGCGACGACCGGCCGGACTGTCCGATCCTCGACGACCTGGCGGTGGGCGCGGACAAGCGCGCGCCGGCGCCCCGCCGCACATTCGCCTCTTGACCTTGCCATGGTGGGAAGGTCCAAGACGCTGGGCAGACCGCCTGAACCAGGCAGGCCAGCCGCGATGGAGGCCCCGATGCTCGATCGGCCGAAACAAGCTTCGCCGACCGCCGAATATGTCTTCCCGGTGGACGGGATGACCTGCGCGTCCTGCTCGCTGCGCGTTGAAAAGGCGCTGTCGGCGGTGCCCGGCGTGAGGAGCGCCGCCGTCAATCTCAGCGCCATGACGGCGCGCGTCGAAGCCGCGCCCGAGGTCAGGCCGGTCGACCTGGTCGCGGCGGTGGAGGCCGCCGGCTACGAGACGCCGCGCGAGGAAATCCTGCTCGACGTGACCGGCATGACCTGCGCCGCCTGCGTCGCGCGCGTGGAAAAGGCGCTGAACGCCGCGCCCGGCGTGGTGTCGGCGCGCGTCAGCCTGCCGGCCGAGACGGCGGACGTGATCGTCGCCTCCGGGCTCGCGGGCGCGGCCGATCTGGTCGCGGCGATCGAGAACGCCGGCTTCGAGGCCACGCCCCGGGCCGCCGAGGGCAAGGCCGCCGAGCGTTCGGGCGACCGGCGCGAAACCTGGACGCTGATCGGCGCGATGGTTCTTTCGGCGCCCTTCCTCGCCAACATGATCTACGAAATCGCGACCGGCGTGCCGCTGCTGGCGCCGTGGCTGCAACTCGCGCTCGCGACGCCCGTCTTCGCCGTTGCCGGCGCGCGTTTCCATCTCGGCGCCTACAGGGCGCTGCGCGCCGGCGCCGCCAACATGGACGTCCTGGTCTCGCTCGGCTCGATCGCGGCCTTCGGCCTCGCGCTCTGGAACATGTCGCGGGGGCACGCGCATCATCTCACCTTCGAGGCGGCAGCCCTGGTCATCGCCTTCGTGCTGTTCGGCAAGTGGCTCGAGGCGCGCGCCCGCCGCGCGACCGGCGGCGCCGTGGCCGCGCTCGCCGCGCTCCGGCCGCCCGTGGCGCGCATTCTGCGGGACGGCGCCGAGATGGAATCGCCGGTCGACGCGGTGAAGGCCGGCGACATGCTCGCCGTCAGGCCCGGCGAACGCATTCCCGCCGACGGCGTGATCGTTTCCGGCCGCAGCGAGATCGACGAATCCATGTTGACCGGCGAGTCGCGTCTTGTCGCGCGCGGACCGGGCGAGCAGGTCGCGGGCGGCAGCGTCAACGGGGCGGGACGCCTCGAGATTCGCGCGACGACGGTCGGCTCTGCGTCGCGCCTGTCGCGCATCATTCGTCTCGTCGAGCGCGCGCAATCCTCCAAGGCGCCGATCCAGCACACGGTCGACAGGGTCGCGTCGGTCTTCGTGCCGGCGGTCGTCGTGCTCGCGGTCGCGACATTCATCGGCTGGAAACTGGTCGGCGGCGACGTCGAGACGGCGCTCGTCAACGCCATCAGCCTGCTCGTCGTCTCCTGCCCCTGTGCGCTCGGCCTTGCGACGCCGGCCGCGGTGGCCGTCGGAATGGGCGCGGGGGCGCGCTCCGGCATTCTCGTCAAGGACGCCAGCGCGCTCGATCTCGCGCGCAAGATCCGGACCGTCGTCTTCGACAAGACCGGCACGCTCACGATCGGCCGTCCGGGTGTCGGCGCGATCGTCGCGCTCGACGGCGACGGCGTCGCGCTGCTGCGGCTCGCCGCTTCCGCCGAGCAGGGGTCGGAACATGCGCTCGGCCGCGCCATCGTCGCGCGCGCGAAGCAGGACGGCGTCGATCTCTTCGCGCTCGACGCATTCGAAGCGAAACCCGGGCGCGGTCTCGAAGCGCGGCTCGGCGAGCGCCTCGTTCATGTCGGCAATCGCGCGCTGATGCACGACCTCGCAATCGACGTCGCGCCGCTCGCCGCGCAGGCGCAGGCGATCGAGACCAAGGGCGGCACGGCCTTCTTCGTCGCCGTTTCCGGCGACGCCGCGCCGCGCCTCGTCGGTTTGATCGCGACATCGGACGAATTGCGCGGCGACGCGGCGGCGACGCTCGATCGCCTGCGCGCGCTCGGCGTCGAACCCGTCATGCTGACCGGCGACAGCGACGCCGTCGCGCGCGCCTTCGCGGCGAAGCTCGGCAATGTCGGCGTCGTCGCGGGCGTGCCGCCGGAAGGCAAGGCGGCAGAGATACGCCGGCTGCGCGAGAAGGGCCGCGTGGTCGCCATGGTCGGCGACGGCGTCAACGATGCGCCGCCGCTCGCCGAGGCCGACGTCGGGATCGCCATGGGCGCGGGCAGCGAGACGGCGCTGGAAGCGGCGAGCGTCGCCTTGCCCGGCGACGATCTCGCCAAGGTCGTCGCGCTGATCGACCTGTCCAGCGCCACGGCGCGCAAGATCAGGCAGAACCTGTTTCTCGCCTTCGCCTACAACGTGATCATGATCCCGGCCGCCGCCGCCGGCATGCTGTCGCCGGTCGCGGCCGGCGCCGCCATGGCCGCCTCCAGCGTCAGCGTCGTCACCAACGCGCTGCTGCTGCGACGGTGGAAGGCGTAGAGCGGCCGATCACAAAAGCGTGCGCGCGTTGCGACGGCGCGAAGTCCTGCCATAGTGGGCGGTCCTTGCCGGCCGAAAGGATTTTCCATGTCGTCGCAACTGCATAGACATCGCGTGCTGACGGCCGCGCTCTCGTTCGTGGTCTGCCTTGCGTGCGCGACGGTCGCGAGCGCGCAGACCAATATCGCGCTCGACAACCTGACCGCCACGACCGAAAAATCGAAATTCACGATCCGGCATGTGGATTTCATCGGCGCGAACATCACGGCCGACGAGGCGACGAAGCTTCTGACATCCGCCTCGCGCGACGAGGCCGCCGCGATCTTGGGCAAGCTCGAAGCCAAGCAGATCGTCATTCCCGAGGCGATAGCCGCCCCGAGTGACGGCGACGGCGCGATCACCCTGCGCGATCTCAGGATCAGCGACGTCAGCAAGGGCATGGCGGGACGTGTGAGCCTCGCCTCCTTCGGCGGCGACGGAAAGGACAAGACGGGCGGCCGGGTCACGCTGAAAGGCGGCGCGATCACGATCGACAAGCTCGACGCCGGGCAAATGCTCGCGGCGCTCAAGAGCGGCGGCTCGCTGGAAGGCCTGCTCAAGGCGTCGCGCCTGACGTCCGACGGCGTCGAGATCACGGCGCCGGACAAGGATACGCCGGCCGACGCGCCCGGCGGCAATCTCGTGCGGCTGAATCTCGCGTCCCTCAACGCCGAACAGACCTACGAGGGCGACACGCCGGCGCGCACGACGGTCTCGATGAACGGACTGACCGTGCAATTGCCGAAAGCGTCGAAGGCCGGCGCGACGCTGGCGGCGGAGGGCTACGAGCGCGTCGAGACCAACTGGCGTTTCGCCGGCGTCTACGCCCCCGCGCAGCGCGTCTACAATCTCGACGACTTCTCCGTGGACTTGCCCGGCCTCGCGTCGCTGCGCCTGCGCGGGAAGATCGCGGGCGTCGATCGCACGCTGCTTGTCGGCGCAACCGACGCGCGCGCCGCCGCGCTGGCGGCGAGTTCCATCGACGCGCTGGAATTGCGGATCGTCAACGGCGGCGTGTTCGACAAGATCGTCGCCCATGCGGCGAAGGATCAGAACAAGACGGCGGCGCAGGTCGTCGCGGAATGGAAGGCGGCTGCGGGCATGCTCGCGCCGGCGCTCGCCGGCGGCGATCCGGTCGGCGCGGCCGCCGCCGCCGCCATCGGCAAGTTTCTCGACAATCCGAAGAGCCTGACGGTCGCCATCAAGGGCAAGAGCGGCCCGGTGAAGGTGACGGACCTCGTCGGCGCGCCCAATCCGCTGGCGGCGCTCCAGAAGCTCGATGTCGCCTTCTTCACCGAAGGCGCGCCCGCGACGGCGCCGACGGCCAGGCCGCCCGCGCCCGCGGTCGCGCAGGCGCCGCCGGCTGCTGTTGCGGCTGCGGGCAAACTGAAGGGCATGGACGCGTGGGCCGCCCTGGTCGGCAACACGGTCGCGGGGAAAAATTCCGACGGGGATGCGCTGTTCGAATATTACCGGCCCGACGGCACGCTGAAGCAGCTCGACGACGAGACCGTGACCGCCGGCAAATGGGCGTTGCGCGGACAGAAGGTCTGCATCGTCTATTCCGGGAGCGAGGACGACGAGACCTGCTACCAGGTCGAGGTGTTCGGCGACGCGGCGACCTTCACCGACGACGACGGCGACGGCCAGCGCTACAAGATCCTGAAGGGCAATGCGAAGGGCCTGTGAGCCGCGCTGTTCGGCGGCCTCGCGCGCCTGGCGAAGGATGTCTGGCGTTCGCCGAGCTCGCGCATCGGCGTCCATATTTCGCGCTCGCCGCGGGCACGGCGCGCAAGGCCGCGGCCCGCGAAATCAGGCGGCGGCGTCCTCGGCCGGCGTGGCGGCGAGCGCCGGCGCGGTGTCGGGCAGCCGCGCGATCAGCGCGATCAGCGCGCGGTCGTGCAGGGCGACCATGCGTTCCTTCGGCTTCAGCCAGGCGACGGCGTCGTCGACCGTCTCGGCCTCGTTGAGCTTCGCCTCGGCCAGCGCCCGCTCGGGCGTGATGTCTCCCTTCGCGCGGCGCTGGTATTCCGGCAGGAACGCTTCGTGCGCGGCGCGGAACGCGGCGTCGGCGTGGATGATGCGGACGCAGTCGATGTGATCGTCGTGCTCGGCGGCGAGTTCCTGCGCGAGCGCGTTGGCGCGGACCGCGATCGGCGGAACCGTCCGCTCCTCGGGCGTCGTCAGCAGCCCGATCTTGCGAAGCGCCAGTCCGATCGCGAGCTGGCCGCTCGCCCAGGAAATCGGGATGGCGAAGATGAGGCCGGCGATCGTCGGCGACATCCACGCGACCAGCGAGGGCGAGATCAGGATGCCGGCGACGAGGCTCACCGCGCCGAGCGCCATGTGCGAGCGATGCTTGCGCACGATCGCCTTGAAGGGAATCGAGCCGTCGTCGCGGCGCTGCGGATTCCAGCCCGTGTCGAAGCCGAACAGGATGTTCATCACATGGCCGGTCTGGACGAGCATCATGATCGGCGCGAGCAGCGCCGACATCACGATCTCGAGCAGGGAGGATACCGTGAGACGAAGGAAGCCGCCGCCGCCGCGCCGCGTCTCGCCGTCGATCAGCGCCAGGAACAGGCCGAAGAATTTCGGCGCCAGCAGGATGCTCATGGTCACGCCGAACAGCGCGAGCGAGCGCTCGGCGTCGAAACGCGGCCAGGCCGGGAACAGGGTGAAGTCGCTCGTGAAATATTCGGGACGGATGTAGGTCGCCTGCAGGACGATCATGATGCCGATGACGAGCTGCATCAGCCAGAGCGGCGAGGCGAGATAGCCGAAGATGCCGGTCAGGAAATGCTGGCGCGAGGCCCAGTGCAGTCCCTTGGTCGGCAGGAGGCGGACGTGCTGCAGGTTGCCCTGGCACCAGCGCCGGTCGCGCGAGGAGACGTCGATCAGCGAGGGCGGGCTTTCCTCGTAGGAGCCTTTCAGCGTCGGCAGCATGTAAACGGAATAGCCCGCGCGCCGGATCAGCGCCGCCTCGACGAAATCGTGGCTGAGGATATGTCCGCCGAACGGCGGCTTTCCGCGCAGGTCGGGCAATCCGCAATGCGCCGCGAAGGCGGCGGTGCGGATGATGGCGTTGTGGCCCCAGTAATTGCCGTCGCGGCCCATCCACGCGGAGAGGCCCGCCGCGATCACCGGCCCGTAGATGCGCGCGGCGAACTGCTGCACGCGCGCAAACAGCGTGTTGCGGTTGATGATCAGCGGCAGCGTCTGGATGATGCCGGAATCGGGGTCGCCCTCCATGCGCTGGGCGAGCGTCACGATGGCGTGGCCGGTCATCAGGCTGTCGGCGTCGAGCACGACCATGTGCGGATAGGCGCCGCCCCAGCGGCTGACGAAGTCGGCGATATTGCCGGCCTTGCGCGCCGTGTTCTTCGGGCGGTGCCGGTAGTAGACGCGGCAGTCCGGACCGAGCCGCTCGCGCAGCGCGATCAGGGCGCGCTCCTCCGCGATCCATATGTCGGGATCGGTCGTGTCCGACAGGAAGAACCAGTCGAAATGCGCGCCGAGCCCGGTCGCCTCCACGTCTTCCCAGATCGCCTGCAGCGATCCGAACACGCGGCTCGGCTCCTCGTTGTAGATCGGCATGACGACGGCGGTCCGCGCGCCGAGCGCGCTCGGCGTCTCGAAGCGCACGCGGCCTTGGATCAGCATCCAGACCAGGCCGACCACGCCGCTGGTGAAGGCGAGCGCGATCCATGAGAAATTGGCCAGGAAGAGAAACAGCAGCGCCCATTTCAGGATGGTGACGCCGCCGACCTCGACGACCTTGTACATTTCGTGCGCGCCATAGGCGGTAAGCGCGAGCCCGCCGCCGAACACGGCGAGCCGCGCCAGCCACGGGCTGCGCGCGCTGGCGGGCAGCAGCCATTTGCGGCGCGCCTTCTTGTCGAAGCGCGACAGGCTCTGCACCGGCATCGCGATCGGCGATTCCGGCGGCATGGCCGGCGCCGTCGCAACGGAGGCGCTCGGGCGGCTTTCGATCACGGCGTCCATCTGTAGAGCCAGGTCTCGCTCACGGGTTTGCCGTCCGCCTCGAGAACGAGACGGATTTCCGACTGGGTCTCGGCGCCGGGATCGAGGTCGAACACGACGCGATAGGCCTTGCGGTCGCGATAGAGATAGGTCCGCACCGACGCGATGGAACCGGGCGCCGCCGTCAGCGCCGGCTTGATGTCGCGCAGCCCCTGCGGATCCGCGAGCGCGTCGCCGGAAAAGGCGACGATGAAGCGTCGCCGCTTGCCGCCGCCGCGCCCGCCGCGCGACTCCGAGACGCGCAGCAGCGGCGCCTGCGACGGCGGCTCCCAGCACCAGAACTGGCGATAGGCCCACGATGTCTCGACGCCGGCCGCCAGGCCGCCTTTCGGCCGCCAGTAGGCGATGCAATTGCTGTTGGTTTCCGATTCCGCCGGGATTTCGGTGAGCGTCACCAGCCCCGCGCCGAACTCGCTCAGGGGCTCGATCCACAGCGAGGGCCGCAGCTCCCACTTTCCTTCGTCGTCCTCGTAGGATTCGAAGTCGCGATTGCGCATCAGGAAACCGAAGCCCTTCGGCTTTTCGTCGACGAACGAGGAGATCTGCAGCGTCTGCCGGTTGGTGACCGGCCGCCAGATCCACTCGTCCTTGCCGCTGTTCATCTGCAGGCCGTTGACCTCCGCGACGGTCGGCCGGACGTCGTCCGGCCGCCGGCGATCGAGCGGCGAGGAAATGCTCGTCGCGCTCATCGAGGCGATGCCGACATTCTCGACATTGGCGCGCGGCGCGAGCGTGAGCTCGGTGTCGACGATGATCGCCTCGCCGGGCCTGATCGTGAAGCGATAGGCGCCGGCGACGCTGTCGGAATCCAGAAGCGCGTGGACCACCAGCGCATTGCTGGCGAGCGTCGGCTTCTCGATCCATACGGCCTTGAACTGCGGGAATTCCTCGCCGCGCGGGTCGGCCGTCTTCAGCGACAGGCCGCGCGCCTGCACGCCGTAGGTCTGCCCGGGCGCGCGCGCCTTGAAGAAACTCGCGCCCTGGAAGATGGCGACCTCCGCGAGCCTGCCCTCGCGCGGAACGAGCACGCGAAAGCCGGAAAATCCGATGTCCGGCAGTTCCTGCGGCGCCCTGACCGACCCGAATTCGAAATCGGCCGGATTGTAGGCGAGACGCCGCGACAGGCCGTTCTCGACCAGCTGGATCATCATGTGCGAGTTGAAGATGAACCCGCGATGAAGGGGCTCGATCACGAAGCCGACCTTGTCGTCGGCCCAGATCAGCTTCTCCCTGCGGTAGCGCAGGCCGACGTACTGGTCGTAGTTGAGCCCGTTGAAGGCGTCCGGCAGGTCGGTGGGCGAGGGCTTGTAGGGGGTCTTGGCGAAGCTGCGCGCCAGGTCCAGCACCATGCCCTGCTGGAACGGCGTCGGCTGCTCCGGCCCGCCCTGCGTCTGCGCGAAAACCGGGGACGAAAGCAGCAGGCCGGCCCCGCTCGCTACGCCCTTCAGCACGTCTCGACGCACGATCATGGACAAACAGACTTTCCGAAAGACGCGGGCGTGACCATCGCGCGAACGTGGGTTATCTGAGGCGGGCGGGCCGGGGTCGAACGCGGTCCGCGATCCTTCCGCGCCCGACGGCTCGTGTTTATACTGTTCAAAGCGTTTGGCAACGGCGTCCGCCGTCTGCGCGCCTCTCCCGGAGATCGGAATGTCGTCTGCCCGCCGCTGTATCGCCGTCGTTTTGGCTGCGGGCGAGGGCGTCAGGATGCGCTCGGCAAAGCCAAAGGTGCTGCATGAGGTCGCGGGCCGCAGCATGGTCGCCCATGTCGTCGGCGCCGTCCAGGCGGCCGGCGCCGACGCGATCGCGCTCGTGGTCGGGCCCGGACGGGACGATGTGGCCGCCGCCGCGCGCGCCATCGCGCCCGAGACTGAGGTCTTCGTCCAGACCGAGCGGCTCGGCACCGCCCACGCAGTGCTGGCCGCCCGCGCGGCGCTCGAGCGCGGTTTCGACGACATGCTGATCGCCTTTGCCGACACGCCGCTGATCCGGCCGGAGACCTTCGCCGGCCTGCGCGCGGCGGTCGCGGACGGCGCGGCTGTGGCGGCGCTCGGCTTTGTCGCCGCGGACCCGCAGGGCTACGGGCGGCTGCTGCTCGGCGCGGACGGGGAATTGCGCGCGATCCGCGAACACAAGGATGCGACCGAGGCCGAACGCGAGACGCGGCTCTGCAACGCCGGCTTGATGGCGCTCGACGGCGCGCATGCGCTGGAACTGCTCGACGCCGTCGAAAACCAGAACGCGCAGAAGGAATTCTATCTGACCGATGTCGTCGCCGTCGCCCGGGCGCGCGGTCTGAAGGCCACGCATCGCGCGGCCGCCGAGGATGAGGTCCAGGGCGTCAACGACCGCGTGCAGCTCGCCGCCGCCGAGGCCGGCGCGCAGAAGCGCCTGCGGGAGGCGGCGATGCGCGCGGGCGCGACGCTGGTCGCCCCGGACACCGTTCATTTCAGCGCCGACACGAAGCTCGGCCGCGACGTCACGATCGAGCCGAACGTCGTGTTCGGGCCGGGCGTCGCGATCGCCGACGGCGTCCTCGTCAGGGCTTTCTGCCATCTGGAAGGCGCGCAGGTGGAAGCGGGCGCGACCATCGGCCCCTTCGCGCGCCTGCGCCCCGGCGCGAGGCTCGGGGAAAGCGCCCACATCGGCAATTTCGTGGAGATCAAGGCCTCCACCGTCGGCAAGGGCGCCAAGGTCAACCATCTCGCCTATATCGGCGACGCCTCGGTCGGCGCGAAATCGAACATCGGCGCAGGCGTCATCACCTGCAATTACGACGGTTTCGGCAAATATCGCACCGAGATCGGGGAGGGCGCCTTCGTCGGCACCAATTCCTCGCTTGTCGCGCCGGTGACCATCGGCGCCGGCGCCTATGTCGGCTCCGGCTCGGTCATCACCGACGACGTCGAGCCGGACGCGCTGGCGCTCGGCCGCGGCCGGCAGGTCCAGAAGTCCGGTTGGGCGGCCGCGTTCCGGGCCTCCAGGAAGAAAGGTTAGGGCGTGCAGGGCACGGCGGCGTAACGCACGCCGTTCTCGTCCTGCGTTTCCTGCCACTCGCCCTTCGACTTGGCCATGGCGAACATGTCCTGGCAGATCGCCGCATGGCCGGAGCCCGCCCGTTTCATGCAGATGTTGAAGATGCTCTGGCAGCTCGGCTTCTTCTTCTCCTGCGCCTGCGCCGCCCCGCCGGCGGCGAAGACCGCGAAGGCGACGATGATCAGGCTGCGCAAGGGCGTCATGTTGGGCTCCAGACGATGCTGACGCGAGGCCGATTCCCGCGCCGCCCCGCAATGGCCACAGACCTTGGTCGAAATAAAGGCGAAACGGGCGGGGCGTTGTTTACGCTGCAAAATGATCGAAGGGGCAGGGCCGGCATTTGCGCTTGCGTCGGCGTCCCCGGCCTCTTAGCTCTGGGTTGGCCGGACGAACAGGGAAAGTGACGACGCTGACATGTGCGGGATAGTCGGAATTCTCGGCAACGAGCCGGTGGCGGGCGACATCGTCGAGGCGTTGAAGCGGCTCGAATATCGCGGCTACGATTCGGCTGGCGTCGCCACGCTGGAAAACGGCCACGTCACGCGCCGCCGCGCCGAGGGCAAGCTGCGCAATCTCGGGGACCGGCTCGCCCGCGAGCCGCTGGAAGGCCATAGCGGCATCGGCCACACCCGCTGGGCGACGCACGGCCGCCCCAACGAAATCAACGCCCATCCCCACGCCAACGACCGCGTCGCGGTCGTCCACAACGGCATCATCGAGAATTTCCGCGAGCTTCGGGACGGGCTTCGCGCCAAGGGCCACAAATTCGAGACCGAGACCGACACGGAAGTCGTCGCCCATCTCGTCGCCGAGGAGATGAAGGGCCGCAATTCGGCGGTCGAGGCGGTCGCCGCCGCTCTGCCGAAACTGCGCGGCGCCTTTGCGCTCGCCTTCCTGTTCGAGGGCGAGCCCGACCTTCTCGTGGGCGCGCGGCGCGGGTCGCCGCTGGCGGTCGGCTGGGGCGACGGGCAGATGTATCTCGGCTCCGACGCGCTGGCGCTCGCGCCCTTCACGCAGGACGTCACCTATCTCGACGAGGGCGACTGGGTCGTGCTCACCCGCAAGGGCGCCGAATTCCACGACGCCGCCGGCGCGGTCGTCGAGCGCCTGCGCATCCGCACCCAGGCCTCCGCCTTTCTCGTCGACAAGGGCGAGCACCGCCATTTCATGGCGAAGGAAATCCACGAGCAGCCCGAGGTCGTCGGTCGCACGCTCGCCCACTACCTCGACATGTCCGGCGGCAAGGTGTCGCTGCCCTTCGCGCTGCCCTTCGACGCGAAGAGCCTCAACCGCGTGACGCTGACCGCCTGCGGCACCGCCTATTACG